>NZ_JBHRYH010000009.1:0-248311 GCF_042648905.1 Vogesella amnigena | reverse complement strand
AACGCCTCAGCGCCGATGATAGTGCGGATACCCGTGTGAAAGTAGGACACCGCCAGACTCCCCCACAAGAAGCCCAGCTCAGACGAGCTGGGCTTTGTGCTTTGTGGTGGGCGGCAGCCAGCACACCGGTGCAGTCTTGCCTGATTGCAGGCTGCGACCAACGTTGGCTGCACGCCGTGTCAGCGACGTCGACTCAATCATCGCGCCTGATGATGGACCGCTTTTCTGCCAGAATGTGGTTTTATCGTGACCGCTCCATCGCCCATGTCTTCCGTTGTAACTGCTTCGATCCCTCCCTCCGTGTCGCTGAATGGCGTGCCACAGGCGTTCGAGCATTTGTCAGATCGGGCAGAGTTTTGTCAGCCGATGCCAGGTGTGGAGCTGTATCGGGCACATATCGTCAGCCATGCTTTCGAGCCGCATACCCATGCGGCTTTCGGTCTGGGAGCGATTGAAAGCGGAGTGGAGCGCTTTCGTTATCACGGCAGTGAACATTTGGCTTCATCCGGCTCGCTGGTGCTGATGAATCCGGATGCGCTGCATACCGGTGAGGCGGCCACCGAACAGGGCTGGTGCTACCGCATGATCTATATCGATCCGGATGTGCTGGCGCGCGTCAGCGGCGAAGACGGCTGGTGGTTCGACGCTGCGGTCCGCCACGACCCTGCCATCGCGCAGCGGGTGGGCCAGCGTTTGGCGGCGTTGTGGCAGGCGGAGGAGCCGCTGGCATTCGATAGCCAGCTGTACGAGCTGCTGGCCGAGTTCCGTCCGCTGGCGCGGGTGCCGCGACCGGCGCGGCGCGAGGCCGATGTGCGGTTGACTGCCGTGCTGGACTTTCTGCACGCGCACCTTGCCGAGCGGTTGACGCTGGAACAGTTGGCCGCAGTTGCTGGCCTTAGCCCCTACCATTTTCTGCGCCGCTTCCGGGCGCAGTATCACGTTACGCCGCAGCAGATGCTGATGGCGCTGCGGCTGTACGAGGCCAAGCGCCTGCTGGCCACTGGTCTGCCGCCGGCGCAGGTGGCTGCCGCTGCCGGCCTTACTGATCAGTCGCATCTCAATCGCTGTTTTGTGCGTCGCTACGGTGTGACTCCGGCGCGTTATCAGCAACAGCTGCGCTTGCGCTAGCCATTCCTTTACGTATCCCGTTCATCGCAATCTGGTACAAGACCGCTGCCTTGCGGCCAACCTACACTGCCGGCAACGCAGACTGGAGGTGAGCATGTTGGCAGGAGTGTTGTATGCATTGGTGGCTGGCCTGATGTGGGGGCTGGTATTCGTGGCGCCACAGATGTTGCCGGAGTATCCGGCTGCCCTGTTGTCGGTGGGGCGCTATCTGGCATTCGGATTGATTGCCTTGCCGCTAGCCTGGGTGGATCGCGCAGGCTTGCGCGATTTGAGCCGTGCGGACTGGCTGGAGGCGCTCAAGCTCGCTGCAGTTGGCAATCTGCTGTACTACCTGTGCCTGGCTGGTGCCATCCAGCGTGCCGGTGGCCCGCTACCCACCATGCTGATCGGTACCTTGCCGGTGGTAATCGCCATCTGCGCCAATCTGCGCGACCACCAGCGTGACGGGCGTCTGCCCTGGCTGCGACTGCTGCCTTCGCTGTTGCTGATCGCCGTTGGTATCGCCTGTGTGAACAGCGTGGAACTGGACGCCTTGCGCCGCGACAGCGGGGTCGATCTGGGGCGCTATGTCAGTGGTGCGCTGCTGGCCTGCCTGGCGGTAGCCTGCTGGACCTGGTACCCGCTGCGCAATGCTGACTGGTTGCGCGACCATCCAGGTCGTAGCCCGCGCACCTGGGCCACGGCACAGGGTGTGGCCACCTTACCGCTGGCCTTGCTGGGTTTTGTGCTGCTGAACTTGCTGCCCGGTGCTGGCGACAGTGGTTTCGCCATGCCGCTGGGTCCGCAGCCGGTCCGTTTTCTGCTGCTGATGGCCGCCATCGGCTTGTTTGCCTCCTGGCTGGGGACCCTGTGCTGGAATGAGGCCAGCCAGCGCCTGCCTACCGCGCTGGTGGGGCAGTTGATCGTGTTTGAAACCTTGGCCGCATTGGCTTACGCCTACCTGTGGCGCAGCGAGTTCCCGGCATGGCTTACCTTGCTGGGAGTGCTGTTGCTGGTAGCCGGGGTACTGTGGGCGTTACGTGTCAAACCCGAGCTGGTAGCTGCAGAGGGGCATGCTGGCTGAGTTGCAGTGTTGTAAGAAAACATACAGGAAACGCACAAAAAACCAACAACTGAAATTTTTATTAAACATGCCCGTAACATGGCCTATATATTCTCTGGTGCTGGCCCGCGAGACAAAACCCGGCGCAATGCAGGGTACACGCGGAATCGCAGCCGCCACCGGTGGCTGCGGAGTTGTCTTTCCAAACACGAGGGAGTGGCAATACATGTTCAAGCAAGTTTCGAAATTATCCGCCGGTGCACTGCTGGTGGCATGTGCGTTCAATGCCAACGCCGCCGATTCCGTACTGCGCCTGCTGACCTGGGCCGACTACGCGCCACAGGCGGTGGTAGAGCAGTTCAAGAAGGAAACCGGCATCACCGTCGAGGTGACCCTGTCCAACAACGAGGAAATGATCTCCAAGCTGCGCGCCACCGGCGGTGCCGGCTTTGACCTGGCCAACCCCAGCCAGGACCGCATCACCGGCCCGGTGCGCGAGTTTGGCATCTACCGTCCTATCGACCTGTCCAAGGTCAAGACGGCCAATTTCATCCCTTCCATGCTGGCGTCCACCCAGAAAGTCACCGCGCTGGATGGCAAGGTATATGGCCTGCCGCTGTTCTGGGGTACCGATGGCCTGGTAGTGAACAGCGCCAAGAGCAAGGCCGCCGACTACGGTGATCTGTGCAGCCCGCAGTATGCCGGCAAGACCGCGGTGCGCCTGAAGCGCCCGACGCTGATCGCCCAGGCTTTCGCCATGGGCAAGGATCCGTTCAAGGCCTATGCCAATGCCAAGGAATACGAGGCAATCATGACCGCAGCCGGCAACAAGCTGATCAGCTGCAAGAAGAACCTCAAGTACTTCTGGGAAAGCAAGGATCAGCTGCTGAACGATATCCGTACCGGTGAGGTGGTGGCTGCGCAGATGTGGGATGCCGGTGGCTGGAAGCTGAACAGCGAAAACCCGGCGCTGAAGTTCGTGGCGCCCAAGTCCGGCGCGCTGGGCTGGGTGGATACCTTTGCCATCCCGGCCAAGGCCAAGAACCTGGATGCCGCTTACAAGTGGATCAACTTCATCACCCGTCCGGAAATCGCAGCCCAGGTGGCCAAGTCTGCTGGTAGCTTCACTGCGGTGAAGGGCGCCGAGAACTTCATGGATGCGCAGATGAAGAAGCAGCTGGCAGAGTCCTTCCCGCCGGCAGCGATGAAGAACATCAAGTGGTACCCGGCGATTCCGGCTGGTCTGGAAGAGATCGACGGCAAGGTGCTGGATCGCATCAAGGCTGCAAGCTAAGTCACTGCCGGCCACAGCCGTGGCTGGCAATTCTGCAAGGCCGCGTTCGCGGCCTTTCTTTTCTCTCCAATTTGAATGGGGCTCTTCATGCCGCATACCCCGCAACATGACGCCATCGACTTGTCGGTGCGTGGCGTCAGCAAACACTACACCGGTTTTACTGCCGTCGACCGGCTGAGCCTGGACGTGGCCAAGGGCAGCTTCTTTTCCATCCTCGGCCCCTCCGGCTGTGGCAAGACCACGCTGCTGCGCATGATCGCCGGCTTCATCGCCCCGGATGACGGCGATATCGTCATTGGCGGCCACAGCATGCACAACGTGGCGCCCAACCGTCGCCCGGTGAACATGGTGTTCCAGCACTTGGCGCTGTTCCCGATGATGTCGGTAGGCGACAACGTGGGCTACGGCCTGGCGCGCCGGGGCCTCGGCAAGGCCGAGATCCGTCGCCGCAGCGAAGCGATGCTGGAGCGTGTCGGTCTGCCCGGTACTGCGGGCAAGCGTATCGACCAGCTGTCCGGTGGCCAGAAGCAGCGCGTGGCGATTGCCCGCAGCCTGGTGCTGGAGCCGACCCTGCTGCTGCTGGACGAGCCGCTGGGGGCGCTGGATCTGAAACTGCGCGAACACATGAAGCTGGAGCTGAAGCAGCTGCAGCACGAGATCGGCACCACCTTTGTCTACATCACCCACGACCAGAGCGAGGCGCTGGTGATGTCCGACCAGGTGGCGGTAATGAACAAGGGCCGCTTCGAACAGGTGGGCACGCCGCAAGAGCTGTACTACCAGCCGGCCAGTGCCTTCGTGGCCGGTTTCGTCGGCAACAGCAACCGGCTGGAAGTTACGCTGTCCGGCGCAGGCGAGGGCGTGGCCGCCAGCGGTCTGCCGCTGAAGTTGGCCGCACAGCAGGACGATACCGGCGGCAGCCAGGCGCTGTTCATCCGCCCGGAAACCATTGCGTTGTCGCGGCATGAGGCCGATGTGGCGGCGTTCGACAACCGCCTGCCGTGCCGGGTGGAAACGCTGTATTTCGATGGCGCCAACTCCACGGTGCAGGTACGCGATGCCCGCTACGGCACGCCATTGCATGTGGCGCTGCCGCACACCGGCCAGCATGCCGATCTGCAGCCGGGCGAGACGGTATACCTCGGCATCCGCGCCGAGCATGCCAAGGCCTTCAGGGAGTGAGCGCCATGAACGTACTGGCTCCGCGCCGTCTTGGCCTGTTCCTGCTGCTGGCGCCCGCCGTACTGTGGCTGGCGCTGCTGATCCTGCTGCCGCACGTGGAGGTGGGTCTGCTGTCGTTCCGCGAGCGGGTCGGCCCCGGCGAATTCGCCCCCAGCCTCAAGCAGTATCTGACCTTTTTCGACGAGCCGCTGTACTGGCATACCTTCGTGCGTACCGCGCTGATGTCGGTGATCGTTACCGTGCTGGCGCTGCTGCTGGCGTTTCCGGTGGCATGGAGCATCGCCAAGGTGGCGCGCGGGCGGGTGCGCGCACTGCTGATGGCCGGCATCCTGCTGCCGTTCTGGGCCAGCGAGCTGGTGCGCATGCTGGGCTGGCTGATCCTGCTGCGTGGTTCCGGGGTGCTGCCGCAGCTATTGTTCCAGCTGGGCATTACCGCCGAGCCGGTGGAACTGCTGTACCACGATGCCACCATCCTGGTGGGGCTGGTGTATAGCTCGCTGCTATTCATGCTGGTGCCGCTGATCAATGCACTGGAAACGCTGGACGACAGCCTGATCGAGGCTGCCTATGACCTGGGCGGCAATCGGCTGGATATCCTGCGCCGCATCGTGGTGCCACATGCGGCGCCCGGCATTGCCGCCGGTTGCATCATGGTGTTCATGCTGACGCTGGGCAATTACCTGACGCCGGTGATCATGGGCGGCAAGAACTCGATGTGGTTCACCGAGCAGATCTATACCCAGTTCATCACCCGTTTCAACTGGGAGCAGGGCTCGGCCTTCGCCTTCCTGTTGCTGGGGCTGTCGTCGTTGCTGGTATGGCTGGGGCTGAAGCTCACCGGCCAGCGCTTTGCCGACTCCATGCGCCGTACCTGAGGAGCCTGACATGATTCCAAGCCTGCCGGACAACCGCTGGCTGCTGCGCGGCCGCACGCTGTACCTGGCCGTGTTCTTCCTGTTCCTGCTGCTGCCCTTGTCGGTGGTGGCGGTATTCGCCTTCAACGACTCGCTGTTTCCCACCCCGCCGTGGCAGGGCTTCACCCTGGACTGGTTCCTGGCCAATGGTAACGGCCGCACCGGCCTGCTGTTCGATAGCGAGCTGCTGGTCAGCATCTGGCATAGCTGCAAGGTTGCGTTCTGGGTGAGCCTGATTTCGGTACTGCTGGGTACCAGCAATGCTTTTGTGCTGGAGCGCGCCGAGTTCCGCGGCAAGGGCCTGTTCACCACCCTAATGCTGGTGCCACTGGTGATTCCTGGCGTGATTCTGGGGATTTCCATCCTGGCGTTTGCCAGCCAGATCGCCAACTTTCTCTACGACAGCTGGGAAATCGAGCTGGAGTGGCTGCGCCCCGGCTTGCCGCTGGTGGTGATGGGGCAGGTGTCCTACATCATCACCATCGCCACGCTGACCATCGCCGCGCGGCTGAAGCGCTTCGATACCTCGCTGGAGGAGGCCGCGCTGAACCTGGGCGCCAGCCGCTGGGAGATCCTGCGCACGATCACCCTGCCGTACCTGAAGCCGGCCATCATCGGCAGCGGTGCGGTAGCCTTCCTGCTGTCGTTCGAGAACTTCAACACTACGCTGATGCTGGTAGGTAGCGACAGTCCGCTCACCATCCTGATGTACGGCCGCATGCGCGAGGGTGCCTCGCCGGTGCTCAACGCTGTCAGCCTGGGGCTGATGCTGGTGTCGGCGCTGGCGGTGGTGCTGCTATACCTGCGCAAGCCCAAACAGCAGGCATGACGCCCTTGCGGCCAACCCCCGTGTAGGGTGGGCAAAGCGTAGCGTGCCCACCAGAACCACTTGCCGGTGGGCACGGCCTGCGGCCTTTGCCCACCCTACCTCAGCCCAGGCAGCCTGCCTGCACACGACTGGAGAACCCCATGCAAGACTGGCCTTACCCCTACCTGTTCGCCCACCGTGGTGGCGGAAAGCTGGCCCCGGAAAACACCCTGGCCGGCATGGCTACGGCGGTGCAGTACGGCTACGGCGCGGTGGAGTTTGACGTGAAACTGAGCCTGGACGGCGTGGCATTCCTGCTGCACGACGACACCCTGCAGCGCACCAGCAACGGCCATGGGTTGGCCGCAGAGCATGACATCGCCGCGCTGTCGCGGCTGGATGGCGGCAGCTGGTTCGCACCGCGCTTTGCTGGCGAGCCGCTGCCCACCTTCGCCACCATCGCCGCTTACTGCCGCGCACATCGCTTGCTGGCCAATGTCGAGATCAAACCCTGCCCGGGGCGCGAAGCGAAAACCGGCCGGGAGGTGGCGCTACTGGCCGCAGAGCTGTGGCAGGGCCACCCGGCACCGCCCTTGCTGTCGTCGTTTGCCTGGGAGGCGCTGCTGGCCGCGCGCGATGCCGCCCCGCAGCTGCCGCGTGGCTGGCTGATCGAGGAACAATGGCCTGAGGACTGGCCGGCGCGCCTGGCCGAGCTGCAGGCGGTATCGCTGCATAGTGACCACCAGCTGCTCACCGCCGAGCGCGTGGCGGTGGTACGCGCCGCCGGCTACCGCGTGCTGGCCTATACCGTGAACGATCCTGCTCGTGCCGCCGAACTGCGGCAGTGGGGCGTGGACGGCATCTTTACCGATGCGCTGGACCGGATCCGCCCTGAGTCGTAGCAAGCTGTCACCCCTACCCGGTTGGCGTGGCATCAGCAGGTGACCACGCCAGCCGTTTGGTGTCCTTCTGTCCTGGCAGTCATCCTGTGGCCACTTCTCCTATCGCCCGCCTATTGGTGGGCGATTTTCATGCTGCCTTCCATCACCGCTTCGCTTACCTGCTGTACCACCATGGCTGTCCTGTGGCGCGTTGCCTGCTTCCGGGTAAGTGCGGGCGGTCTTTCCGGTTTTCTCTCTTCGGCAAGCGATTGGCTTGTTGCCTCATCTACTAAATCAATACTGCTATTTAATACCTTATTGTTTTTATTTGGCATGGCTTATGAATTTACGATGCATTCAAATGGCTGTTTCAAGCCATTGATTAATTTTTTGGCTGTTGCATAAGTGCTGCGTAATTAAAGCTTTGCTTTCAAATGACGGCATTCGGCTTAAATCTATTTGTTTATATAGATGCTGTTTGAAACTGCCTGCGTAGATTTTGAACAGTATTGGGATGAATCTTATGTGGTTGACTGCCATGCTACGTTGTACTGACCAATATTCGCAGCGATATTGCTGGTGCTGAAAAAACGGGGTGGCTTATGTTGTGACAGTCGATGACGTAAATGGATTCAGGCTTGCCGATTTATGCGAATGCTATGACGACACGATTTACTGTTTTTCCTTATGTCTAGTAGATAAATGCAGCAGCAACAGAAACTGGCATTGCCAATAATTGCTCACGATTTGTTTGCTCGTGCCGCGTGCCAGGTCAACAACGATTTCCGTGCTGCATTGGTTGCTGGCACAGAAGCGAGTGCAGGCGTTTTTTGCGTTAGGCCTTTGGACGTAAGTTCCCGAGTTTTGCCGGCAACGCATAAATATCCAGCTCGTGCGCTGACTGTGGGGGGGCGATATTGCAGTCAGCTAATGCAGTCACGGCAAATTTTATTTTGGAGGTGGAATATATAATGCGATGGGGCTCTGACAAAGTTGCGGGCTGGCAGCGAAAATCAAGGCTGACTCTGCACTTGGTGGTATTGCTGCTGGGTGTGACAACAGCGATGGAGGTGAAGGCGACGGGTTGTGTGCCCACTGCGGGTACGTCGTTTTTCTACAATCTTCCATTCCCAGCTACGATGCGGCTACCAGCCAATAAGCCGATAGGTTCGATCTTGCAGGATACTGGCTGGGTCAGCCCGCCCAGCTTCTCCCAGGGCAAGTTCAGCTGCTCCGATAATTATTTTATTCGCTATTCCTATAAAATGACTTCGGCAACCAATCCTTTGGTTCCTGGTAGTAGCGATATTATCCAAACTGGCATACCAGGTATTGGCCTGCGCATGTGGGCAAGTGCTGATGTATCTGGCGGGCGTCCGGTGGCGATGACGCCTTGGCCCGGAACGTATGAGAACTACTCGACTACACGTATTGGTATTACCATTGGCCCCTTGCCCTCCATGAGGGCACAATTGATCGTGACTGGCCCGATTTCGGCGGGAACCACTAACTTTCCGGCTAGTGATCCAAATCACCCAATTGGTTTTATTGATTTTAGTGACCGCAGTATGAATACTGTCAGTACTGCAGGTTGGGGAAATATGTATATCAGCAATAGCGTAACGGTAACTGCGGCTTCCTGCACGATCAATGCGCCGAATAACCGTGCAGTAAATCTGGCGCCGGTAGCCGCCAATAGTTTCAGCGCGGTGGGAGCCACTGCCGGCAGTGGTAGCTTTACTCTGAGCCTGAATTGCATGTCCGGCACCAAGGTTTACATGACCATGACTGACAGCACGAATCCAGGCAATACCAGCAATGTGCTTTCCCTGGCTGCCGGTTCCACTGCCACCGGGGTTGGTTATCAGCTAAGCCATCCTAATGGCGTAGTATCTTATGGCCCGGATTCCAATGTTGCAGGCAATACCAATCAATTCTGGGTAGCCGATGTCGGAGGCACTAACAGCACCGTGAATATTCCGTTTTCCGTGAAGTATGTGCGTACCGGAACGGTAGGCCCTGGTACGGCAAATGCCGTGGCAACGTATAACGTGAGTTACCAGTAACAATAACAGCACCTGTGGGCAGGGGATGTCAAACAGACACCACCAGCTGATTTGACGACGGGGGTGTGGTGTCAAAACAAGGCAGTCCATACGGGCTGCTGATACGGCAGAAAGCAACGGCTGTCCAAGCTGTTGTGGTGATATCACCGGGATAGCAAAGAGGGATATTCTGCCATTCGAGGTTGGCCGCATGCGGCCAACCTTTTTTACGTACCAGCCCTTATTCCGCCCTGGCTGGTGTTTACTACGCCTGTCGCTGCGAACCGGGCGGCGGTTTCAATGCAGGTATATGCCATCCGGCCGTGGCGCTTCCACTGCCAGCGGTACGCCCTGTATTTCGCGCAGCGAGGCTTCGATATTGTGGCTCATGGCTGCCAGTGGCAGGTCGTTGCCTTCCTTGCCGAATGGCTCTTCCAGCTCGTCGCCCAGCGTATCCAGCGCCAGGAAGGTATAGGCCACGAACACCGCGATCAGCGGCGTGAGCCAGCCGATGCTGCTGGCGAGGCCAATGGGCAGCAGCATGCAGTAGATGGTGACGGTGCGGTTCAGTAGCACGCGGTAGGTAAACGGAATCGGCGTGTTGCTGATGCGCTCGCAGCCACCCTGGGCTTCCACCAGCGCATCCATATTCTTGTCCAGGCTCTGCCACTGCCAGTCACTGATGGCAGCGTTTCGGCGCAAGTCGGCCAGCAGCTGTTGCAGCCAGGCGGCAATCAGCGCCGGCTGGTTGTCGGCAGCTCGCACCCGCTGATACTGGGCCTGCGGCAGCAGCCGCTGCAGATGGTTGCTGACATCATCCTGGCGCAGGTGGCCTTTCAGCGCGTAGACAAAGGCGCAGACGCCATCGATCAGCAGCGGGGTCTGAGGTGCGGCTGGTGCCAGCGCCAGGCTTTTGCCGGCTAGCTCGCGACCGGCAATCAGCAGCACCCCCCACAGCTTGCGCGCCTCCCAGAAGCGCTCGTAGCTGGCCGAGTTGCGAAAACCCAGGAAGATGGCCAGCGATACGCCCAGCAAGGTGAAGATGTAGATGTTCAATGACGACTGCGCGTGCCGGCTCACCCACCACGGCGCGGACCAGCTGGCCAGCAGCGAAATGACCAGCACCAGGGTCAGGCGGCTGAGAATGCGTGGTACGACGGAACCACGCCAGATGAACAGCAGGCGAAACCAGTGGTAGCGGGGGCGAACGATCATGATGCAGGCAGCAGGCGGGTAGGGGTAGTCATCATAGGCGCTATGCTGCAGTGCGGTAAACACGCAGGCCGCAGCGGTATGGATAAATGCTTGATTTGCGGCAATGGCAGTCGGCTGGTGCTGGGCTAAGGTCGGTGCGTTTTGCTTGCAAGGATTTTCACCATGCCGCTTCCGGAACTGGTCTGCCCGGCGGGCAGCCTGCCTTCGCTCAAGGCCGCGGTCGACAATGGCGCCGACTGCGTGTACTTCGGCCTGAAGAACGACACCAATGCCCGCAACTTCGCCGGGCTGAATTTCGACGAAAAAACCGCCGCCGAGGGCATACGCTACGCTCGTGCCAAGGGGGTGAAGACGCTGCTGGCGATCAATACCTTCGCCCAGCAGGCTGACACGGCCCGCTGGCAACGCGCGGTGGACGAAGCCGCCGACCTGGGGGTGGACGCGGTGATCCTGGCCGATTTCGGCCTGCTGGATTACGCCAGCCGCCGCCATCCGGACTTGCGTCTGCACCTGTCGGTACAGGGCTCGGCCAGTAATTACGAAGCGGTCAACATGGCGCAGCAGCTGTTCGGCGTGCAGCGCGCGGTGCTGCCGCGGGTGCTCACTCTGGCACAGGTGGAGCAGGTGATTGCCAACACCAATGTCGAGATCGAAGTGTTCGGCTTTGGCAGCCTGTGCGTGATGGTGGAAGGCCGCTGCCTGCTGTCCAGCTACGCCACCGGCCAGTCGCCCAACACCCACGGCGTGTGCTCGCCGGCGCGTTTCGTGCGCTGGGAGGAGGGTGCGCAAGGCATGGATGCCCGACTGAACGGCATCCTGATCGACCGCTACGCGCCGGACGAACCCAGCGGCTACCCCACGCTGTGCAAGGGCCGCTTCGAGGTGGAAGGCAGCACTGGCTACGCGCTGGAAGAGCCCACCAGCCTCAACGTGTTGCCCCTGCTGCCGGAGATCCTGCGTATCGGCGTGGCCGCCATCAAGGTGGAAGGTCGCCAGCGCAGCCCGGCCTACGTGGCGCAAGTTACCCGCGTGCTGCGCCAAGCGCTGGACAAGGCCGCGCAGGGCGGCCGCCACGCCGACCCGCTGGCCATGGCCACGCTGGGCAAGCTCTCCGAGGGCCAGCAAGTCACGCTGGGCGCCTACAACCGACCATGGAAATGACCACCATGCCACTCCCGCTGCAACTGGTGCTGGGGCCGCTGCTGTACTTCTGGCCGCGCGACCAGGTAATGAACTTCTACGCCGAGGCCAGCAGCTGGCCGCTTGAGCGGCTGTACTTGGGCGAGGTGGTGTGTTCGCGCCGCCAGCAGCTACGCACCCAGGACTGGATCGCGCTTGCCGCCGATATCGCCGCCAGCGGCAAGCAGGCGGTGTTGTCCAGCCAGGCGCTGCTGGAAAGCGAATCCGACCTCAAGCGGCTGCGCAAGCTGATCGACAACGGCGCGGCACTGGTGGAGGCCAACGATGCCGGCGCGGTGCACCTGCTGCAGCAGCGCCGGCTGCCATTTGTTGCCGGCCCGCACCTGAACATCTACAACAGCGACACCCTGCGGCTGTACCGCCGGCTGGGCGCCGAGCGCTGGGTGCCGCCGGTGGAAATGCCGGGCGTCACCGTGCGTCTGATCGCGCAGGCTAATCCGGACATCGAAACCGAGGTGTTCGCCTGGGGCCGGCTGCCGCTGGCGTTCTCCTCGCGCTGCTTTACCGCGCGTCACTACCAGCTGAACAAGGACGATTGCCAGTTCCGCTGCCTGGAGCATCCGGACGGCATGACGCTGGCCACGCGCGAGTCGCAGGACTTCCTCGCCATCAACGGTATCCAGACCCAGTCTGCCGGCTGCCACAGCCTGCTGGCCGACATTGCCGCTTTGCCGGCACACGGTGTGCATGCGCTGCGCATCAGCCCGCAGCACCAGCAGCTGGCACAGGTGGTGCAGGCCTTTGCCGCCGCCATTGCCGGCCAGGCACCGGCGCTGGATGTCGCCACACTGGCACCGGGCCCGCTGGCCAATGGCTACTGGCATGGCGAGGCTGGCATTGTATTGAAGGAGGTGGCCCATGGCTGTGCCTGATCTGAAAGTCCCAGCCGCGCTTGCGCGCGTGCTGGGCAAGCTGCCGGCCACGCCGCCGGCCTGGGGTATGGTGCGCATGCTCAACCTGTTGGCCGCACGCGGCGTGCTGCCGGTGGATCACGGTTTGCTGGCCGGGCGCCAGTTCTGCATTCGCGTGCTGGATGCCGGCATCAGCCTGCATTTCGCCAGCGATGGCAGCCGCTTTGTCAGCAGCAGTGCCGACACCCCGCATGATCTGCTGCTGGCGGCCAACCTGACCGACTTTGCCCGGTTGATGCTGCGCGAGGAGGATCCGGACACGCTGTTCTTCAATCGCCGTTTGCGTATTGAAGGCGATACTGAGCTGGGGCTGACGGTGAAGAACCTGCTAGATAGCGTGGACTGGCAGAATACGCCGCTGGCGCGCTTCATGGCGGTGTAGCGGTAGCGGCGCTGGCCAGGTTCGCGGTCCTGGCGGCGCCTCCATTGCCGGTTTTACCCATGTCTTGCCGCGGCATCGGGCTTGTCGAGACAGCTGCCTGCCGCGCGGCTCCCTCTTTATCCCCCCCTGTACCCGTTCTTGCCAGCCCCGGCACGGCTGTTGATGTTGCGGCAAGTGTGTGTATCTACTTGACAAAAAGTTTGAATCCCGCAGAGTTGTTGCCAAGTATTGATAATGTTGCCTTATTGATATAAGTCAAAGGCGATGTCTGTCGGCTCGCGACAATGCCGTGCCCGGCCAGGCTGGCCACGCCAGCCTGATGTCCGTGTGATCATATTCTCACCTTGGAAACCGCATGCAGACCACACCACTGCTGTTCGTGATTGATGACGACTCGCTGACTGCGCAGATGATAGAGGATGTGCTTGGGGAGCAATTCCGGGTTCGCGCCTACCTTGACCCGCTGCTCGCCCTGCAGCAGGTAGCGCAGGAGCAGCCGGACATCATCCTGCTGGACATCAATATGCCGCAGATGGATGGCTACGAGGTGTGTCGGCGGCTGAAGGCAGACTTCGACAGCCAGGATATTCCGGTGATGTTCCTGTCCGGCTTGACCACGCTGGAAGACCGCATGGCCGCTTATGATGCCGGCGGTCAGGATTTCATGGCCAAGCCACTGGAGCTGGCCCTGCTTGGTGCCAAGCTGGATGCCATGTTGCAGCATCGCCAGCAGCGGGAGGCCCTGGTGCAACAGGCCAGTTACGCCACGGCAACAGCCATGACGGCCATGAGCAATGCGGCTGAGATGGGACAGGTGGTGCAGTTCGCACGCAAGGTGATGCTGTGCCAGGACATGCCATGTCTGGCGCGGGAGCTGCTGGATGCCGCTGCCAGCTATGGTCTGTCTGCGGCGGTGGCGCTGCGTAACGAGAGTGGCTCCCTGGAGATGAACCAGGAGGGAGAGCTTAGTGCCATGGAATCCGGCGTGCTGCAGCTGATTGCCAGCTGCGGCCGTATCGTTGCCATGGGGCAGCGCGCCGCCTTCAACTATGGCGGTGTCACGCTGATGATTCGCAATATGCCGCAGGATGACGAGGACAGGCGTGGCCGGCTGCGTGACAATCTGGCCGCCGTGGCGGAGTTGGCCGCAGCACGGCTGGAAACCCTGGTGCTGGCCGACCTGGCAGCCTCACGGCTGGATATGCTGAAACTGCAGCAGCAGATTGTCGAACGCGAGGCTTGCCTGCGCCGGGTGCTGACCAGCGTGCAGGCTGGTATCGGCGCGATGGAACAGCAGCGTCGCGATGACCGCTTCGCGGCCACCGCCTTGTTGGAGAGCATGCTTGGCGATCTGGAGCGGGAATATGTCCACCTGGGGCTGACGGATATCCAGGAGGCCAACCTGAGCAATCTGTTGCGTGCCGCCAGTAACCGCATTCTTTCCTTGTACGGTGGCGATTTTCAGGGGCTGGAAAGCCTCAAGCAGGTGCTGGCCGAGATGCCGCTGCAGGCAGATTGACCCTGATTTATGCGCATCCAGTATCGGCTTCTGCAGTGGTTTGTGCTGGGTAGCCTGCTGCCGATCCTGCTGGTGGGGGGGGGGCGTATCGGCATTTCGAGACCCAGTATCGCGACTCCGCCCTGACTCAGCTGCAGGGCCTGCTCAGTGTCCGCTTGCACGAAGTCGCCGCCTGGTGGGCCGGGCAGATGGGCATTGTGCGGATGCTGACTGCGGATCCGAATCTGCTTGACTGCGTGCAGCAGCTTGCCGGTGGCGCCAGTGGGATGCACTCGGAGGATTGCGCGCCGTTGCGTACCGTGGGCCAGCTGCCCAGCCAGCTGGAGGTATTGCTGCTGAGCCCGCAGGGCAAGGTATTGTTCAGCGGGCAGCATCGCCAGTGGCGTGGGCTTAACCTGATGGACGCCGCGCAATCCTCGCCCCGGCTGGCCCGGCAGCTGCGGCAATTGCACGATTTGCCTGTGGATGGCACCAGTTTCATTCCCTATGGGCACTTCGCGCCGGCCCATGAATATGCCGCCTTCTGGCTGGCGCCGCTGCTGCGGCAGGGCAAGCTGCAAGGCTTCCTGTTGTTGCGGGTCAGCGACGAGGATGTCCGGGGGATGACTGATGATTATGCCGGCCTGGGCGAGGATGGCGAGAACCTGCTGGTGAGTCTGCAGGAGAACGGTGATGCCTTGGTGATCGCGCCATTGCGCCACACGCCGCATGCCGCCTTCAGGCTGAAGATCGATCGCGCCAGACAGGCCGGGCAGGAAATGTGGCAGTCGCTGGAAGGCGGGATGGGGGCCGGCAGCGGGCAGGACTACCGTGGCCGGCAGGTACTGGCCGCCTGGGCCGCCGTGCCCGTACTGGGCGGCGCCATCATGGTGACGCGCGACGAAGCGGCGGTCATGGCGCCGTTAGTGCAGCAACGCAACCAGCTGCTGGTGCTGTTGTTGCTGGTGTCTGCTGCCGCCGGCGTGGTCGCCTTCTCGCGAGCCCGCCGGCTGGTGGTACCGGTCAGCCGGCTGATGGAAGCCAGCCTGCGCATCAGCCGGGGGGAGCCGGAGGTACGGCTGCCGGCGCTGGAGGGCGAGGAGTTCGCCGTGCTGGGCCGTACATTCAATGCCATGGCGGAGCAGATAGAGCGCAACCAGCAGCAAAGACAGTCGCAGCTGGAGGACGCCGAGCGGATGGCCCGCCTTGGCTACTGCATTGCCAACAGTGATGGCCGGCCTGACGAGTGGACCGTGCAGCTGTACCACATCCTGGAGTACCCCACCAATCAGCCCCCGCAGATAGCCGACTTGCTGCAGCGCATTCACCCGGAGGACTTGCCGCGTGTGCTGCTGGCCCATGCGGCCAACATCAAGGATGGCTATGAGGTGGAGTACCGGCTGTTGCTGCCGGATGCGCGGATCAAGTACCTGCGAGAAGTCGGTCGTCACGAATTCGACAGCAACGGCCTGCCATTGCGCCGCGTGGCGGTGATACAGGATGTGACCGCGGCACGGCAGATGCTGCTGGAGATGCACGCCGCGCGTGAAGCGCTGGCCGTGGAGCGGCTGGCAAGGGCGGAGGAGGCGATCAGCCATGCCGAGGCCAAGGCGCAAGCCATTCTGCAGGCGATGAGCGACGGGGTGTTCGGCCTGGCTACGGATGGACGAGTGGTGTTTTGCAATGCGGCTGCCGGCAGCTTGCTGGGCGATTCGCAAGCCGGGCTGGTCGGTCGACCGCTGGACGACATCCTGCAGCAGTACAACGCCTATGGGCAGCATCTGGGCGAGCCATTACCCCTGCTGGGCGCGCTGCGGCAGGGCAAACCATGCAACAGCCACCAGGAGCAGTTCGGCAGCCCGCAGCGCAGCATGTTCCCGGTGTTCTACCAGTTGAACATGCTGCACAACCCCATTGGCGAGCTGGCCGCCGTACTGCTGTTCCGCGATATCTCGCAGCAACGTGCCAATGAGGTGCGGCTGGAGCAGATGTCGCGGGCCGTAACCCAAAGCCCGGCCGGGGTCATGATCACCAATACGCAAGGGATTATCGAATTCGTCAATCCTCGGCTGTTGCAGATGACTGGCTACCGGGAAGACGAGCTGCTGGGGCAGCTGCCCAGCATGCTCAAGAGCGGGAAAGCGGCATCGGCGCTGTACACCGAGCTGTGGCGCACCCTGCTGGCGGGTGAGAGCTGGAAAGGCGAGCTGCTCAACCGGCGCAAGGATGGCCGCGAGTACTGGGTAATGCAGATGATCTCGCCGATCTGGGACAGCAACGGGCAATTGACCCACTATATCAGCGTGCAGGAAGACATCACGGCCCAGAAGCAGATGGCGGAGCACCTGCAGGAGGCCGTGGCCGCGGCGGAAAGCGCCACCGCGGCAAAAAGCGCCTTCCTGGCCAATATGAGCCACGAGATCCGTACCCCGATGAACGCCATCATCGGTCTTTCCGACCTGGCCATGCGCGAGCAGCTGCCCGCCCGGGCACACGATTACCTCGGCAAGGTGGTGCGCTCGGCGCGAGGCCTGCTGGAAATCATCAATGACATCCTGGATTTTTCCAAGATCGAATCCGGCAAGCTCAGCGTCGAGCAGGTGCCATTTGTACTGGAGGACGTGCTGGAATCGCTGGCCGACGTGCTGGCCATGCGCCTGGATGGCAAGCCACTGGAGCTGGTGTTCGATATCGATGCCGGGGTGCCCGGCCACTGGCGTGGCGACCCACTGCGGCTGGGGCAGGTATTGCTGAATCTTCTGGGCAATGCCGTCAAGTTCACTGCCAGCGGCTTTGTGGTGCTGACCGTGCGCTGGCGCGATGCGCGCCTGCATTTCGATGTGCGCGACAGCGGTATCGGCATGAGTGCAGAGCAGCTGGAAAGACTGTTCCGACCGTTTTCCCAGGCGGATGTGTCCACGCAGCGACGTTATGGCGGCAGCGGACTTGGCTTGGTGATCTCCAACCAGCTGGTGCGGCTGATGGGCGGCGATGGGCTGCAGGCTGCGTCGCAAACTGGCGCAGGCAGCAGCTTCTCCTTCAGCCTGCCATTGCAAGCATTGCCGGCACCGGCTGTTGCCGGCTGGCGGCCAGCTGGCCGGCTGTTCCATGCCCGCCTCAGTGAGCTGTGCCGCAGCTGGCTGCTGCCATGTAGCCAGACGATGGGTATCGATACCTTGCAGGTCGACTCCCGCTCCCAGCTGCATGCGCTGCTGCAGGACTGGAATCCTCAGGATGTACTGCTGCTGGATAGCGATGCCGCCGACTGGCGCGAACTGGTCGACAATCTGCCATGGCCGGCCACCGCCAAGCTGATCCTGCTGAGTCGCCACCATGTCAGCTCCGCCGAGCTGCTGGCGCTGTCCTCCTGCAGCCTGCCGGTAAGTGAAGTCTGGCTCAAACCGCTGACCTTGGGCCGCCTGTCCAGGGCGTTGCAGCGGCTGGCTGCAGAGGATGTCACGCCGGATGGCAAGCTTGGCGCTGCGTTGCCGCGGCTGGATGGCTGCCTGGTGCTGGTGGTGGATGACGTAGCGCTGAACCAGGAAGTGGCGGCGGCATATCTGCAGGAGGCCGGCGCGCTGGTGAGCTTTGCGGCCAACGGGGAAGAAGCCCTGCAGCTGCTGGCACAGGGCCTGCCGGACGTGGTGCTGATGGATTGCCACATGCCGGTGATGGATGGTTTTGCCGCCACCCGCGCCATCCGTGCCAATCCGGCATGGCAGGGGCTGAAGGTGATTGCCCTTACCGCCAATGCGCTCACTGGTAGCCGCGAAGAAGCACTGGAGGCAGGTATGGACGATTACATCAGCAAGCCGCTAGACCCACAGCAGCTGTTCGCGGTGTTGCAGCGTGCAGGCCTGCAGCCGCGCGAGCCGGCGCCGGCAGCGCCGGCGGCGGTCGGGAAAGCGTCACAAGACGCGACCGTGGATGTCTGGCAGCAACTGCGCCAGGCCGGCGTGAATGTGGAAGATGGCATTGCCCGCGCCGTGGAGCGGCCGGACATCTATCGAAAATGGCTGCTGATGTTCGCCCGCAATTGCGCCGATTTCCGGGAGCAGACCGATGCCGCACTGGCGGCCGGCGATGCGACGCTGCTGCATCGGCTGGTGCATACGGTGAAAGGCGCTGCGGCCAACGTCAGCGCCGATGTCGTGGTCAGTCATGCCCTGGCGCTGGAGGCGGTATTGCATGGCGGGCAGGGTCAGCAGGAGCAGGCTGCCGCGCTGGCACAGCTGCAGCAGGTGCTGGACACGGTACAGCAGGCGGTGCTGACCCTGGAAAGGGAGTAGGGAGCTGGCGCTGCCACCAGTTCCCTATCCCCCGGCTACTAATCCAGCTTCACCCGCTGCCCCTGTTCCGCCACCGTTACCTGCCAGCGCTTTTCCAGGCTGATGCGGCGGCGCAGCGCGTCGGCCGCTTCCGGTTCGCCGTGCACGATGAAGGTCTGGCGCGGGGCCTGGCTGAAGCCGCTCAGCCATTGCATGATCTCGTCGCTGTCGGCATGGGCCGACAGGTGCTCCAGCGCCACCACCTCGGCATTCACCGGCACGTCCTGGCCGTGGATGCGCACGCTTTTTGCCCCGCCCACGATCAGCGCGCCACGGGTGCCACCCGCCTGGAAACCGCTGAACAGCAGGGTGTTGCGCGGATTGGGGGCGAAGGCTTTCAGGTGGTGCAGCACGCGCCCGCCGGTGGCCATGCCGCTGGCGGCGATGATCACCGCCGGCTCGCGCAGTTCGTTCAGGCGCTTGGATTCCTCCACCGAACGCACCATGTGCGCCACCTGGCACATACCCTCGCATTCCGCATCCGACAGCCGGTGGCTGTCACGGAACTGCTGGTACACGTCGGTGACATCGCTGGCCATCGGGCTGTTCAGATATACCGGCAGGCGGGCAGGAATGCGGCCGGCACGCTTGAGCCGGTACAGGAAATACATCAGCGCCTGCGCCCGCTCCACGGCAAAGGCCGGAATCACGGTGATGCCATGGCGCGCCACCGTCCGGTTGATTACCTCCGCCAGCACGGCTTCCGGGTCTTCCTGCGGGTGCTGGCGGTTGCCGTAGGTGGACTCCAGCAGCAGGTAGTCGGCCTGCTGTACGAACTCCGGCGGCTTCATGATCGGGTCCTGCTGGCGGCCCAGGTCGCCGGAACCCACCACCGTCACGCCATCGGCCACGATCTGCACGCTGGCCGCACCCAGGATATGGCCGGCCGGGCGTAGCAGCACCTCGATGCCCGGCAGGATCTCGCTGCGCTGGTGAAACCGCAGCGGCACAAAGTATTCCAGCGCCTTTTCGGCATCGGCCTGGGTGTACAGCGGCAGCGCCGGGCTGTGCTTGGAAAAGCCGCGGCGGTTGGCGTACTCGGCTTCCTCTTCCTGCAGGAAACCGCTATCCGGCAGCAGGATGCCGGCCAGCGCGCAGCTGGCCTCGGAGGCATAGATGCTGCCGCGAAACCCATCGCGCACCAGTGCCGGCAGGTAGCCGCTGTGATCCAGGTGGGCATGGCTGAGCACCACCGCATCCAGCTCGGCCGGCGCGAACGGCAGCCCGCTCCAGTTGCGCAGCCGCAGCTGCTTGTAACCCTGAAACAGCCCGCAGTCGAGCAGGATGCGCTTGCCGGCGCATTCCAGCAGGTACTTGCTGCCGGTTACCGTGCCGGCGGCGCCAAGAAAAGTCAGCTGCATAGTGTGTGTCCCCCGTGTATTGCCGAAGCATGCCTGTTGGGAAGCTTAGCAGGGCGGTGTGGTGCTGTATTGCGCTAGCGCAGGAGTGAGGGGGCAAGGCAAGCGGCTGGCCTGTCGGCCAGCTGTTGCAGCGGCTGCTGGCTGGCAGCCTGCGTTATTTCACTTTCCCAAAACGGAAAGTTGGCTTGGCGAATTGGTTAGACATCCCCTCGACCAGCTGGGGCTGATACGCGGGCGACAGAAAGCGATCAGGATCGGCAACGCAATGAAGCTTGGTGGCCTGGCCATGCTGAGTTGGACATGTCCCCATGATGTTAAGCTCCACCTGATTCACTCAGGGGTGAACCGGAAATTCTTAACTACAAGCTCCACTTGGTCTCCTGCCTGTGGAGGTTGACCCTTATAAAGCCAAAGGTTTAGCTCAATCTTGGCGCCATCAGCATCTGGTACACCTTCACGGCGAGTCCAATGCTGAAGGATGTTGCCGGCAGAACTCAATGCGATGAACTCTGCGAGTCCCTTCGTCCATCGGATGCGATAGCGCGTGTGCGCTTCATTGACTGTAAAGCGAGTCACCCTACCGGGCGTTGTATCATTCTGAACAACAAATTGACCGTTCTTAACATCATTTGGCTTGCCCCAGTAGGACAATTCGACATCAAGTTCCCGGTGCGCCTGCTCCGGAGAATGTTTGTAAGTAAAGAATCCAAATACTACTGACCGAGGAAGTGTCGTTGGATTCGTTTCCACTTCCAGTTCGTAAGTACCATACCCCAAGGCTTGGGACAGGATGACTTCTGAACTGGTCCAGATATTGCCAGTTTTACGAATAAATAGGTGGAGGCTACCGTCTGCTCCGACGGCAACCGATTCAGGGGTGCCATCAAAGATATTTGGGCCGGGGCCCCCCTCTTTTCCTGCAGAATCGCGCACCTCCCAGTTGTATCCAGAGAATGCTATCTCTCTGGAGGCGGACAACGCGGGCGTAATAATCAGCGAAAAAAAAGTTGCAATAGCAAGTTTTCGGAGCATAGCGCACCTTTACGATGTGATTTAGTTAGATTCTACGCAGTGAAAAACTTGCCACCTGGCCCTCGCTCCGGCTGCAGATGTTTAGCGCACCATCTCTATATGAGCTGGTGCCAAGCCAGCGTCCAGATGACCCTTAAAGTCCATTACCATGGCCTGCTTCCGCTTCACTAAACTTTGAATCAGTGGCCACCCACCACCCTCCAGAAAGGCTTCGTGTGAAACCGCCATAAAGACCGCATCTGCAGGGTTGGCTTGAGCCTCCGCAAGTGAAGTCAGCTGAAAACCCAACTCATGCTCTACTTCATCAGCGTGTGCCAATGGATCCACGACTTGAACCGTCACGCCATACTTGGCCAGTTCTTTGCAGATATCGCCGACTTTGGAATTGCGTACGTCCGGGACATTTTCCTTGAATGTAACGCCCATCACGGTGACTACCGAATCGCGACCAATGCCGACAGTTTGTGCCATCTTCTTAGCCAGTTTATCCACCAGGAACGCGGGTATCGAGTCGTTGGTTTCACGTGCCGATAGAATCAGTTTGGCTTGAAAGCCTTCACAAGCTGCTTTGTGGCTTAGGTAGTATGGATCTACCGAGATGCAATGGCCGCCAACCAGGCCTGGAGTAAATTTCAGGAAATTCCACTTGGTACCAGCCGCAGCAAGTACGTCATTAGTATCAACGCCACAGCGACTGAAAATCTGATAAGCCTCGTTCATCAGGGCAATATTTACGTCGCGTTGCACATTTTCCAGTACCTTGGCACCTTCAGCCACTTTGATTCCTGGTGCCCGGTGTACGGTAGTGATAGTGCCGTACATTGCGGCCAGGGTCTCCAGCACCTCTGGGCGGTCGCCAGACACTATCTTGGTGGTGTTAGTCAGGCGATGTACGTGGTCCCCCGGATTGATGCGCTCCGGCGAATAGCCAATGCTGAATTCTTGCGGGTAGCGATAACCTGATACCTGTTTCAGAATTGGCAAGCATTCTTCTTCGGTTGCGCCAGGGTAGACAGTGCTTTCGTAAACCACGATGGCACCTTTTTTCATTACTTTGGCTACGGTACGACTCGCTGCCAGTACCGCACCCATATCAGGCACTCGCGCCTCGCTAACCGGGGTCGGCACTGTCACAACAAAGATGTCAGCTACGCACAGGCTCTCTGCATCGCAGGTCAGTGTCAGTTTACCCCTCTTGGTCAGATCAGTTAGCACATCGGTGTGAATCTCACAAGTACGGTCATAGCCGTTAGCCAACTCGTCTATACGCTCACTGTTAATGTCAAAGCCGATAACATCGAAGTGCTTGGCCAGTTCAACTGCCAACGGAGCTCCTACGTAGCCTTGGCCAATAACTACAATTTTCGCTTGCTTAGACATTCCATTTCCAATCATTGTGCGCCAGTCCGGCTGGTCAGTTTATATGTACTTGGTTTTTCGGCCGCATTCATGCGGGCAGATTGAACGGGCAATTACTTGGCAGAATCACCATTGCGAGTCAGCCAGTCACGCAGATATTGCATGCGAGCCTCGGAGCCAGCTTGTTGTGCCACCGCAATAAGTTTTTCCAGAGTGGCCGAGCGCATTGCACGTTGCGCATCATCAGAATCAATACCTGTCACACGCTTAATCGTGTCTTCGGCTAGCTCACGGCGATCAGACCAACCCTGATGCAAGACGTTTTCCGCAGCAATAAGTCCCTTTACGGTATTGATTGCACGCTGCAATTGACTCAATGGGCCGTCACGTTGCTCACGGATATACTGTGCAGCCAAGCCCTCTACTGTAGTTGCAATCCGGTTTGCCGCGGACTGACCAAAACTGTAGGAAAAATTCATGCCCACAAACGCTTTACTGCTGCCTCCGTGTGTTTTGGTGTCAGCCTGAGCCCCTGCCGCGATAGAGACGTCCCAGCCAGTTTGTGCTGCGAGCTGAGCAGTCACGCTGGCCACTTTTGCATGTGACGCAATGGCTTTTTCGACCAGAATATTCAGCGGCTGTTCCGCCTCTTTTAGCTGGTCCTGGAATCTGGCGCGACTCTGATCCATATCTACCAACATCGAATGGACAGTAATACGGGCATCGTAGGAGGCTTTAACATCCATTAGCGTACTCGCACCTATTGCAAGCATCTGTTTCTCTTTAGTGATGTTGGCATTAGCCTGGTCAAGTGCCTTTTGCAGCTTCTGCGCCATGGCATCAATAGCCATCAGCATGCTACGTTGTTCTACGTTTTTTGCCTGCTCAGCCAGCATCTGATCAGCACGGTATGCATCACAGGTAGCATCAGCCAGGGTGCTAATGGTTTTAGCCTGGATATGGCGCGACAGGGACTTGCTTACTCCTGCTGTGATGGTGCTGCTAATGCCAGTTTGAGGATTGCCTAAGGTAGTGAACAGCTGAGAAGATCCCAGAAGTTGCTGTTGAACATTGGCTTGTGCTTTAGTCATTTCACAGAACAACTGTACTTCGTCAGCGAAGCTTGGGGTAGAAATCATTGCAATGACAGTAACCAGCGCCAAGTGCATGTAATTCAATTTCATGGTTGTTCCGTATGGAGGCTTGTCTTTTGTAATCATCAAGTTATGTGGATTTAATCGCTAATAAATTACATGGTAACAAATGTTGAGTGCAGGAAATAAGAGTAATAGACTACTCGGCCATTAATGTAATATTGCTAATTAAATTTTTAGATGATAACGAAAGGCCGGCTGCCAACAAATAAAACTTTGTCCTTGGCTGCTTGATTCTCGCCCAAGTCGAGTTCAACCAGGACGCCACGCACTAACGTGTTATACAGCGGATGTTGCAGCCGCTCTTCTTCAGTGGTAACTGTTTTTATGGTGCCAACTTGGGAACATAGTATAATTTCCAGTTTGCATGAAAATACAGGGGCGCCGATCCGAGCGGAGTCTTCGTTTTCATAAGGCACAAAAGCAAAACGATTAACAGTTTTTGCACCATATGCAGTCATGTAGTATGGGCTGGCTTTAAGTGAAGTCAGCATGGCACCTAGCTCAGCAGTGTCTTTTGTTTTGGTCTTTACATCGGAATCCAGCTCAAGCAATTTCAACTCGGTTTCATTCAGTTGCTGTCGCAGAATGTTAACCTGGGCAATGCTTTGTATTGCCTCCGGCGAAGTGTTGCCACCTGCTAAGGAGTGAACGCCACGATTCAGTTGGCCAATCTGATTGAGCAGCGCAGCTGCAGCGAGATTGCCATCTACCAGAGAAGCCTCCAGTCCAAGAGCAGTAGCACGCATCTGATTTGCCGTAGTCGTTGTAATCAGGCCTGCGCGCAGTGATTTATCTATATTGGCAGTGGTCGGTAGAGTATTCGCTACCAATTTTTCGTTTTTTGCGTTAATGACGATTTTCTCTACACTAAGAGCCTGTAGCTTACCACTGTATTTTTGTGTGGTTACCTTTTCAGCGTTAAGCGCCTGCTCGTAGCGAGCAATAATTTCTCGCAACGCGTCTCGCTGTATCTGCAATAGCTTGTGTGCTTTTTTCGCGATCCCTAGCTCGCTTTTCATCTTGTCATAATTTTGGCGAGCTTGAAAAACCTGTGCAGCCAACTGCGCTACGTGAGGGTCAGACTTGCTCATGATAACTGGGATTGCCCAGCTTTTATTAAAGAGGAAAGTAGTAACTGTAATGCCGTAGCTAACAGCCCCCATCAATATCGCCACTAGCAGAAATATAGCTAGACGGCGGTACCAGTTAAGAACAGTGCCTTTGTAATCTGCATTTTTTAACTGCTTGAAGCGCAAAAAATCACGGATGCCTGTATTGTTTGATTTCATCGTAATTCCTGACTGCATATATTATGTATGACTGCATAGTGTATTTGTAAACATAACACCAAATAACCAGTGTAAATTGTAAGAAATTGCGGAAATTAATTACATTGATTGTTCGGTAGTTAGGTTTGTTAATTCTACTGGGTATTTTTGATCGACATCTTCGTTCGATGCTGCGGGAATTATCGCCTTCTCACGCGTTCCCCACACATCATGATCGAAGGAGAGAAGTGCCATGAAATGCAACATCCAAGACACGATGCCCCACGCTTGAAACAGGCCAACCTTCAGTGGGAAGGAAATCTTGACCGACCCAGGCATCAGCTTGGGTGCGTAGTAGTTGTAAGCTAAAGCCATTAGGATCGAGTGAATACTGCCGAACAGCACGCCAATACATGCCCCATACCAGAACACACCTATACCGTAGACCGGAATACAGGTAAAAAAGAACAGTGTCACTAAAATGCAGAGCACATACGGCATTAACCAGGTCAGCGTACGGTTAACACCGATAGTGCGAAAATTGGTTGGCAATGTTGCCAGAGTCCAGCATGTGTCACGCAGCGCGGAGCGTGACCAGCGCAACTGTTGCTTGAATAGGACGTTGAATGTATTGGGTACGGATGTCCAGCAAATTGCTTTCGGGTTAATGGTGGTACGCCACCCGCGCAGCATGACGATATGGGTCATGAAACGGTCCTCGCCAGCACGTACTTTTACACCAAGCCAGCTCAGGTTGTGAATATCTGGCTCAATGTCGCGATAAATAGAGGCGCGAACTGAGAACAGGCAGCCACTAATACAGCTAACACCTCCCTGTGCCATTTGTGGTAATTTTCCCAGTTGAAAACTTTTGAAGTAGGTTACCGCCTGCGACATGGTGTATACGTTATCATTGATGTTAGTGATGCCAACCGATCCACCTACTGCGCCAATGCGTTCATCACCATAACAAGCCACCAACTCTTTGATAACGTCTTCATGGAATATGCAATCGCTGTCGATGATTATGAAAATTTCACCAGTTGCGTGCCGCGAGGCGTTCAATACAGTAAGATGCTTGCCCGAGTTTTTCTCGTTACTTCCTACTCGCACGAGACTTGGGTGCGCGTCAGCTACTTGCCTAACGTACATCATTGAGTCGTCTTTGCTGCAATCGTCGAATGCGATGATTTCCAATTTGTCGCGGGGCCAATCTGCGGAAATGATGCTGTTGAGCGTATTCAAAATGTTGGCGCCCTCGTTATACACAGGAACCAAAACACTAACACGCGGTTGGTAGGTGTAGTCACGAGCAGGCTGCGCTGCAGTTGTTGCCAGACGCAACAGAAGATTGACTACTAATGCAATAACTAGCAGAATCGGCAGCATTTCAAAAAGTTCAATAATGCTTTGGGCAAACATGGTAGATTCTCAGAAATTTTCTAAGTGACGGAATTGAGCGCGCGCCAAAAATGCACATATTCTACAAGTAATGATTAATGCACTCGACTATGTCATAAATTAATGCAAGCGCTGCCTATGGTTATTCTTAATTTTTCAGCGCTGCCGATGTGCACGTGCAATAAAGTCGCAGCCGAAATTTACAGTGCCGTGTGTCGTGAGATGTTTTGTTTTATTAGTTTAGTTAACATTAAATTTAAATCGTTATGGGTGGGGTTATGCCGCTTAAGGAGACCGAGTGGCACTATACACGCTGCGCTAGGAATTAGTGGTCTGTGCTTAAATTCTTAACAATTGCTATAAATATTTGGCTTGCCCCCCCCCAAGAAGTCGCACGGGTATCTAGGAAAATACTGATTTCATTGCGTTGCTGCGTTGTTATTACAGAATTTCTCATTTCATATCAAGTGTATGCCACGGTGAAGTTTTCAGTGCGCGCTTTGTCCCGCTTAGAAATTCGGTTTTTCGAGGTGCCTATATGTGAATCAGCTGCTCAAATTGAATGGTGCAGTAATGTCATGGGTATGCTGTGATAATTTTCCAGAGTGACTGCCTCATGATTGCCATGGGGCACAAAAAAAGTCCGTACCATCACCGCCACCTGCGCGAAATTAATCAGGCCACCGGCCTCTTGGTCGAGTTGGCCGTATGCAACAAGGTCAGCATCCGCACCAGCCGGAAGTGGAAGCTGTGCGATAGCATCATGAATCAGTCCTCCTCCAGTGGCTGATTGCTCTCAATCCCCGCGCAGGAAATCATCGCCGTAGAACTGCGCAAGCTTTTCCGCTTTGGTCTGGAGGGTCTGCGCTTGTTGTCGGGGTAATGCTTAGTAGGGCGTCTCGAAAAACCCGGATTTTTAAGCGAGACAAGGCGCGAACGGAAAATTTCTACGCAGCATGTATTTGATATGTAAGGAAAAATTTTTCGTGAGCAACGCAGTGTCGCGACGAAAGCTGGAGTTTTTCGAGGTGCCCAATACTGATGTTTCGCGTTACGCCCTAGATCGCTGTTTACGGTCGGCTCAGCGTGGGCAACCTGCAAGCCCGTCGTTGAAGGCTGACAGGCTGGGCTATTTTCCGTTTTGTAAAATGCTTTATGCATGTTTCGGGCGTTACTTCGCACCGCTATCTGTTTGTGACTATCGCCATGCGGCACGATGGATATTTATCTTGCTACGCTCTAGCAAGACCACAATATATGCCATTCAATTTTTGGTGGTCCTGCATAAAGCGTGTCCGTGCCACGTTCGCACCCTATTGGCCTATAACGGCATCGAATTAAGCGGCCGCCTGTTCAACAAGTAGAAACAGGTTTGCGGCAGCCATGAATTCGACTAGTTATGTGTAGCGCTAGGGATGGAAGACCGATTGACCAAACCTCACCATCTGCAAGCGAACGTTATGCTGCAGCGCTTCAACGGGCGTGTCAGTGAGCTATTGGCTACGCTCCGTTTTGAGCACGGGCAGAATCTGGAGGCGACCTTGTTGCGTTAAGTGTTGCTGTACTACCAGCATTTATCGCAATGGCGTTGGCTCATAAAACGCCGTAGCAGGCGATGAAGCAGCGGCAGAAAGCAAACCCTGAATTATTCAAAAAGCAGATATACGGTAGTCCGGAGCAAGTCACAGGGGCGATCCGCCATGTTGCGACAGCCAAAGCCACGCTGGTGGAGCGCCCGGTGAGGCAGTGTTTTCGCACTACTACTTGGTAGCGGCCAGCAGGCAGTCCTGCAGCAGCTGGCTGGCCAGGTCCGGGGTTTTGCCCTGGCGGGTGATGATGCTGAAGGTGGAAGAGTAGGAAAACAGCGCCGGCTGCAGCGCCCGCAGCAGCCCCTGCTGCTGCCATTGCTGCGCATAGTGGCTGAGGTATTGCCCGGTAAGTACCAGGGTGCTGATCGCTTCCATGGTATAGGCCACCGCGGCCTTTTTCAGGCGGATCTGGCAGGGGCGCTGGCTTTCCTGCATATAGCCGCGCTCCACGTAGTCATGGTCGGCCACGCTGTGGGCGATGTGCTCGTCGCTGCTGGCGAACAATGGATGTTGCGTGGCGCAATACAGGCTCTGCTCTTCCTGGAAGGCGCTGGTGTACACCAGGCCGGACAGGTTGTGGTGGAAGGCGCCGACGGCGATGGCGATCTTTTCTTCCAGCACCAGTTTTTCCAGTTCATCTGGGCGATGGATGTGCAGGTGGATCTGGGTTTGCGGCAGCTGTTCGCGAAAGCGCCGCAGCGCCTGCGCGGTGGGCATCTGCGGCAGGGTGAGCAAGCCATCCACCAGCCCGATGTGGATATTTGGTGCCGGCTGGCCGTGCAGGGCGCCCAGGTTGCCAATGAAACGATCGATATCGGAAAACAATCCACGGCTGGCTTCGTATACCGCCAGACCATCCTGGGTGAGCTGAAAACCCTGTCGTCCGCGCTGGCACAGCTTCAGCCCCAGTCGCACTTCCAGATCGCTGATGGTGGTGCTGAGCTTGGACAGATGCATGTTGAGGCTGGTCTGCGCCTGGGTGAAGCCGCCGGCATCGGCGATGGCGCAGAAAATGCGCAGTGATTTCAGATCGAAATCGGATAGGTTGCGGATCGGCATGGCTGTTTCCCGGGCATGGTGGCGGCTTGCGGCGCCCGTTGTTGCGGGCGTGCGGGCATTCTGTGGCAGTGTCCGTGGCGGAACAACTGTCCACGCCGCGCGGTAGGGCGCCTCGAAAACCCGGATTTCCAATTGCGCCAAGTCAGGCGAGACAAGGCGCGAACGAAAAATTTCGACGCAGCATATGTTTGATATGTAAGGAGAAATTTTTCGTGAGCAACGCAGTATCGCGACGAAAGCAGGAGTTTTTCGAGGTGCCCGGTATTCAGCCGCCCGGCTTGCCCGCGTCCTCGTCCAGTTGGCGCAGGAAGGCCAATTTGTCGGCGATCTTGCTTTCCAGCCCGCGTGGCACCGGCTGGTACCAGCCGGGTTCGGCCATGCCGTCGGGGAGGTAGGTCTCGCCGGCGGCATAGGCATGCGGCTCGTCGTGGGCGTAGCGGTAGTCGTGGCCGTAGCCCAGTTCCTGCATCAGCTTGGTGGGCGCATTGCGCAGGTGTACCGGCACTTCGCGGCTCTTGTCCTGCTTCACGAAGGCCTTGGCCTGGTTGTAGGCCATGTAGCCGGCATTGCTCTTGGCCGCCACCGCCAGGTAGATCACCGCCTGCGCCAGCGCCAGCTCGCCTTCCGGGCTGCCCAGCCGCTCATAGGTGGCGGCGGCGTCGTTGGCGATCTGCAGGGCGCGCGGGTCGGCCAGGCCGATGTCTTCCCACGCCATGCGCACGATGCGCCGCGCCAGATAGCGAGCGTCGGCGCCGCCGTCCAGCATGCGTGTCAGCCAGTACAGCGCGGCGTCCGGGTGCGAGCCGCGCACTGATTTATGCAGCGCGGAGATCTGGTCGTAGAAGTTGTCGCCGCCCTTGTCGAAGCGGCGGGCGCTCACGGTGAGCACCTCAGCCAGGAAGTCGGCTGCCACGCTGGCAATCTTGCGCGCGCGCGCGGCGGTGATGGTCTGCTCCAGCAGGTTGAGGAAGCGGCGCGCATCGCCGTCGGCGTAGCCGGCCAGCGCTTCGGCGGCGCCGTCGGCAAAGCTGATGCCATCCAGCCGGCCGCTGGCCTGTACCCGCTGCAGCAGCGCCAGCAGGTCGGCGCCCTCCAGCGATTTCAGTACGTAGACCTGGGCGCGCGACAGCAGCGCGGCGTTGACTTCGAACGAGGGGTTCTCGGTGGTGGCGCCGATGAAGGTGAGCAGGCCGGATTCCACGAACGGCAGGAAGGCATCCTGCTGGCTCTTGTTGAAACGGTGTACTTCATCGACGAACAGGATGGTGCGCCGCCCGCTCTGCTGCAGCGTGGCATGGGCGCGTTCCACCGCTTCGCGGATTTCCTTCACTCCGGACAGAACTGCCGACAGCGGGATGAACTCGGCGTCAAAGGCCCCCGCCAGGATGCGCGCCAGCGTGGTCTTGCCCACGCCGGGTGGCCCCCACAGGATCATGGAGTGCGGCACCTGTGCTTCTACCGCCAGCCGCAGCGGCTTGCCGGCGCCGATCAGGTGTTGCTGGCCGATGACCTCGTCCAGCGATGTTGGCCGCATGGCTTCGGCCAGCGGTTTTACCGGCTCGCGCGCAAACAGGTCCATGGCTTACTCGCTGACCACGTCCACGCCCTTGGGCGGGGTGAAGCTGAAGTGGCTGGCTGTCAGCGGCGGGTTCTTCCTGATGTTGCTGAAGCTGATGCGGGTGACATTGCCGAAGCTGTCGGTGAGCTCCATCTCCACCAGCTGGTTGGCGCTGAAGCCCATCTTGATGCCGTCAAAGGTGTTATCACCCTTGCGCGGGGTGGCTGCCAGCCATTCCACCGCACCCTGGCGGCCAACCTCGCGCAGCAGGTAGTCGCGTTCGATGGCATTGCTGCCGGCCAGCAGTGCCGCCGGGCTGCTGCCCAGGGTGCCGGCCTGGTTGCGCTTGGTGATCTGCGCCAGTTCCTTGTCGTACACCCACAGCGTCTTGCCGTCGCCGACGATCAGCTGCTCGTAGGGCTGGGTGTAGGTCCAGCGCAGCTTGCCGGGGCGCTGGATCTCCATCTGGCCGCTGGCTTTTTCCTGACCGTTCTTGCTGCTAACGGTCTGGCTGAAGCTGGCGGACAGGGTCTTGGTGCCGGCAACAAAGGCCTTGAGCTGGGCGATGGCGGCGGCGTTGGCCGGGGCGATCAACGCGCAGCACAGCGCGAAACTGGCGAATGCTTTCATGGTATTCCTGTCGGTGAAACGGTCTTGCATCAGACCATGCTTCACCGTGACTGTTCGTGCACTTTTGTTAACGAATGCGTGATATTGGCCGCAACTCTGCGGCCAACTTGCTGTTTACATGAAGCGGTTGGTAATCGGGTATCGCCAGTCCTTGCCGAAGCCGCGGTGGGTGATGCGCGGGCCTACCGGTGCCTGGCGGCGCTTGTACTCGTTGATCTTCAGCAGGCGCACCACCTTGCTCACGTCGGCTTCGGCAAAGCCGGCCTTGACGATGTCGGCGGCGGACTGGTTGCCTTCCACATAGCGTTCCATGATGGCGTCCAGCACCTCGTATGGCGGCAGGCTGTCCTGGTCTTTCTGGTCCGGGCGCAACTCGGCGGACGGCGGGCGGGTGATGATGCGCTCCGGAATCACCTCGCCCACGGTATTGCGCCAGCGGCACAGCGCGAATACCAGGGTCTTGGCCACGTCCTTCAGCACCGCAAAGCCGCCGGCCATGTCGCCGTACAGCGTGCAGTAGCCGGTAGTCATTTCCGACTTGTTGCCGGTGGTCAGCACCAGCTTGCCGCTCTTGTTGGACAGTGCCATCAGCAGGGTGCCGCGAATGCGCGCCTGCAGGTTTTCCTCGGTGGTGTCGGCTTCCAGGCCGGCAAAGGAGGGCGCCAGCGCTTGCATGAAGCTTTCGTACATTGGCCAGATTTCGATTTCGTCGTACTTCACGCCCAGGCGGCCAACCATGTCGCGGCTGTCCAGCACGCTGATGTCGGCGGTGTAGCGCGAGGGCATCATTACCGCGTGTACCTTGTCTGCGCCCAGCGCGTCCACCGCTACCGCCAGCGTCAGCGCGGAATCGATGCCGCCGGACAGGCCGAGCAGGGCGCCGGGGAAGCGGTTTTTGCCGATGTAGTCGCGCACGCCCACTACCAGCGCGCGGTAGATGCTTTCCAGCTCGTCCGGCAGCGGGGCGATGTTGGCCGCGGCGATGTCGCCATCCACCACATCCACCAGCAGCAGTTCGTCGTCGTAGGCGGAGGCCTGCGCCACCACTTCACCAGCCTGGTTGATGGCGAAGGAGCCGCCATCGAATACCAGTTCGTCCTGGCCGCCGGTCAGGTTCACATAGGCCATCGGCACGCCGGTTTCTTCCACCCGGTAGCGCAGCACTTCGTGGCGGGTGGCGATCTTGTTGCGATGGAACGGCGAAGCGTTCAGCGACACGATCACCTGCGCGCCGGCCTCGGCGGTTTCCGCCGCCGGCTCCACCGACCACACGTCCTCGCAGATCAGCACGCCTACCTGCACGCCGTTCTGCTCGAATACCAGCGGCGCGGCACCGGGGGTGAAGTAGCGGCATTCATCGAATACTTCGTTATTCGGCAGCAGCATCTTGTGGTACTGGCCCAGGCGGTGGCCGTCACGCAGCACGGTGGCGGCGTTGAAGCGCTCGTTGCCCAGTTTGACCGGGTGGCCGATCACCAGGGTAATGCCGTCCAGCATTTCCAGCTCGTCGATGCCACGGGCAATGTCGCGATAGAACTGGTCGCGCAGCAGCAGGTCTTCCGGGCTGTAGCCGGTGAGCGCCAGCTCCGGGGTAACCAGCACGTCGGCGCCTTGCGCCATGGCCGCACGGGCGAGTTCGAGGATTTTCTGGGTATTGCCGGGGATGTCACCTACCACCGGGTTGAACTGGGCAAGAGCGATACGCATGGCTTGAAGACAGCTTGTTTGTAAGTTAACGGAGAGATTCTACCTGATCAGCCGGCGGCCCGCGTGCCGGAGCGGGCGTCGGTGCTTTGCCTGCCGGATCAAGTGCTTGCCCGCACCACTGTTGCCGGCACGGCGCAGGCTTGGCCGCAAGCGGCTGCATGCTGTGCTTTTTTCTGCAAAAAAGCTTGCCAATATGGGGTATGTCCCCTAGAATGCGCAGCCTCTGACGACGAAACGCCTAGCGCCGTTGTCAAAGCCATCTGGAGAGGTGGATGAGTGGTTTAAGTCGCACGCCTGGAAAGCGTGTTCAGGGTAATACCCTGACGGGGGTTCGAATCCCCCCCTCTCCGCCAGATTGCCTCATAAAGCCGGTTAAACGCCGGCTTTATCAAATTCCGGTTTTATAGAATTCTGGAGAGGTGGATGAGTGGTTTAAGTCGCACGCCTGGAAAGCGTGTTCAGGGTAATACCCTGACGGGGGTTCGAATCCCCCCCTCTCCGCCAGAATGTGAAAAGCCCCGAGCAATCGGGGCTTTTTGCTGGCTGCTACAAACTAACTATTGATGCCTCGCCAGACCCGGCAAAGCCGGGCCGCGCCAGCCAGGTGCTTGCATCGGCAGCCTTCCTGTTTACAAAACCAAGTCCTTCCGCGTAGCGAAAGCACTTGGTCAATACTCGCAAAAAGCCCCAGCAATCGGGGCTTTTTGCTTTTCCTGCCCGCAGCTTTGCACCATGCTGAAAGCACCCCGCCGCTGCGGCCAACCTGCCCGGAGTTATCCATGTCTGCCCTGCACCCCATCGACGCGCTGATCGCGCAGCTGCCCAAGACTGAACTGCACCTGCATATCGAAGGCACGCTGGAGCCGGAGCTGATGTTCGCCCTTGCGGCGCGTAATGGCATCAGTCTGCCGTATGCCGACATTGCCAGCCTGCGCGCTGCCTACGACTTCAATAATCTGCAATCTTTCCTCGACCTGTACTACGCCGGCGCCGGCGTGCTGCAAACCGAGCAGGATTTCTACGACCTGACCTGGGCCTACCTGCAGCGCGCGCAGGCCGACGGCATCGTGCACACCGAGATTTTCTTCGACCCGCAGACCCACACCGCGCGCGGCATCGCCTTTGCCACCGTCTACCACGGCATCAGCCGCGCGCTGGAAACCGCTGAGGCGGAGTGGGGCATGACATCGCGGCTGATCATGAGCTTTCTGCGCCACCTCAGCGAGGAAGATGGCTTTGCGGTGCTGGAGCAGGCGATGCCCTACCTGTCCGGTATCGACGGCTTCGGCCTGGATTCCAGCGAGGCAGGCCACCCGCCGTCCAAGTTCCAGCGCCTGTTCGCCCGCTGCCGCGAGCTGCAGCTGCCCTGCGTCGCACATGCCGGCGAGGAAGGCCCGGCCGCCTATGTGCGCGAGGCGCTGGAGCTGCTGCAGGTATGCCGTATCGACCACGGCGTGCGCAGCCTGGAAGACGCGACGCTGGTACAAAGGTTGGCCGCAGAGCGCATGCCGCTGACGGTGTGCCCGCTGTCCAACATCAAGCTGAAAGTGTTTGCCGACCTGGCCGAGCACCCGCTGCGCCGCATGCTGGAGGCCGGGCTGGTGGCGATGGTGAATTCCGACGACCCAGCCTATTTTGGCGGCTACCTGGGGGAGAACCTGCTGGCCTGCCGCCGCGCGCTGGATCTGGGGGCAGACGAGATTGTGCAACTGGTGCGCAACAGCTTTGAAGCCAGCTGGCTGGCGCCGGCACAAAAGGCCGACTGGCAGCGTGCCATCAGCCACATCGTGGCGGCGTGGCAGGTGGAACAGGCGCTGTAAGCCAGTTTGCGAGGATGACAGAACAACCCGGCATTGCCGGGTTGTTTGCTTTCCGGGCTGGCGGCATTGTCATCAAGTGCAAAAATAAGAGCGATCCTAGTGGAATTGTCGACAATCTAACGGACAATTCAGTCCACATTGTACAAAAAATCCACATTTTGCTGGGCGTTGCCAGTGGCGGCTGTCCGCAATCCATCCGGGAAACATGATGAGCACACTCTACGCTGCCATTGCCGATGCGCACCGCCAACTGCGGCCGCATGTCCGCTACACCGCGCTGGACTACAGCCCGGCGCTGTCGCAGCTGACCGGCTGCGAGGTCTATCTCAAGGCCGAGCATCAGCAGCACACCGGTTCCTTCAAGTTCCGTGGCGCCAGCAACAAGATCCGCCTGCTGTCGCCGGCCGAGCGTCATGCGGGCGTGATTACCGCGTCTTCCGGCAACCACGGCCAGGCGGTGGCGCTGGCCGGGCGCGCTGCCGGTGTGCCGGTTACGGTGTATGCCGCCGAGCACGCCGCCAGCGTGAAGCTGGACGCCATTCGCAAGCTGGGCGCCCGCGTGCAGCTGGTGGCGGGCGATGCGCTGGCGGCGGAGTTGGCCGCACGCGCCGCAGCGGAACAGCAGGGCTTGACCTATATCTCGCCGTACAACGATCTGCAGGTGATTGCCGGCCAGGGCACGGTAGGCATGGAGCTGGCCGAGCAGTGCCCGGAACTGGCGGCGGTGTGCGTGGCGGTGGGCGGCGGCGGCTTGGTCTCCGGCATTGGCAGCGCGCTGCGGCAACTGTCACCCGACACCGACATCATCGGCTGTTGGCCGCAGAACGCCGCTGCCATGTATCACTGCCTGCAGGCTGGCGAAATCTACGATGTGGTGGAGCAGGACACACTGTCCGACGGCACCGCCGGCGGGGTGGAGCCGGGGGCGGTGACATTTGCACTGTGCCAACAGCTCATTGACCATGGCGCGCTGGTGAGCGAGAGCGATATCCGCCACGCCATGCGCCTGCTGGCCGAGCACGAACACTGGATTGTGGAAGGCGCTGCCGGCGTGGCGCTGGCCGGCTTGTTGCAACTGGCGCCGCGCTACCAGGGCCGCAAGGTGGCGGTGGTGCTGTGCGGGCGCAATATCGGGCTGCAGGACTTCCTGGAAGCGATCCGATGAAGGTGCTGGGCAAGCCGGAGATCATGGCGCTGTTCCGGCCGGAGCATGCCTTGCAACTGCTGCGCGAGGGGCTGATTGCCTATTCCGCCGGCCAGGTGCAGCAGCCCCCGGTGCAGCATTTCGGGTTTCAGCAAGGCCAGGGGGACTGCTGTATCAAGTCCGGCTACCTGATCGGGGATGATCAGTTTGCGGTCAAGGTGTCATCCGGTTTTTACGGTAATGCGCAATATGGTCTCGCCAGCAACCAGGGGCTGATCATGCTGTTTTCTGCTGTCACCGGCGCACCGCAGGCGCTGTTGCTGGATGAAGGCTGGCTCACCGGCCTGCGTACCGCGCTCACCGGGCGGCTGGTGGCGGAGGTGATGGCGCCGCCACGGGTGGCGGCCATCGGCATACTGGGTACCGGCATGCAGGCCAGCTTGCAGCTGGAGCAGCTGGCATCGGTGTTGCCATGTCGCACGGTATGGGTGTGGGGGCAGAGCCAGCAGGCGCTGCAGCGTTTCATCCAGCCATTCGTGGCCAGGGGCTACGATATGCGGCCAACCCAGGATGCCCGCGAGCTGGCCAGTCACTGCCAGTACATCGTCAGTTGCACCCCATCCAGCAGCCCGCTGCTGCAGGCGGACTGGATTGCCCCCGGTACCCATATCACCGCGGTGGGGGCGGATGCGGAGGGTAAGCAGGAGCTGGATGCCAGCCTGGTGGCGGCTGCCGATGTGCTGGTGGCGGACTCGGTGGTGCAGTGCACCGCCTTTGGCGAATTGCAGCATGCGTTTGCCGCCGGCGCGATCGGCTTGCAGGACGTTCACGAATTGGGGGCGGTGCTGGATGGTCGCCAATGCGGGCGACGAGCGGCCGATGACATCACCATTGCCGACCTGAGTGGCATCGCCATTCAGGATGTGCAGATTGCCAAGAGCGTGCTGCAGCTGCTGGATTGAACGGGATGTGTCACAGCGAAGGGCCAGGCCGCTATTTCCGGCCTGGCCCTTCGCATTGCTGCTGGCGCGGGCAGTTTTGTGGGCGCTCAGGTGTCTGAGCGTGACATCGTTAAATAGAGAATGAAGCAAAGTTTATTCAGAAAAGCTAGCATCAAGAGCAGTACACACTGCCGCTAGCCCAGGACACACGGCATTGCCATGGGCCGGCACAAGGGGGACGCGTGGAAATCTATACCAGCAAGCAGATCATGCAGGCCTTTCGCCCGGAGCTGGCGGCGGCGCTGATCCGCGAGGGGCTGATTGCCTATTCCGCTGGCCAGGTGCAGCTGCCGCCGGCGCAGCACATCAAGTTCGATGCCATCGAAGCCGATTGCGTGATCAAGTCCGGCTATATGGAAGGTGACAAGGTATTCACCGTCAAGGTGTCATCCGGCTTTTACCAGAATCCGCAACAGGGCCTGGCCAGCAATCACGGCATGCTGATCGTGTTTTCCGCCCACACCGGCGTGCCGCTGGCACTGCTGCTGGACAAGGGCTGGCTGACGGCGCAGCGCACCGCCGTTGCCGGCCGGCTGGTGGCTGAGGTCATGGCGCCGGAACAAGTAGAGGCCATCGGCATTGTCGGTACCGGCCTGCAGGCGCACCTGCAGCTGGAAGCGCTGGGCGAGGTACTGGATTGTCGCCAGGTGTGGGTATGGGGCCGGCATGAGGCGAGCCTGCAGGCGTTTTGCCAGCATTTTGCCGAGCAGGGCTTCGAGGTGCGGCCAACCATGGATGCGCAGCAACTGGCTGCCGCCTGCCGCTACATCGTTACCTGTACGCCGTCGGCACATCCCTTGTTGAAGGCGGAGTGGATTGCGCCGGGTACCCATATCACCGCGGTAGGGGCCGACCGCAAGGGCAAGCAGGAGCTGTCCAGTGCCCTGGTGGCGCTGGCAGATGTCCTGGTGGCCGACTGCGTGGCGCAGTCGCTGGAGTTTGGCGAATTCTCGCATGCCTTCGAGGCCGGGCTGATCCGGCAGGAGCACATTGCCGAGCTGGGCAATGTGCTGGCGGGCAAGTTGCCAGGCCGGCTGCAAAGTCACGACATCACCATTGCCGACCTGACCGGGCTGGCGATTCAGGATGTGCAGATCGCCAAGAGCATCCTGCTGGCGCAGCAGTAGCCTTGCCAGCGTGCAGGAGGGAAGGTCGTGGATATCTATACCAGCAAGCAGATCATGCAGGCCTTTCGCCCGGAGCGTGCCGCGGCGCTGCTGCGCGAGGGGCTGATTGCCTACGCGGCTGGCCGTATGCAGCTGCCGCCTATGCAGCGCATTCACTTCGATGCGGTGGCGGCGGACTGCGTGGTGAAATCCGGCTACCTGGAAGGCGACAAGGTGTTTGTGGTCAAGGTGTGGTCCGGCTTCGAGCACAATGCCGAGCAGGGGCTGGACAGCCGGCACGGCATGTTGCTGGTGTGTTCCGCCCGCACCGGCGAGCCGCAGGCGCTGTTGCTGGACAAGGGCTGGTTGACGGCGCAGCGTACCGCGCTTACCGGCCGGCTGGTGGCGGAGGCGATGGCTCCGCCGACAGTCGATGCGATCGGCCTGCTGGGTTGTGGCCAGCAGGCACAACTGCAGCTGGAGGCGCTGGCCAGTGTGCAAACCTGTCGCCAGATATGGGTATGGGGGCGCAACCTGCAGCGGCTGCAGGCGTTCTGTGAGCCGTTCGCGGCCCGAGGTTACCGCATGCGGCCAACCCTGGATGCCCGCCAGCTGGCCGAGGCATGCCAGCTGATCGTGTGCTGTACTCCGGCAAGGCAGCCCCTGTTGCAGGCGGAGTGGATCGCTGCCGGTACGCACATCACCGCGGTGGGGGCGGACCGCAGTGGCCGGCAGGAGCTGGCAGCTGGCCTGGTGGCGCGAGCCGATGCACTGGTTGCCGATTGCGCGGCTCAGGTACTGGAGTACGGGGAATTCTCCCACGCGTTGAACGCCGGGCTGATTCGCCACGAGCAGGTGGCGGAACTGGGGGATGTGCTGGCCGGGCGGCAGCCGGGGCGCCGCGCGGCAAGCGATATCACCATTGCCAGTCTCAGCGGTTTTGCCGCCTAGGATGTGCAGATCGCCAAGAGCGTGCTGCAGAAGGCGGATGACTAGTGGCGTGACAGCCGGCGGCGCGGCCTAGTGCTGGATGCCCAGCAGCTCTACCTGCGGCGGAGGCTGTTCCTGCGGAAACCAGCGGCGGTGAATGGCGGAGAAGGTGCCGTCCTGCTTGATGGCTCTCAGTCCTGCTTCCCACTGCAGGATGGTTTGCCGCGCGACGCGCGGAGAAAACGCCAGGTACAGATCCAGCTTGTCCAGGGTGAGGATTTTTTCCACTGCGTTGGGGTTGACGCCTTTTTCCCGCAGGATGCGGCCCATTACCACGTTGCCGTCCACCCACAGTTTCACCCGCCCGGCCAGTAGCAGGCGCGCCGATTGGGCCGGGTCGTTGGTGTCTGCCACCTGGAATCCGGCAGCCTTGGCCGAAGTGGCAAAGATGCTGCCGCGATAGGCGGCCACCGGCAGCCGACGCAACTCGGCAGGCGGCAGTTTGCGCAGGCTGGCGGCATGCTTGCTCAGGGCCACGATGTCGGTGCTGGACACCAGGATAGGGCCGAGCAGCGTCATCAGCCGCTCGCGTTCGGCATTGCGGCCAACGGTGAACAGCATCACGTCGCCATCGCCCAGCAGGCTGTTGTAGGCACGAACCCACGGCTGCACCTGTATCTGGCTGTTGTCGCCGATACGGGTCTGGATCGCGCGCACCACTTCCACCGCCATGCCATCCGGCAGGCCCTTGTCGTTCTGGAAGGTAACTGGCGGCCAGTCTTCGGTCAGCAGGGTCAGCGCCGGGCTGGGCAATGCCTGGCCCAGCAGGGCCAGCAGGCCGCACAGAAGGAGTGGTCGGGTGATGTTCATGCGGTAATTCATGGCTACGGGCGGCTTCGCGATCTGCTGTGCGTGGTGGAGTGTTGCGCGCTGCGGGCGGCATTGACACCTGGTCAACTCCGCCTCCCCAGCCGTTTTTGCCTTGTTCCGCACCTGCTTGCGAGGTGGTGAACATGCGCTAACGCGGCAGTATAGCCATTTGGCTCCGACCTGTACGGCCGGAGCCGGTCATGCTCAGATTGCGGCGGTGGCCTGTTGCAGCCAGGCCAGCGCGTCGCCGCTTACCAGCGGCGCGATGCGGCGGTACACCTCGGCGTGGTAGTCGTTCAGCCAGGCGGTTTCGGCCGGGCTCAGCAGCTCGCGTGCGATGCAGCGGGTGTCGATCGGGCACAGCGTCAGCGTTTCGAACTTCAGGAAGCTACCGAAGCTGTTGTCGGCGGCCGGCACGTTCAGCAGCAGGTTCTCGATGCGCACGCCCCAATGGCCCGGGCGGTAGATGCCAGGTTCGTTGGAGGTGATCATGCCTGGCTGCATCGCCATGGTGGCTTCCGGCTGCGAGCGGGAGATGCTCTGCGGGCCTTCATGCACGTTGAGGAAGTAACCCACGCCGTGGCCTACGCCGTGGCCGAAGTCGATGTCTGCCTGCCAGATCGGCGCGCGCGCCAGCGAATCCAGCATCGGCGACGGCGTGCCCACCGGGAAGTGCGCCATGCTCAGCGCGATCATGCCCTTGAGTACCAGGGTGAAGTCGCGCTGCTGTTCGGCGCTGGGCTGGCCCACCGCCACCACGCGGGTGATGTCGGTGGTGCCGTTCAGGTACTGGCCGCCGGAGTCGATCAGCAGCAGGCCGTTGCCGGCGATGTCGCTGTGGCTGGCTTCGGTGGCGCGATAGTGCGGCAGCGCACCGTTGGCGTTGAAGCCGGCGATGGTGGCAAAGCTCGGGCAGACAAAGCCGGGGCGGCGGGCGCGCGCGGCGGTGATCTGCTCGTCGATGGTCAGCTCGCTGATAGTGCTGCGGCCAACGTTGGCCTCGAACCAGGCAAAGAACTCGGCTAGCGCGGCGCCATCCAGTTCCATGGCCTGGCGCACGTGCGCGGCTTCGGCGGCGGTCTTGCGTGATTTCAGCAGCGTGCTGGGGTTGATCTGTTCGCTGATCTGTACCTGCTCCGGCACAGCCTGGCGCAGGCCCAGGGTGATGCGGCGCGGGTCCAGCAGCAGGCGCTTGCCGGCCGGTAGTGCCGCTAGCGCCGCCTTGGCGCCGGCGTAGTCGGCCAGCAGGATGCCATCGGCGGCAAGCTCTGCCGCCAGTTCGGCGTCAATCTTGCCGGCGCCGACGAACAGCGTGGCGCTGTGCTGGCCCAGTAGCAGGTGGGCGATGAACACTGGGTTGTAGTTCACATCGCTGCCACGCAGATTGGTGAGCCAGGCAATGTCGTCCAGGGTGGAAATGAAGTGCCAGTCGGCGCCAGCCTCACGCATGGCGCTGCGTACCGCGGCCAGCTTGTCGCTACGCGGGGTGCTGGCGTAGGGCGGCAGGTGGGCGTATACCGGCGCGGCAGGCAGGCTCGGGCGCTCGGCCCACATCTGCTGCAGCAGGTCGAGATCGGTGCGCAAGGCGACGCCGATACCCGCCAGCGTGGCCTGCAGCGCGCGTGCCGGCGCCAGACCGAGTACGTCGCCATCCACCGCCAGCGTGCTGCCAGCGGCTAGGTTGGCCGCCAGCCAGTCCAGGTGATGGGTGCTGGCCAGGGTCTGGATCTTCATCAGCTGGATGCCGCTGCCGGCCAGCTCCTGCTCCGCCTGCACCCAGTAGCGGCTATCAGCCCACAGGCCGGCAAAGTCGGTGGTAACGATCAGCAGCCCCACCGAGCCATGAAAGCCGGACAGCCAGCGGCGGCCTTGCCAGTAGCCCGGCAGGTATTCCGAAAGATGCGGGTCGGAAGAGGGAATCAGGCAGGCGGTAACACCGTGTTGCTGCATGGCGGCACGCAGGGCGGCGATGCGCTGGGGGATCTGGCTCATGGGGGATGCTCCAACAAAATATTGTATCCATTTTGCGGGGTGGTACTAGCTGGCGCAAGCCTTGTGGCGGCAAACCGCGGCTGGCTGAACCAAGGGACAGGTAGCAGCGTAGCATCGGGGAGTGGTTGCAAGGGGGTGGATGCGACAGCCATGAAAAAACCGGGGCGGGGCCCCGGTTTGTCATGCGGAAATGTAATGCCTTGACAACTGATTTACGATCTGGCGAGCTAGAGCGAGACAAGGCGAAAGCGGCTGAGGGAGCGGAATTGACATGAAGTCAATGCGCATTACCGAGTCGAATTCACGCCGTATCGCCCAAGCGCAGCGGTATAAACAACCGCAGCAGATCGTAAGCAGTTGTTACTGGCGTTCCACTGCCAGCGCCACCCCCATGCCTCCACCAATGCACAGGGTAGCCAGGCCTTTCTTGGCGTCACGACGCTGCATTTCGTGCAGCAGGGTCACCAGCACGCGGCAGCCGGAAGCGCCGATCGGGTGGCCCAGCGCGATAGCGCCGCCGTTCACGTTCACCTTGTCGGCGCTCCAGCCCAGTTCGCGGGCCACGCCCAGTGCCTGTGCGGCGAAGGCTTCGTTGGCTTCCACCAAGTCCAGGTCTTCCACCTTCCAGCCGGCCTTGTCCAGCGCCTTGCGGGTGGCGGCCACCGGGCCGATACCCATGATCTCCGGCGCGCAGCCGGTCAGGGCGTAGGACTTGATCACGGCCAGCGGCTTCAGGCCCAGCGCTGCGGCCTTGGCTGCGCTCATCAGCATCACGGCGGCGGCGCCGTCGTTGATGCCGGAAGCGTTACCAGCGGTTACTGTGCCTTCCTTCTTGAACGCCGGGCGCAGCTTGGCCAGGGTTTCAGCGGTAGTGCCGGCCTTGATGTATTCATCGCTGGCGAAGGCAACCGGGTCGCCCTTGCGCTGCGGTACCAGTACCGGAACGATCTCGTCCACGAACTTGCCGGCAGCCTGGGCGGCTTCGGCGCGGTTCTGCGAAGCCAGTGCCAGCGCATCCTGCTCTTCGCGGCTGATGTCGTACTTGGAGGCCACGTTTTCGGCGGTGATGCCCATGTGGTACTGGTTGTACACGTCGGTCAGGCCATCGGCCACCATGGTGTCCACCAGCTGGGCATTGCCCATGCGGAAGCCGTCACGCGAGCCCGGCAGGATGTGCGGGGACAGCGACATGTTTTCCTGACCGCCGGCAATCACGATCTCGGCATCGCCGGTGGCGATGGCCTGGGCGCCCAGATGCACGGCGCGCAGACCGGAACCGCATACCACGTTCAGGGTGGAAGCCGGGGTGCTTACCGGCAGGCCGGCCTTGATCAGCGCCTGACGCGCCGGGTTCTGGCCGCTGCCTGCGGTCAGTACCTGACCGAGGATGACTTCGCTGACGTCTTCCGGCTTCACGCCGGTTTTTTCCAGCAGGCCCTTGATCACGGTAGCGCCCAGTTCAGGGGCAGGGATCTTGGACAGGGAGCCGCCAAAGCTGCCAACGGCGGTACGCAGGGCTGCAACGATAACTACGTCTTGCATCGGTTTCTCCAGAGTGTTGGGTGATGTGCTTTTTGGAGTTGGTGTCGCACGGGCAACACCACTCTAGCACAATCCGTGGTCAGATTATTGCAGTGCAGCGAGAGCCGGCATGGCCTTGGCCAGCACGTATTCGCCCGGTGCCGCGCACAGCGGCGGCAAGTCTTTGCTGCCCATGGTTTTCGGGGTGGCGATCTTGTCACCGGATTGCGGTGCCAGCCAGGCATCCCAGTCCTTCCACCAGCTGCCAGGGCGGCTTTCAGCGGCATCCAGCCAGCTTTCGCTGCTGTCCACCAGGTTTTCATTCACCCAGTAATTGCGCTTGTCCTTGGTTACCGGGTTGATGGAGCCGGCGATGTGGCCGGAGGCGCCCAGGATGTAGCGGCGGCTTGGGGCGCCCGACAGGTACTTCAGACCGTCGTAGGCCGACTGCCACGGCACGATGTGGTCTTCACGGGCGGCAAAGATGTACAGCGGAATGTCGATGGTGGACACGTCGATAGGTACGCCGCACAGGGTGATGCTGCCCGGCTTGGTCAGCGCGTTGTTGCGGTAGAACTCCTTCAGGAAGAAGGTGTGCATCGGCATCGGCAGGTCGACGGCGTCGTTGTTCCAGTACAGCAGGTCGAACGGCGGCGGGGTCTTGCCCAGCAGATAGTTGTTCACCACGTAGTTCCACACCAGGTCGTTGGCGCGCAGGCTGGCGAAGGTGCGGCCAAGTTCCTTGCCGCTGACGATGCCACCGTTGCCGCTGGCCAGCTTGGCTTCGCGGCCGGCAAAGAAATTGTCGTCCAGGAATACCTTGATCTCGCCCGGGTCGCTGTGGTCTACCAGCGAAGTCATGAAAGTGGCGGAATCAAAGTACTTCAGGCCGCGTGCCTTGGCCACGCACAGCGCGGTGGTAAGAATCACGCCGCCGATGCAGAAGCCCAGCACGTTCATGCTGGCCTGCTTGGTGACTTTCTTCACCGCCTCGGCAGCGGCGAACACGCCTTCCTCGATGTAGTTGTCCCACTGGTAGTTTTTCATTTCCGGGGTGGCGGAGCGCCAGCTCACCAGGAACACGCGGTAACCCTGGGCCACGAAGTGGCGCACCATGGAGTTGTCCGGCTGCAGGTCCATCAGGTAGTACTTGTTCACGCACGGCGGCACGATCAGCAGCGGCTTGGCATAGACTTCGCCGGTGGTGGGCGTGTACTGGATCAGCTCCATCAGCTGGTTGCGGAACACTACCTGGCCCGGGGTGCAGGCGATGTTCTTGCCGATTTCGAACTTGCTTTCGTCCGACATCGAGATGTGACCCTTCTGCAGGTCATCGATCACATTCTTCATGCCTTCCACCAGGCTCTCGCCCTTGGTTTCGATGGCACGTTTCACCACTTCCGGGTTGGTGAGCATGAAGTTGGTCGGCGCCATGGCGTCGATGTACTGGCGGGTGGCGAAGGCCAGGCGTTCCTTGTCGCCGGCTTCCATCTGCGCTTGGTCCACCAGCTCGGTCATCCACTTGGAAGTCAGCAGGTAGCTCTGTTTCAGGAAGTTGTAGAACGGGTGCTCGTTCCATTCCGGGGCGGCAAAGCGGCGGTCATTGCTCGGTGCGGCGCTGGCGCTGTTCTGGCCCAGGAACTGCATCCAGATATTCATCTGCTGCTGGTACAGATTGTTCTGCATGGCGATGAACTGGTTGGCGCCTTCCATCATCTGGCCCCAGGCGCCAGCCAGCGGGTTGCTGGTCTGGTCGGGGGTAACGCCTGCAGACATGGTGTTGACGAACTGTTGCATCCACTTCTGGTTGGTTTCAGAGATGCTGGCAAAAAAGCTGTCCAGCGATGACTTGGGATCCTGACTCATGGGGTCTCCTTGCAGAAAGTGGCTAGGTGGCCGTCGGGGAGCTGTGCTTGTCGTTTTGGCGGCCCGCAACCGAAAGCATGGTTGTCACTGTATCACCGCTTTATGACAAAACACAGGCGTCACCCCTGTTGCCGGCATGGCTTTGCGTGGTGCTCGGCAGATGGCTTGTTGGCGGTTTGCCGGGCGCGGTTGCACTTGGGCTGGTCACTGCTGCGGGTGGGGTGGGAAAAGCTTTTGCTTTCAATGGTTTGTTATGTTGCATTGCGCAACCGGTTAAGGGTAGGGGGCGGCGGGGCGGCTTACCATGTATGAGATTCTGCTTGTTGCGGCGATGCACAATCCACTGTCATGCCAGTCAGGCAGGGCACGTTGACTAGCGGCCGCCGCAGCACTACCTTGGCGCCAGATCAGTAATTAGACAGGTGGCAGCATGAGCAAGCAGCAGGTAGCGCAGGACGACGACAAGCTGCGGCTGGACAAGTGGTTGTGGGCGGCGCGCTTCTTCAAGACCCGGCAGCTGGCGCACGAGGCGCTGGAGCTGGGGCGCGTACTGGTGAACGGTGAGCGGGTAAAGGCTTCGCGGGTGGCCAGAGTGGGGGACTTGCTGCAGGTGCGCATCGACAAGCTGGTCTATAACGTCACCATCCTGGCGCTGGCCAGTCAGCGCCGCCCGGCAGCGGAGGCGCGGTTGCTGTACAGCGAGAGCGAGGAATCCATTGCCGCGCGCGAGCATCAGATCGGGCTGCAGAAGGCCGAGCACGCCAGCTTTCCGTATGGCGAGGGCCGACCCACCAAGAAGGCGCGTCGCGACATTATCCGCTTCAAGGACAACTGGTAGCCGGGCTGCGGCCAACCTGACCATCCGGGCAGCTGCAGTCCGGCGTCATTTCGCCGTGGCAGGCAATGCGCTAGAATGCAGCGCCCGCTTCAAGGTTGGCCGCAATGCCCGTATCCGCCGTTCCGCCATTGGCAGCCATGGCTGCCTTCTACTTCAGCTACTTTGCCTTCCAGGGCCTGTTCGGGCCGTTCTGGTCGCTGTATCTCGAATCGCTGGCGTTCTCGCCGCTGCAGATTTCCATCCTGATGTCGCTGTCCACGCTGGCGCGTATCGTGTCGCCGGTATTCTGGGGTTGGCAGTCTGACCGCAGTGGCAAGCGCCGCGCCATTATTTTCTGGACCTCGTTTGCTGCCGTGGCCTGCTTTCTGCTGGTGGTGTGGCAGCGCAGTTTCTGGGGCATGTTCGCCACGCTGGCACTGGGCTTTTTCTTCTGGGCGGCGGCGCTGCCACTGGCAGAGGCCACCACCAGCCAGCTCACCCGCAGCCAGCCGGGGCGCTACAGCCGCATCCGGGTGTGGGGTTCCATCGGTTTTGTCTGCCTGGCCAGTAGCGGTGGCTATCTGCTGGAGTGGCTGTCGCTGGCCAGCCTGCCGTGGCTGTTGTGCGTTCTGCTGGCGCTGGTGGTGCTGGCTGGCTGGACGGTGCCGGAGGTGGCACCGGAAAAACGCAGCCGCCATCAGGACTCCATGCTGGATACGCTGCGCCAGCCGCGTGTGGTGGCGCTGTTTGCCTGCTGTTTTCTGCTCGCCTTCGGCATGGGGCCGTACTACAACTTCTACTCGCTGGGGCTGAAGGAAGCCGGCTATGACAAGGCGGCCACCGGCTGGCTGTGGTCGGTGGGGGTGCTGGCGGAGATCGTGGTGTTCTGGCAGATGCCACGGCTGATGGCTCGCTTCAGCCTGGAGCGCTTGATGCTGGCCTCGCTGCTGGTGTCGGCCGCCCGCTTCGCGCTGATCGCCAGCCTGCTGGCGGTGCCCGCGCTGGCGGTGCTCGCCCAGCTGGGGCATGCCTTTACCTTTGGTGTGCATCACGCGGCATCCGTTGGCCTGATTCACCGCCTGTTCAGCGAGCAGCAGCAGGCGCGCGGGCAGGGGCTGTATACCGTGGCGTCGTTCGGCATCGGCGGCAGCCTGGGCGGGCTGCTGGGTGGCGCGCTGTGGCAGCACGGCGGGGTAGCGCTGACCTTCGGCATTTCCACTGTGGCTGCCTTGCTTGGTGCTGCGGTGTGTCTGAAATGGCTGCGTCCGCAGCCTGCCGGCCACTGATGCGGCCGACGCTATAACAGCATCACCAGCTTCAGCCCCGGCGCGTGGGCCAGCCGCAGGGTGAGTTGCTGGTAGCGCAGCTGGCCGCGGCTGGCGTGGTTGAACACCCGCTCGCCGCCTTCGCGGCCCTGCACATCCTGCTGCCGCCACAGGGCGTCAAATTCCTCGCTGTCCTGGCGCAGCTGCTCCAGCAGTTCCGTTACCGCCTCGTCGTGGTGATGGCTGATCTCGGCACGAAATTCCGCCACCATGCGCCGTGCGCGTGTTGGCCAGTCGTCCACCAGCGTGCGCGCCAGCGGGTGCTGGAACATGAACTGCAGCAGGTTGTGGCTGTCGCGGCCATCGTCCAGCCAACCGTGGAACAGGCTGGCCGCCTCGGCATTGCAGGCCGGCACGTTCCACAGCGTATCCAGCACGTAAGCCGGGCTGGCAATCTTGTCCACCGCCAGCGCCAATGCCTGCTGAGCCTCCGGGTTGGCCGCTAGGCTGGCTTCCTGCGGATCCTTCAGCCCGGCGAGGTCGAACAGGTAGTCACGCTCGGCGCGCGACAGCATCAGCACTTCGGCCAGCCGTGACAGCGTGGCGGCGGACACCGACTGGGTGCGCCCCTGTTCGATCCAGGTGAGCCAGGTGGGGCTGATGCCCACCAGCTGCGCCACTTCCTCGCGGCGTAGGCCCTTGGCGCGACGGCGGTTGCCGGCGGGCAGGCCGGCCTGTTGCGGGCTGATGCGTTCGCGGTGGCTGCGGATGAATTCGCCCAGCGGGCCGGGGCTTTGTTTGTCCATGAGCTGTCTGTGCCCGTATGTGGGTAGTAGTGTGACTACTAGTATAAATGCTTATCTTGTACTAGGAAGCGTGCTGGGCAATGATGGCGCATCGCCGCCATGCGGCCAACCATCCAGCGACCCCGGCACTGCAGTGCGGTGCCAGTAAACGGAAAGCACACCATGACCGCACAGACTCTCTACGACAAGCTCTGGAACAGCCACGTGGTACGCCAGGAAGCCGACGGCACCGTACTGTTGTACATCGACCGCCACCTGGTACACGAAGTGACCAGCCCGCAAGCCTTCGAAGGCCTGAAGCTGGCCGGCCGCCAGCTGTGGCGTGTCGATTCGGTGGTGTCCACTGCCGATCACAACACTCCTACCGACCACTGGGACGAAGGCATCAAGGACCCGATCTCGCGCCAGCAGGTGGAAACCCTGGACGCCAATATCAAGGCCTTCGGCGCCTTGGCCTACTTCCCGTTCAAGGACAAGGGCCAGGGCATCGTGCACGTGATGGGGCCGGAGCAGGGCGCCACCCTGCCGGGCATGACCGTGGTGTGCGGCGACAGCCACACCTCCACCCACGGCGCCTTCGGTGCGCTGGCGCACGGTATCGGCACCTCGGAAGTGGAACACGTGATGGCCACCCAGACCCTGGTGGCGAAGAAATCCAAAAACATGCTGGTGCGCGTGGATGGCAAGTTGGCCGCAGGCATCACCGGCAAGGACGTAGCGCTGGCAATCATCGGCAAGATCGGCACCGCCGGCGGTACCGGCTACGCCATCGAGTTCGGTGGCGAGGCGATTCAGAGCCTGTCGATGGAAGGCCGCATGAGCCTGTGCAATATGGCCATCGAAGCCGGTGCCCGCTCCGGCCTGGTGGCGGTGGACCAGAAAACCATCGACTACGTAAAAGGCCGCCCGTTCGCGCCGAAGGCCGAGCAGTGGGATGCCGCCGTGGCCTATTGGAACACCCTGCATTCTGATGAAGGCGCGCACTTCGACGCCGTGGTGACGCTGGATGCCGCCGACATCCAGCCGCAGGTGACCTGGGGTACCTCGCCGGAAATGGTGACCGACATCAACGGCCGCGTGCCGGACCCGGCGCAGGAAAGCGACCCGGTGAAGAAGGGCTCCATCGAGCGCGCGCTGGCCTATATGGGCCTGCAGGCCAACACCCCGATCAACCAGATTCCGGTGGACATCGTGTTCATCGGCTCCTGTACCAACAGCCGTATCGAAGACCTGCGCGAAGCCGCCGCGGTGGCCAAGGGTCGCAGCAAGGCGGCCAACGTCAAGCAGGTGCTGGTGGTGCCGGGCTCCGGCCTGGTGAAGGCGCAGGCCGAGGCCGAGGGCCTGGACAAGGTATTCGTGGCCGCTGGCTTCGAATGGCGTGAACCGGGCTGCTCCATGTGCCTGGCGATGAACGCCGACCGCCTGCAGCCAGGCGAGCGTTGCGCGTCCACCTCCAACCGCAACTTCGAAGGCCGTCAGGGGCAGGGCGGTCGCACCCACCTGGTAAGCCCGGCCATGGCTGCCGCTGCCGCGGTTGCCGGCCATTTTGTGGACATCCGAACCCTGTGATTGACGGCTGGTCACACGCTGGTCGCAGTGTCAAACTGCCGCCTTTGTGTGACTGCCTGCAAGGACTTCAAGCCATGATTACCCGAATTCTGACCGCCCTGACCATCGTGTTCGCCATGACTGCCTGCAACACCGTATCCGGCATCGGCAAGGACATCAGGAGCGCGGGTTCCGCCATTGAAAGGGCTGCACAATGAAAGCATTCACTACCCTGAACGGGCTCGTTTGCCCGCTGGATCGCGCCAACGTTGATACCGACGCGATCATTCCCAAGCAATTCCTGAAATCCATCAAGCGTTCCGGCTTCGGCCCCAACCTGTTCGACGAATGGCGCTACCTGGACCACGGCGAGCCGGGCATGGACAACAGCAAGCGCCCGCTGAACCCGGATTTCGTACTGAACTTCCCGCGCTACGCCGGCGCGCAGGTGTTGCTGGCACGCGAAAACTTCGGCTGCGGCTCCAGCCGCGAACACGCGCCGTGGGCACTGGAAGACCAGGGTTTCCGCGTGGTGATTGCGCCGTCTTTCGCCGATATTTTCTTCAACAACTGCTTCAAGAATGGCCTGCTGCCCATCGTGCAGCCGACGGAGGTAGTGGACCAGCTGTTCCGCGAGTGTGAGGCAAACGAAGGCTACCGCCTGAACGTGGACCTGGCGGCGCAGACCATCAGCACCCCGTCCGGCCAGTCGTTCGGCTTCGAGGTTACCGAGCACCGCAAGCACTGTCTGCTGGGCGGCCTGGACGAAATCGGCCTCACCCTGCAGCATGCCGACGAGATCAAGGCGTTCGAAGCCAAGCGTCGCGCCGAACAACCGTGGCTGTTTGCCTGATTTACCCGGGGTTGGCCGCATGCGGCCAACCTTTTGTCACTTAATCTGACGGGATACCAAACATGAAGATCGCAGTTCTGCCGGGTGACGGCATCGGTCCGGAAATCATTGCCCAGGCGCGTCGCGTGCTGGATGTGCTGCGCCAGGATGGCCTGCCTATCGAAATGGAAGAAGCGCCGCTGGGCGGCGCCGGCTACGACGCCTACGGCGTACCGTATCCGGAGTTCACCCAGAAGCTGTGCCGCGAGGCCGATGCCGTGCTGCTGGGCGCCGTGGGCGGCCCGCAGTACGACAAGCTGGATCGCCCGCTGCGCCCGGAGCGCGGCCTGCTGGCCATCCGCAAGGATCTGAACCTGTTCGCCAACCTGCGCCCGGCCATCCTGTACCCGGAGCTGGCCAATGCGTCCACGCTGAAGCCGGAAGTGGTGTCGGGCCTCGACATCATGATCGTGCGCGAACTGACCGGCGACATCTACTTTGGCCAGCCGCGCGGCATTGCGGTGAACGAGCTGGGCGAGCGCGAGGCGTTCAACACCATGCGCTACAGCGAAAGCGAGATCCGCCGCATCGCCCACGTGGCCTTCGGCATCGCCATGAAGCGCAATAAAAAGCTGTGCTCGGTGGACAAGGCCAACGTGCTGGAAACCACCGAGTTCTGGAAAGAAATCATGATCGACGTGGCGCGCGAGTACCCGCAGGTGGAGCTCAGCCACATGTACGTGGACAACGCCGCCATGCAGCTGGTGCGCAACCCCAAGCAGTTCGACGTGATGGTGACCGGCAACATCTTCGGCGACATCCTGTCCGACGAGGCTTCCATGCTTACCGGTTCCATTGGCATGCTGCCGTCGGCATCGCTGGACCAGAACAACAAGGGCCTGTACGAGCCTAGCCATGGTTCCGCCCCGGACATTGCCGGCAAGAACCTGGCCAATCCGCTGGCTACCATTCTTTCCGCCGCGATGATGCTGCGCTACACCTTCAACCAGGAAGCCGCCGCCGTGCGCGTGGAAGATGCGGTGAAGAAAGTGCTGGCCCAGGGCTACCGCACCGCCGACATTTTCGAGGCCGGCTGCGAGAAGGTGACCTGCTCCGGCATGGGCGATGCCGTGGTGGCTGCGCTGTAAGACTGCGCTCGTCCAGCTGCACCTGTTGTCAGCGGCTGTGGAATGCGGGTTTGCCTGGTGCGGACCTGCGCTTCCGCAGCCGTTTTGCGTTGGCGGGTGGAGTGTTTGCTGTATCGGTTCAGACGGCTGAAAACAGTGTTTTGATGCGTATTGGATAAAAATAATCAACCCCATTGTGCGGGCGGCTGTTGCCCTGCACAATGGGGTTGATCATCGAATAGAGCCGGCACGTCAACGGGCCGGCAGAACAGTTTCATATCACCCGACAGACATTCAGGAGAAGTATCGTGCGAGTAGGTTTTGTTGGCTGGCGTGGCATGGTTGGTTCCGTGCTGATGCAGCGCATGCGTGAAGAGAACGATTTTGCGGTTATCGACGAGCCGGTGTTTTTCACCACCTCCAACGTGGGCGGTGCTGCACCGGACGTTGGCCGTGATGTGCCGCCGCTGAAGGATGCGCGCAATATCGACGAACTCAAGGCGATGGACGCCATCGTTACCTGTCAGGGCGGCGATTACACCACCGAGGTGTACGCCAAGCTGCGCGACGCCGGCTGGAAAGGCTACTGGATCGATGCCGCTTCCACGCTGCGCATGGAAGACAACGCCATCATTGTGCTGGACCCGGTAAACCGCGACGTGATCGACGCGGGTCTCGCCAATGGCGTGAAGGATTTCATCGGCGGCAACTGCACCAACTCCATCATGCTGATGGGTATGGGCGGCCTGTTCCGTGCCGGTTTGGTGGAGTGGGTTTCCTCCATGACCTACCAGGCTGCTTCCGGCGGCGGTGCCAACCACATGCGTGAACTGCTGAAGGGCATGGGCGTGGTGCACGGCGCGGTGGCCGAAGAGCTGGCTACCCCGTCCTCCGCCATCCTGGATATCGATCGCAAGGTGGCTGCAGCCATCCGCGAAGACGTGCCGACCGAATTCTTCGGCGCCCCGCTGGCTGGCGGCCTGATCCCGTGGATCGACAAGCAGCTGGACAACGGCCAGTCCAAGGAAGAGTGGAAGGGCCAGGCCGAGGTGAACAAGATCCTGGGTACCGACGCCACCATTCCGGTAGACGGTCTGTGCGTACGTATCGGTGCCATGCGCTGTCACAGCCTGGCGCTGACCGTGAAGCTGAAGCGCGATCTGCCGCTGGACGAGATCGAATCCATCATCAAGTCCGGTAACGACTGGGTGAAGTGGGTGCCGAACGATCGCGAGATCTCGGTGAAAGAACTGACCCCGGCCGCCATTACCGGCAGCCTGCAGGTAGGCGTTGGCCGCGTGCGCAAGCTGAACATGGGTGGCGAGTACCTGTCGGCCTTCGTGATCGGCGACCAGCTGCTGTGGGGCGCGGCCGAACCGCTGCGTCGTATGTTGCGGATTCTGATTGAGCGTTAAAATACGCTTCAAGCTGTTTCCTTCAAGGGCGCCGGCGGCGCCCTTTCTGTTTTTCATCTGGAAAGAATTATGTCTGAAGCCATTCGTGTTGCCGTAGTGGGAGCCACCAACCTGGTCGGCCAGTCCGTGCTGGAACTGCTTGCCGAGCGCGAGTTGCCGATCGAGCGCGTGTACGCGCTGGATGTGGCGGAAAAAGAGGGCGAGAGCGCCTATTACGGCAACCTGGAGCTGGATGTGCTGGCCGTGGACGAATTCGACTTCGCCAATGCCGCGCTGGCCATTTTCGTGGCTGGCAGCGATATGTCGCGCCAGTACGTGCAGACCGCGCGTGCCGCCGGTTGCGCGGTAGTCGACTTCAGCGCGGTATACCGCCAGGCCGACGATGTGCCGCTGTACGCGCCGCTGATCAACGACAAGTTGCTGGATGATCTGGGCGAGGCGCCGCTGGTGTCGATTCCCAACTGTACGGCTACCCCGCTGGCGCAGGCCCTGTCCGCCATCAAGGCTGCGGGCCTGCAGCGCGTGACCGTTACCAGTTTCCAGTCAGTGTCCGGCAGTGGCCAGGCAGCGCTGGAAGAGCTGGCCAGCCAGACCACCGCGCTGTTCTCGCAGCGCGACGCCGAGATGGAGGTGTACCCCAAGCGTATCGCCTTCAACGTGCTGCCGCTGATCGGTGGCGTGGACGAGCAGGGTGTCAGCGAAGAAGAGCAGTCGGTGGAGCTGGAAGTGCGCAAGCTGCTGGCGCTGCCGGCGCTGGCCATCGAGGCCAGCTGCGTGCGCGTGCCGGTATTTTTCGGCCATGGCTGGGCGGTAAGCGTGGAAAGCGAGGATGCGCTGACGGCCGACAAGGCGCGTGAACTGTTCAAGGCCGCCGGCCTGCAGGTGGTGGATGACCCGGCTGGAGAGATGCCGTATGTCACCCCGCTGGAGGCCTCCGGCAACGAGGCGGTGTGGGTTAGCCGCGTGCGTCGCCAGGGCAAGTCGCTGCAGTTCTGGCTGGCTGCCGACAACATTCGCGCGGCAATCGCGCATAGCTGCGTGGTGACTGCCGCCGCATTGATGAAACGCGGCTATTTTGCCTGATGCGCTAAAACAGTTAGTATCAGGCGTTAACATTGTATGAAGTTTGACTTGTTGCATTGCGCGCTTGATAGTACAAGCAGCATGCACGTCCCTGTTGGCCGCATGGAGCCGCAGGGTGCAGATAATCACAGCGAAAGGTAATGCGACAAAATGCTGGCCAAGAAAAAAATCAGTTCGCTGCTGTTGGCTTTGCTGTTTTCCACTTCTGCCTGGGCTGGTTTGGGGGGCATCGCGGTACGCTCCAACCTGGGCGAAGCGCTGCGGGCCGAAATCGATCTGACCGGTAGCGGCAAGGGCGACGAGGAGGTGATCCGCGTCGGTCTGGCATCTATCGATACCTTTCGTGATCTGCAAGTCGACTATGCAGGCATTCTGAGCAGTCTGCGTTTCAATCTGGCCTATCGCGCCAATGGCCGTCCCTATATCCGCGTCAGCTCCACTGCGGCGATAAGCGAGCCGTTCCTGCGTTTCGTGGTGGAGGCGCGTGCGGCCAACGCGCGCTATGTGCGCGAATACACCGTGCTGCTGGACCCGGCAGAATACCCGAGCCGCGCCGATGAAATCAGTCGTGGCCAACCGGCTGCCACCGCGGCGCCGTTGCGTCGGCCTGCGCCGCCGGTGGTACGCCCGCGACCGCTGGCCAGTGACAATCTGCCAATTCCGCCCGCCTACCGCGCACCGCGCGGCAGCATCGTGGTGCAGCCGGGGCAGACCTTGTCCGGCATCGCTCGCAGCCTTGGTTTGGGAACCAGCCAGCGGCGTGCAATGGCCGCGCTGGTCAAGGCCAACCCGAAAGCATTCATCAACGGTAACCCGTCTTCCTTGCGGGCCGGCAGCACGCTGAAGGTTCCTGCCATGTCCGCGGTGCGCGCGCTGAGCGAGCCGCAGGTCAGCGATATTCTGGCCGGCCGTGCCAGCATGGCGGGTGCGCCTGCCGCGCCGCAGGCCGCTGCGCCGTTGCCGCAGGCTACGCCGAAACCGGCGGTACCCGCGCCGGCGGCCACGCAACCGCCAACGGTAGCTTCGGCTCCTGCCACACTAGCGCCGAACGCTACGCCGGTATTGAAGCTGGAGGCACCGGAAGCTTCTGCTTCCGCCACCGACCAGGCGCTGCAGAGTGCGCAGCGTAAGATCGACGAGCTGGAAAAGCAGCTGAAGGCACTGCAGGCAGCGGCCTCCGCCGCCAAGGCCGCGCCGCCAGCCGCCGAACCGCAGCAGGAAGAGGGCGGCTCGCTGCTGGACAGCGTATTCGACAATCTGCCGCTGATTGCAGGCGGCAGCGCCGCCATTCTGCTGCTGTCGGCAGCCGTGGTGTTCCTGCGCCGCCGACGTGGCAATACCAGCACGCTGGCTTCCGCCACTACCATCAACATGCCGCTGCATGACGCCGGTCTCTCATCTGAGACTGGCAGCGGCGACAGTGCTTTCCTGGCCGACTTCACCCGCACCAGCATGAACACGGTGGATACCGTGGAGGTAGACCCGGTGGCCGAGGCCGAGGTGTACCTGGCCTATGGTCGGGATCAACAGGCCGAGGATATCCTGCGCGACGCCCTGAGCAAGGACCCTACCCGCCACGAAGCACGCTTGAAGCTGATGGAAATCTACGCCTCGCGTCAGGATCGTGGCGCGCTGGAAACCCACGCGCAGGAGCTGCAGGCGGTTACCGGTGGCCAGGGCAGTGTCTGGGCGAAGGCAGCCGGACTTGGCCGCTCCATCGACCCGGATAATCCGCTGTATGCCGATCAGCAAGCTGCGGCTGGCGCGCCGGCCGCTGTCGAGGTGGTGGCGGTGCCTGATACCGCGCTGGACCTGGACAAGGAGCTGATGGGGGATATCGCTGCTGAGGCCCCGGCAGCTGCGGCGCCTGTCGAGCCAGAAGCGGCACCGCCGGCGGCCCAGCCCGCAGTCGCCGACGAACTGGACATGGATGCGCTGCTGAACCCGGCGCCGGCAGCCGCCCCGGCCGCTCCGCTGCCTCCGCCCGAGCCGGACAATAGTCATATGCTGGACTTTGACTTCAATCTGGATAGCGTGGCCGCCACTGATGCCGGGGAGCCGGAGCCGGCAGTGGCCGAGCCGGATGCGCTGGAAACCTTCGACTTTGACATGAGCAGCCTGGAGGCGCCGGCCGCCGCGCCTGCTCCTGCTGCCGAGGCGGTATCCACCGCCGGCCTGGATGTCAGCGACGACCCGCTGTCCACCAAGCTCGACCTGGCCCGCGTCTATCTGGACATGGGCGACAAGGAAGGCGCCCGTGAGGTGCTGGAAGAGCTGGTAAAAGAGGCACAGGGCAGCCTGAAGGCCGAGGCGGAAGCCCTGCTGGATAGCCTGTAAGCCTGTTGCGGCGGCATGGTGCAAGTCATGCCGCCGTTTTGCGTAGAGATGTCATAGGGGATGGTGGGGTGCGACTGAAGGCGCTATCTATTGCGCTGGCGCTGGGCATGCTGGCGCCACTGGCTCATGCCGGGCTGGGCGAGATCCGGGTATTGTCGGCGGCTGGCGAGCCGTTTCTGGCCGAAATCCCGGTGCTGGAAGAGCCCGGCATGCTGGCACCCTATGCCTCGCTGGCATCCACGCAGCAATATCCCTTTCTCGACAGCTATACCGCCCGGGCATTCCAGCTCAAGATCCTGACTGTCGAGGAACAGCCCGGCCGCTACGTGATTCGCGTCATGGGGCCGGTGATGTCGGCGGATGAGGCATTGGACTTCGCGCTGGAGCTGGCCTGGGCCGCCGGACGCGAAGTCCGCGCCTACCATGCCGCCCCTCGTGCCGAGAGTCAGACGGCAAGCCAGTCACCAGAGAGCCGGGCCAGTGTTGCTGCGGTATCGCCCGACAGTATGCTGGCATTCGGCGAAGCCCAGCTGCTGTCACGCCATGGCGAACCGCTGCTGGCGGAAATTCCCCTGCACGGTGAATGGCCGGAGGCGCTTGCCGATGGCGACTTCCTGTTTCGCCGCACTACCGCTACACCGGAAGGGCTAGTGGCGGTGCAATACCACCACAGCGCGCAGCGCCGCTGGCTGACACTGCAAGGCCTGTTGCCACTGCAGGGCGACGAACTGGTGTTTGTGCTGGAAACCCGCGCCCGCGGCATGCTGGTGGCGCGAAGCTACCGGCTGCCGCTGCGTCAGGCTGCGGGCCAGGCCGTGGTGGCGCGTCAGCCGGGGCTGAAGAACCACGCGGCACTGTACCGGGTGCAGGCGGGAGATACCCTGTCCAGCCTGGTGCATGGCATGGTACGTGGCCTGGCGCAGCGCAATCAGCTGGCGCTACAGATCGTGCGGGACAACCCGCATGCCTTTGTCGATGGCAACCCCAACCACCTGCTGGCTGGCGCCTTGCTGCAATTGCCGCAGCGTCCGGCGACGCGTTCCGTGGCGCATGGCGGCAAGGCGAAACCTGCGCCAGTGCAGGTCGTGGCCAAGCCGGTGCAGGTGCCTCCGGCACAAGTTGCTCCCGCGGCACCGGTGGCTGCGCCCGCGCAAGCCAGTGCGCCGCTTGCCGCCACGGCGAGCGCCGAGGAAGAGCGACAGCGTATCCAGCGCCTGCATGCCGCACAGCAGCGTATCAACAAGCTGGAGCAGGAAATCCAGCGCATTGCCGACAGCCAGCACAGCGTGGCTAGCGCGCCGCAGCCGGAGCCTAACGCGCAGCACGACAGCGACCTGATGGCGGTGCTGGATGACTGGGTGCTTACCGGCGTGGGTGGCGCTTCGGTTTTGAGCCTGCTGGCCTGGGCATTGTGGCGGCGTCGCCGCCAGCACGGTCAGGATGCTGAGCAGGAGCAGCTGCGCGCCGAGCAGGCCGCCGCCGCCGAGGCGCTGAAGCAGCGCACCAGCGAAGCTTTGCTGCCTGTGGATGTACCTTCCGAGGCGATCGAAGTTACCGAGTTGCCTGCAAGCGAGCCGCCCGCAACGCCTGAAATTGCCACCACTGTGGCCGACGACAGCCAGATGCTGATGCTGGACCTGCCGGCCGAGCCAGCGCCGGACAGCATGGCACCAGTGTTGGCCGCAGCGGACATCGAACCGGCCGCCGAGGCGGAGCCGGATGCTGCGGCGCAGGTCGAGCCCGAACCCAATCCCGATCCCGCGCCTGCGGTGCAGACCGAGCCGCCATTGGCAGCAGAGCCTGACATGGTTGCACCGCCGCTGGTTGCAGCCCTACCGGAAGAGGGCGCCGGAGCAGCGGCTCTGCCGGAAGCCGAGCTTGCGATGGCCGCTGCCGATGTGCCGCTGCCACTGGATATGCCGCCGCCGGAACCGCCGGCTGCAGTCGCTGCACCCTCCGAGACGGTAGAGGTGGACGAGGTGCTGGCCGAGGCGGATGTGCACCTGCTGTACGATCATCGCGACGAGGCGATACAGGTGCTGCGCAGTGCCCTGCAGCGTGCGCCGCAGGCTGAGCCATTGCGCCACCGCTTGTTGCAGTTGCTGGCCGACGATGGCGATCGCGCCGCATTCGAGGCAGAAGCGCTGGATGCCCTGGCCAGTGGCGGTGCCAATGGCCCGCTGTGGGGCAGGGTGCTACAGCTGGGGCGCAGCATCGATCCCACCAATCCGCTGTACGGCGCACCGGCCACGGTCGCCGCGGTCGCGGCCCCCGGGCCGGCTGCCAGCCAGGTAGAGAGCGCCGTGTCCGCCATCGCCGAGGAGCCGCCGGTCGTGCCAGCGACCGTCAGTGCAGCCCCGTCGCCAGTGGCTGCCAGTGCAGCCCCGCCGTCTGCGGCTGCCAGTGCAGCGCCAGCGGCAGTGACGCCAGCACGGGAAGCGCCGCGGCAGGTGCGGCGGGTGGCCGCCAATCAGCCGGTCGCCGTGGCCGAGCTGGCGGAAAACGATGCCGAAACTGCCGCGCTGGCGCAGCTGTATCGTGAGATGGGCGATACCGAAATGGCCGATGCCTTGCTGAAAGGTAGCGGCAACTGATGCCGCGTGCTGCCGGCCTTCATCCCTTCAGCTGTTGCCTTGCTGCTTTCATCCTGGCCCTGTATCTGTCCCGCCAGCCCTTGTCGGTAGTTTCCACCATGCTGGCACTGGCGGTGTTGTGGCAGTCGGCGCGTCGCCAGCTGTGGCTGGCATTGCGGCGCATGCGCTGGTTGCTGCTGGCCATGCTGGGGCTGTCGGCGTGGTCGCTGCCGGGGGCGCCGTTATGGCCATCTGCTTATGCGCCCAGTGTGCCTGGCTTGCTGGCTGGTGCGCAGCAGGCGCTCGGCGTGCTGCTGCTGGCCTTGTTGGCGCGCGGGCTGTGGCTGTGGCAGGGGCAGCAGGGCATGTTGGCCGCAAGCCTGCCGCTGGATGCGCTGCTGGCGCGTGTGGGCATGCCGCGCGGCCGGCTTGCCTTGCGGCTCACCCTCACTTTGCAATATGCCAACCATCTGCTGGAGCAGCCACGCCAACCGCGGCTGACCGAGCTGGCAAGCTATCTGCAGGCGCCGCCGATGGCACAAGCCGGCTCCGATAAGGTACAGTTGCCTCTTTATCCATGGACAAAACGGGATGGCGCGCTGCTGGCGGCCCTCCTGATGGCGGTAGTAATGAAAGTCGTAGCATGAGGATTGCGCTGGGTCTGGAATACGACGGGCGCGCATTTGCCGGCTGGCAGAGCCAGCCGCATGGCAATACCGTACAGGACAGGCTGAACCGGGCGATATCCACCATCGCCGGCCAGCCTACCGTCACCGTGGCGGCAGGCCGCACCGATGCCGGTGTGCATGCGCTGCAGCAGGTGGTGCATTTCGACACCGAGGCGCAGCGGCCGCTGAATGCCTGGGTGCGCGGCGTCAACGCGCATCTGCCGGACAGCGTGGCGGTGACCTGGGCGCGCGAAGTGCCAGAGACCTTCCACGCCCGTTTCTCGGCGTTTTCCCGTTCCTACCGTTACCTGCTGCTCACCGACCCGGTGCGACCGGCGCTGACTGCCGGCCGCATCGGTTGGTATCACCAGCCACTGGACGTGGCCGCCATGCGCGCCGCCGCACAGTGTCTGCTCGGGCAGCATGATTTTTCCAGCTTCCGTGCCAGCGAGTGCCAGGCCAAGTCGCCGCTGAAACACCTGCAGCAACTGGAAATCCGCGAGGCGGATGGTGTGATCAGCTTCGATCTGCTGGCCGATGCCTTCTTGCACCACATGGTGCGCAATCTGGTGGGGGCGCTGCTGTACGTCGGCAAGGGCAGCCTGGATGCAGCCGGTCTGCAGGCGCTGTTGGCCGCACGCGACCGCCGGCTGGCACCGCCCACCTTCATGCCGGATGGCCTGTACCTGACCGGGGTGGGCTACCCGCCGGAATTCGATGTGCCGTCGCACGCCGCGCCAGCGCGGCTGACGCTGTGGAGATGACATGAGCGCGCGTATCAAGATTTGCGGTTTCACCCGCCCGGAAGACGCGCTGGCTGCGGCCAGGCTTGGTGCCGACGCCATCGGCCTGGTGTTCTATGCGCCGAGCCCGCGGCACGTGAGCATTGCCCAGGCGCAGGCCATCATTGCCGCGCTGCCACCGTTCGTCAGCGTGGTGGCGTTGTTCGTCAACGCCAGCCGCGAGGAAGTGGAAAACGTGCTGGCGCACTGCGCCATCGACATCCTGCAGTTCCACGGCGAGGAAAGCCCGGAATTCTGCCGCAGTTTCCAGCGCCCTTATCTGAAAGCGGTGCGCGTACAGCCTGGGACCGACCTCATGGCGCTGGCGGCGCAGTATCATGATGCCCGCGGCCTGCTGACCGACGCCTTCGTGGAAGGCGCGCACGGCGGTACCGGCAAGACTTTCGACTGGACGCTGATTCCGCCGCAGCTGCCACTGCCGCTGGTCCTGTCCGGCGGGCTGGACGAACACAATGTGGCCGCTGCAGTCGCACGTGTCAGCCCCGCCGCAGTGGATGTTTCCAGCGGCGTGGAAAGCGGCAAGGGCATCAAGAGCCCGCAGCGCATGGCCAGTTTTATCGCCGCGGTACGCGCGGCACAGAATGACGTATCGATATCAATGAGGCCGGTGTAAGCCGGCACACACCCACTATCAGGAGCATGCCATGAGCCAATACGACTTCCCCGATGCACGCGGCCACTACGGCCCGTACGGTGGTGTCTACGTTGCCGAGACCTTGATGGCTGCCTTGGACGAGCTGAAAGCCGAGTACGCCCGTGCCAAGGCAGATCCGGCCTTCTGGCAGGAATTCCATTACGAGCTGAAACACTTTGTCGGCCGCCCCAGCCCCATCTACCACGCCAAGCGCTGGTCCGAGCTGCTGGGTGGCGCGCAGGTGTTCCTCAAGCGCGAAGACCTCAACCATACCGGCGCGCACAAGATCAACAACGCCATCGGCCAGGCCTTGCTGGCACGCCGCATGGGCAAGAAGCGTGTGATTGCCGAAACCGGCGCCGGTCAGCATGGCGTGGCTACCGCCACCGTGGCAGCGCGCTATGGCATGGAGTGTGTGGTGTACATGGGGGCGGAGGACATCAAGCGCCAGGCGCCCAACGTGTTCCGCATGAAGCTGCTGGGCGCTACCGTGGTACCGGTGGAATCCGGCTCCAAGACGCTGAAGGATGCCCTGAACGAAGCGATGCGCGACTGGGTAACCAATATCGACAGCACCTTCTACATCCTGGGCACCGCTGCCGGCCCGCACCCGTACCCGATGCTGGTGCGTGACTTCGTGTCGGTGATCGGCGAGGAAGCCAAGGTGCAGATGCCGGAAATCCTCGGCCGCCAGCCGGATGTGGTGATGGCCTGCGTGGGTGGCGGTTCCAACGCCATCGGCACCTTCTACCCGTATCTCGACGTGCCGGGCGTGCGCCTGCTGGGCGTGGAGCCGGCCGGCGACGGCCTGGAAACTGGTCGCCACGCCGCGCCGCTGGCCTCCAATGCGCCGGTTGGCGTACTGCACGGTTCGCGCAGCTACCTGATGCAGGATACCGATGGCCAGGTTGTCGAAACCCATTCCATCTCCGCTGGCCTGGATTACCCGGGGGTAGGTCCGGAGCATTCCTGGTTGAAAGACAGCGGCCGCGCCGACTACGTGGCGGTAACCGACCAGGAGGCCCTGGCCGCGTTCCACGACTGCTGCCGTCTGGAAGGCATCATCCCGGCACTGGAATCCAGCCATGCGCTGGCGCAGGCGGTAAAACTGGCGCCCACCATGGCGAAGGACAAGGCCATTCTGGTAACGCTGTCCGGCCGTGGCGACAAGGACATCAACACCGTTGCCGGCCTGATGGGGCTGACACTGTAAGCATCCAGGGGGTGGCCGCATGCGGCCAAGCCCTGGCAATTTCATACGCGGGCCGCGTGCAACGCCGGCCCAGCAAGGAAACCTGCCATGAACCGTATTGCTGCAACCTTTGCCCGCCTGAAGGCCACCGGCGAAAAAGCGCTGATTCCCTTCATTACCGCTGGTGACCCGCACCCGAACCTCACCGTGGATCTGATGCACGGCCTGGTGGACGGCGGCGCCGACATCATCGAACTGGGCATTCCGTTCTCCGACCCGATGGCCGACGGCCCGGTGATCCAGCGCGCCAGCGAGCGCGCACTGCTACACAAGGTGAGCCTGCGTGACGTGCTGGAAATGGTGAAAACCTTCCGCCAGCGCAACCAGTCCACTCCGGTGGTGCTGATGGGCTACCTCAACCCGGTGCATGTCCTTGGCTACTCGCAGTTTGCCCAGCAGGCTGCTGCTGCCGGTGTGGATGGCGTGCTGACCGTGGACTGCCCGCCGGAAGAGGCTGGCGAACTGTCCGCCGCGCTCACTGCCGCCGGGCTGGATCCGGTGTTCCTGATCGCCCCCACCACCCCGGAAGCGCGGGTGCGTGAAATTGCCCGTCACGCCCAGGGCTATGTCTACTATGTGTCATTAAAAGGCGTTACCGGCGCAGGAAATCTGGACATTGCCGACGTAGCGCGTAAAATTGCCGCCCTCAGACAATTTATCGAGGTACCGATCGGCGTCGGCTTCGGCATTCGCGATGCCGAGACCACCCGCGCTATCGCCGGCACCGCCGACGCGGTAGTGGTGGGCAGCCGTCTGGTACAGGAAATCGAGGCGGCTACACCAGAAACTGCCAGAGAGCAGTTGACCCGTCTGGTGGCCACATTGAAGGCCGCCACCCGTTAAGGCCGGTTTGCGTTCATGGCGTACAGCAGAGCGCAAACAGGATCTTAGGATAACGCTGGACACCCGTGCCAGTAGCACTGCGGCCAACGCCAGGTTGGCCGCAGTATTTGATTCAAGGAGTCAGCATGAGCTGGTTGAACAAACTCCTGCCGCCGAAAATCAAGCGCGAAACCCGCACTGTGAAATCGTCGGCGGTACCGGAGGGGCTGTGGAGCAAGTGCCCGGCCTGCGAGGCGGTGCTGTATCACACCGACCTCCAAAACAACCTGCAGGTCTGCCCCAAGTGTGGCCATCATCACGCCATCGATGCGCGCGCGCGCATCGACATGCTGCTGGATGAGGAAGGCCGCCGCGAGATCGGCGCCGACGTCAAGCCGGTGGATATTCTGAAGTTCAAGGACAGCAAGCGCTATCCGGACCGCCTGACCGCCGCGCAAGGCAGCACCGGCGAGGATGACGCGCTGGTGGTGATGCAGGGCAGCATCCACAACCTGCCGGCCGTAGTGGCCGCCTTCGAGTTCCGCTTCATCGGCGGCTCGATGGGCTCGGTAGTGGGCGAGCGTTTCGTGCGCGGCGTGCAAGCCGCGGTGGAAGCGCGCGCGCCGTTCATCTGCGTGGCCGCCTCCGGAGGCGCGCGCATGCAGGAGGGCCTGAACTCGCTGATGCAGATGGCCAAGACCTCGGCCGCGCTGCAACTGCTGAGCGACTACCAGCTGCCGTTCATCTCCATTCTCACCGACCCGACCATGGGCGGCGTTTCCGCCTCCTTCGCCTTCCTGGGCGACGTGGTGATCGGCGAGCCGGGCGCACTGATCGGCTTTGCCGGCCCGCGCGTGATCGAGCAGACCGTGCGCGAAACCCTGCCGGAAGGCTTCCAGCGTTCCGAGTTCCTGATGGAAAAGGGTGCCATCGACATGATCGTCGATCGTCGCGAGCTGAAAGAGCGCGTCGCCACCTTGCTGGCCATGCTGCAGAAGGAGCCGCCGGTAGCCGCCTGAGCCACCGACAGCTGCCGGCTTTCGGCCTGCTGACAAAGCCCTTGCGTGTACGCGCAAGGGCTTTGTCATGTCTGCGTGCAGGGGGCGCGCATACGCTGTCCCGGCTGTTTATGTCGCACCGCACAAAGCCAATGTCCTGTTTCTGAACGCCAACTCGGCTCTGCTGCCGGATAATGTATACACATCAAGCAAGGAGCAGATCATGCAAAACCTGTTGGCCCTGGTACTGCTGTATTTTCTGGTACTGCCGCTGCTGGGCGGCGTGCTGGCCTTTTTCGCCGGTGCGGTACGTGCACGCCTGAGCGATCGACGCAAGGCACTGGCCGGCTGGCACCCGCTCAACCCGTACTACGCACTATCGCCATACCATTTCGGCAAGCGCTGAAGCCTGACGCGCCTTACACTGTAGCCCCGCCAATGCGGGGCTTTTGTGTTTGGGGGCCTTGCGCCGTGCTTGCCCGGCAAGCTGGGTGTTTCGATGCCCCTATTTGTGGCCAAGCCTGCAGTGGCCAAAGGAGGGCGCATGAGGTGCGTACTGGCACCGGATTCATTCAAGGGCAGCCTGGCAGCTGCCGAGGTGGCGGCAGCCATCGGCCGTGGCCTGCAGCGGGTGCTGCCGGATATCGCGTTGGATATCTGCCCGATGGCGGATGGAGGCGAGGGGACATTGCTGGCCTTGGCCAGCGCCGGCTGCGGCCAACTGCGTACCGCCACGGTGCACGATGCCGAGGGCCGCTTGCGCCCGGTGCAGTGGCTGCAGGGCGCTGAGCTGGCGGTACTGGAAGTGGCGCAGGTGGTGGGTCTGCCGGATGTCGGCGCCAGCCTGCTTGCCGAACGCCACAGCGGTGGCGTGGGCGAGCTGCTGCGCCAGATGCTGGATGCCGGCTGTCGGCGCATCGCGGTCGCGCTGGGTGGCTCCAGTACCAACGATGGCGGCGCTGGCCTGCTAGCGGCGCTGGGTGGACGCTGGCTGGCGGCGGACGGCAGCCAGCTGCCGCCTTTGCCGGCAAGTTGGCCGCCGGCAGTCTACTTTGATGAGAGCGGGCTCGACCCGCGGCTGGCTGGCGTGCAGCTGGAAGTGTGGTCCGATGTCGGCAACCCCTTGTGTGGCCCGCAGGGTGCCAGCGCCGTGTTCGGCCCGCAGAAGGGTTTGCTGGCGCAAGACCTGCCGCGCTTCGATGCCGCGTTACAGAGTCTGGCTTGTGCGCTGTTGCGGCAAAAGCCTGGGCTGCCGCCGCAGGTGGCCGGTGGTGGCGCTGCGGGAGGCATGGGCTTTGCGTTGCAGTGGCTGGGCGCGCGCCAGCAGTCCGGTGCTGCCGCGCTGGCGGCGGCAAATGGTCTGGCGGCACGCATTGCCACTGCCGACTGGGTGATCACCGGCGAAGGGCGCAGCGATAGCCAGACCCTGCACGGCAAGGCGCCGGCACTGGTTGCACAGCGGGCACGCGAGCATGGCGTGGCGGTGAGCCTGCTGTCTGGCGCGGTGGAGGGTAGTGCCGCGCTGAGCGAGGCGTTTGACGGCTGTTTTTCGCTTTGCCCCGGCCCGGCATCGCTGGCCGATGCCATGCAACAGGCAGCGCCTTGGCTGGAACAGGCGGCGGAACAAATGCTGCGGCTAAGGTTGGCCGCAAGGAGGCAGGCATGCTGACACGCAAGCACGGCGTCACCATCGAACTGTGGCGTGGCGATATCACCCGGCTGGAAGTCGATGCCATCGTCAACGCGGCCAACAACGGCTTGCGCGGCGGCGGCGGTGTCGATGGCGCCATTCACCGCGCCGCCGGGCCCGAGCTGCTGCAGGCCTGCATGCTGATCGGGCATTGCCCTACCGGCGACGTGCGGGTGACGCCCGGCTTCAAGCTGCCGTGCCGTTATGTCTTTCATACTGTAGGGCCGGTGTGGCGCGGTGGGGATGAAGGCGAGGGCGAGCTGCTGGCCAGCTGTTACCGCCGCAGCCTGGATACGGCTGCAGAGAAAGGCGTGAAAAGCCTGGCGTTTTCCGCCATCAGCTGCGGGGTATATGGCTACCCGGTATTGTCCGCCATGCATATCGCCTGGCAGCAGATCACCGACTGGCTGGAAGCGCCGCCGCCGCACCAGCTGCAGCGCATTGTGCTGGTAGCCTACGACGATGCCGTGTGGCAGGCCGGCTGTCGGGTAATGCCCGGCATCAGCTGATGCTCACCGGGAGTAAAAAACTTAGCAGAAATCGGTATTAGCTAAGCAGCATTTCGCTGTTTAGAATTGTCCAGAATAACGGATTGGCCGTTAACAAGATTGGAGAATAAGTCCATGCGCATCGCTGCTACCGTAACTGATCTCATCGGCAATACCCCGCTGGTTCGCCTGAACCGCGTGACTGCCGGTGTCGGCGCCACCGTGGTGGCCAAGCTGGAGTTCTTCAACCCGGCGCACAGTGTGAAAGATCGTATCGCGGTATCGATGATCGATGCCGCCGAAGCCGCCGGCAAGATCGGCCCGGATACCGTGATCGTGGAACCGACCTCCGGCAACACCGGCATCGGCCTGGCCATGGTCTGTGCCGCGCGTGGCTACAAGCTGGTGATCACCATGCCGGAAACCATGAGCCGCGAGCGCCGTCAGCTGCTGCGCGCCTATGGTGCCGAGCTGGTGCTGACCCCGGGCCCGGACGGCATGGGCGGGGCCATTGCCAAGGCAAAAGAGATCGTGGAAGCCAATCCGGCTACCCACTTCATGCCGCAGCAGTTCGAAAACCCGGCCAACCCGGAAATCCACCGTCGCTCCACCGCCGAGGAAGTGTGGAACGATACCGATGGCCAGGTAGACATTTTCGTGGCCGGTGTGGGTACCGGTGGCACCATCACCGGCGTGGGTGAGGTGCTGAAGGCCCGCAAGCCGGGGGTGCAGATCGTGGCGGTGGAGCCGGATGCCTCGCCGGTGTTGTCCGGTGGCGCCAAAGGCCCGCACCCGATCCAGGGTATCGGTGCCGGTTTTGTGCCGCCAATCCTGAACACCACGGTGTACGACGAAGTCATTCGCGTGAAAAACGATGACGCCTTCGAAACCGCGCGCGCCATGGCATCGCAGGAAGGCATCCTTACCGGCATCTCCTCCGGCGCCGCCGTCTGGGCCGCGCTGCAGCTGGCCAAGCGCCCGGAAAACGCCGGCAAGCTGATCGTGGTGGTGATTCCGTCGTTTGGCGAGCGCTACCTGTCCACGCCGTTGTTCGAGCATCTGGCCTGACAAAATCCTGAATCAAGCTAAAATGACGGCCATGAACAAACTACTCATGGCCGTTTTGCTTGCCGCGCTGGCAGGCTGCGCCAACCTGCCACAGCTGTTCCCCTCCAGCCAGTCATCCAGCCCGGCACGCGGCAATAATGCGGCGGATGCGCTGCTGGCCGAGGCCGACCGGCTGGCCGACCGGGTGGGAAAGGGCGAGCTGACGCGCGTACAGGCGGCGGAAAAGCTTGGTGAAACCCGCATCAAACTGGTTGGCCGCAACCTGGTGGACGACGATGTCTACCGGCTGTACTACCAGATCGCCCAGTTGCGTGATGCCGGCAAGATCGACGGCGATGCCGCCCGCAAGCAGATGGAAGACCGCCTGCGCTACTGGCAGCGCCGCTGGCCAGGCTTGCAGAACAAGCCTGCCAACCCCGCCTTTACCCAGTTCATGTTCAAGGTCTACAACCTGCCGCCGCTGAAATGAGCAAATCCCGCAAGCAACAAGTTGTCGCTGGCTGCCCCTGCGGCCAACCCTTGCCGTACGAGCAATGCTGTGGCCGCTATCACCAGGGCGCCTTGCCGCAAACTGCCGAGCAGCTGATGCGCTCGCGCTATAGCGGCTATGTGCTGGGCAACGAACCTTACCTGTTGCAGACCTGGGCCAGCACTACTCGCCCGGCAGCGCTGGATCTGTCCGCCGATGACGGCGTGAAGTGGCTGGGGCTGGAGGTTATCGGGCATGAGGCAGGGCAGGCTGGCGATGCCAGCGGCAGTGTTCGCTTTGTTGCCCGCTACAAGCTGGGCGGGCGCGCATTCCGCATGCAGGAAAACAGCCGTTTCGTACGCGAAGATGGCGCCTGGCGCTATCTGGATGGCGAGGTCAGCTAGCTGCGCATGCCGGCTTGCCAATGATCAAGCCGGCATGATTTGTCCCTTGGCATCCGGCATCGATGTGCCATGCTGGTGGTGAACATTCCCCCCAGGAGGTTTACCATGACCGACGTACTTCATGATTTTGTCCGGCAACTGGAAGCGCACCGGGCTGATGGCAAGGAACTGGCGCCCTTGCTGAATGCTCCGGCGGTGCGGCATCTGCAGGTGCCGCTATGTCACGAATGCTGCACCGAATTGCGCGCGATGGCGGCGGTGTTCCAGTGTGACGAGGCGCAGCTGGCCGGCGCGATTCTGCGCGGAGCCTTGCGCCATATGCAGGCCAATCTGGACGAGGACCTGGACCAGCTGGCCGCCATGGCAAGCGAGATGCTTGACAGCCCGTGCCAGAAAGCCAGCGAGACCATCTGACCCTGTGTTGTTCTGCTCATAGCGGCTTCTCGGCGCCCTGCGGGGCGCCTTTTGCATTGATGGCTATGTGTCCTGCAGCAGGCGGATCAGCCGTTGCAATTGCTGCTGCAAGTCCGCGCAGTTTGTGCTGCAGCGGCGTGACTGCTGCAGCCTGGCCGGGACTTGCTCCGCCGCTTGCTGCAATGCCAGGCCGCTAGCCGTCAGGTACAGCAGCACGCTGCGCTCGTCACTGTTGCAGCGCTGGCGTTGCAGCAGCCCGGCGGCCTCCAGCCGTTTCAGCAGCGGCGTGAGGGTGCCGGAATCCAGCTGCAGCCGCTCGCCCAGCCGCTTCACGCTGATGCCATCGGCTTCCCACAGTACCAGCATGGCCAGGTACTGCGGGTAGGTCAGACCAAGTGGCGCCAGCAGTGGCTGGTAGGCCTGGGCCATGGCGCGGCTGGCAGCATACAGTGCAAAGCACAGCTGTGTTTCCAGCCGCAGCGGCGCACTCATAGCAGCGTCTTGATGCGGGCGGCAAGGTCTTGCGGTCTGGTGAGCGGGCCGTAGCGCGCCACCACGTTTCCCTGGCGGTCTACCAGGAACTTGGTGAAATTCCACTTGATGCGCCGGCTGCCAAGCAGGCCAGCCTGTTGCTGCTTGAGGTGCTGCCACAGTGGATCTGCCTGCGGGCCGTTGACATCGATCTTGTCGCTCAACAGAAAGCTGACGCCATAGTTTTTCTGGCAGAAATCCCCGATCTGCGCATTGCTTCCCGGTTCCTGGGCGCCGAACTGGTTGCAGGGAAAACCGATGATGCTGAGCCCGGCCGCGCCAAAGTCACGGTGCAGCTGTTCCAGCGCCTGATATTGCGGCGTAAAACCGCAGGCACTGGCGGTGTTTACCAGCAACAGCACCTGGCCGCGGTAATCTTCCAGGCTGATGTCGCGGCCATCCAGGCTGCGCAAGCGGTATTGATAGAGGCTCATGGCAGGTGTCGGGCGGCGCGGAAATTTGGTGTGCAATTTAGTTGTGTGCAATACAAGTCGCTAAAAAAAGAGCGATGCGGCAAGGGGGAACCACAACGCTCAGGAAGAAACGGCTTGCTGTGCCCAAACCGGCCAGTGCTGGCCGACTCTGAATTTCATCCTAGAACAGGCTACCCAAATTGCGAGCAGGAAATCGTCAGCAAACACAAACGCGGCCAGCAGGCCGCGTTTGTGCAGTGCCTTGCGAATGGTCAGGGGCGCGGCAGGGTTACGCCGACCTGGCCCATGTACTTGCCGGCGCGATCCTTGTAGGACACATCGCAGATTTCGTCGGACTCGAAGAACAGTACCTGTGCCACGCCTTCGTTGGCGTAGATCTTGGCCGGCAACGGCGTGGTATTGGAGAACTCCAGCGTGACGTAGCCTTCCCATTCCGGCTCGAACGGGGTGACGTTGACGATGATGCCGCAGCGCGCGTAGGTGGATTTGCCCAGGCACACGGTCAGTACCGAGCGGGGAATGCGGAAGTATTCCACCGTGCGTGCCAGCGCGAAGCTGTTGGGCGGAATGATGCAATAGCCCTTGCCGGAGACTTCCACGAAGGAGTCCGGGTCGAAATTCTTGGGGTCGACAATGGTGCTGTTGATGTTGGTGAACACCTTGAACTCGTCAGCGCAGCGGATATCGTAGCCGTAGCTGGAGGTGCCGAAGGAGATCACCTTCTGGCCATCGACATTCTTGACCTGGTCATAGACGAAGGGCTCGATCATGCCGTGTTCTTCCGCCATGCGGCGAATCCATTTGTCCGATTTGATAGCCATTGTTCGATCTGCATTCTGAAAGCGAAATAATCGCCCGATTGTACTGGCTCGCCATCCACGACGCCACCGCCGGAAGGCGTAGCCGGGCTGATCGGGCGCATGCTGACGGCAAAGACATTCTGGCCAGTGTCGACTAGAATTCGGGCTTGAATGCCAGCAAAGACAAGGAACCGACCATGCAGGGCCACCCCAAGATCATTGAATTGCTGAACGAGTTGCTGGCCGAGGAGCTGTCCGCGGCCGATCAGTATTTCATTCATGCCGAAATGTACAAGGACTGGGGGCTGGACAAGCTGTTCACCCGCATCGACCACGAGCGCGAGGATGAGCTGGAGCATGCGCGCAGCCTGATCGCCCGTATCCTGTTCCTGGGCGGCAAGCCGAATGTGGCAAAGCGGGTGGCGATTGCGGTGGGCGAGGATGTGCCATCGATGCTGCGCAATGATCTGGACGTGGAGTACCGCGTGGCCAAGGCGCTGAAGGAGGTGATTGCGGTGTGCGAGAAAGAGCGCGACTACGTGACCCGCGACGGCCTGATGGTGCTGCTGGAAGAAACCGAGAACGATCATGCGCACTGGCTGGAGCAGCAGCTGAAACTGATCGAGCTGACCGGTCTGGCCAACTACCAGCAATCACAGATGGGTGGACAGCCCAGCTAGTTCTGCGGCCAGGCTGCCAACAATAAAAAGCCCTCCGTTAGGAGGGTTCAGAGTGTTGACAAAGCCCTTTTGCCTCGCAAAAGGGCTTTGTTTTGTAAGCAGGAAGACTGCCGATTCAATCGCTTAGCTGGAGCGGCCCGGCTTTGCCGGGTCCGGCAATGCATAAATGGGTAGTTTGTCAGCAGCCTGAGCCCTCCGTTAGGAGGGTTTGTTATTGTTGGCAGGTCTCTCCGGGCTGCGGCGCAGCTGGCGTGGGCTCAATCCAGCTGCGAGGTGCAGCACGGGCAGCGGCTGGCTTTCAGCGGAATGCTGGACAGGCAGTAGCGGCACTCCTTGCTGGTAACCTCGGCCGGGGCTTCGGCTTTTTCTTCGCGCTTGAGGCGGTTGATCACCTTTACCAGCATGAAAATGGCAAAGGCGACGATGGTGAAGCTCACCAGCGCATTGATGAACAGGCCGATGTTCAGCGTTACCGCGCCTGCCTCCTTGGCGGCGGCCACCGAGGCATAGGGCGCGGCGCTCTTGGCACCTTCCTTCAGTACCAGGAACAGGTTGGCAAAGTCGACATTGCCGATCAGCAGGCCGATGGGCGGCATGATCACATCGTCCACCAGCGATTTGACGATGGCGCCGAACGCGCCGCCGATGACCACGCCGACTGCCAGGTCGATGACATTGCCGCGCATGGCGAATTCACGGAATTCCTTGATGATGGACATGGTGTAAGCCCCCTTGTTATGGATTGTGGATGAATAATGCCGTCAGTATCGGCAAATTCGGCGCAGATTTGAAGGTCACCTCGCAAAACTCCAGCTTTCGTCGCGATACTGCGTTGCTCACGAAAAAGTTCTCCTTACATATCAAACATATGCTGCGTCGAAATTTTTCGCTTGCGCCTTGTCTCGCCGCGTCTTCACTCCAATGGAAATCCGGGTTTTTCGAGGCGCTCTGAAGTCTTTATGCTGGCGGGAGCATGCAAAACGCCGCCCCCCGGAAGCGGGAGGCGGCGTGATGTGGCGGCAGTGCGTGCGGCTTAGCGCAGTTCCTGCAGGATGCCGTAGATGGCCGACAGCGTAGCCTCGCCCAGGCGCAGGCTGCGCTGACCGTTCCAGCCGTAGTCGTCGTCCGGCAGGTTGTCGTTGTCCTTGAACGGCATTTCCAGAGTGTAGGCCAGGCATTTGAACTGCTCGCCTACCCAGGCGGTGGCCATGCTCAGGTTGGCCGCACCCGGGGCGTCCTTGTCGTAGCCGTGTTCGTCCTGGAAGTCCGGCGAGGACAGGCGCAGCAGGTGCTTGAACTTGTCTTCCAGCTTGGCGACACGCTCGTCGTAGCTGGGCACGCCTTCGGTGCCGGCCACGAAGATGTACGGAATGGTTTCGTCGCCGTGGATGTCCAGGAACAGGTCCACGCCGGTTTCCAGCATCTTGTTACGCACGTGGAACACTTCCGGGCTGGTTTCCACGCTGGGGTTCAACCATTCGCGGTTCAGGTTGGCGCCGGCGGCATTGGTACGCAGGTTGCCCAGCACCGAGCCGTCCGGGTTCATGTTCGGCACGATGTAGAAGGTGGCACGGTCCAGCAGTGCGCGCGAGGTCGGGTCCTGGGTGTCCAGCAGGCGGGTGATCAGCCCTTCGACGAACCACTCGGCCATGGTTTCGCCCGGATGCTGGCGCGCGGTGATCCACACTTTCAGGTCCGATTCCACTTCGTGCCCCACGGTCAGCAGGTTGATGTCGCGCTGCTGCACGGTGGAGCCCAGGTCGGATACCTGGCACAGGCCGGAGCTTTGCGCCATGCCGATCAGGTTCAGGTGCTGCTCGTGCGAGTACGGCTCGAAGTAGGCGTAGTAGACGCTGTCGGCCAGTGGCGCGTGCTCGATGATCAGCTCGTTGCCTTCCACGTGGGTGGGTACGCGGAACCAGTTCACGCGGTCGTAGGAGGCTACCGCCTGGTAACCATCCCAGCTGTACGGGTAGGCGGTTTCGTTCAGGTTCAGGAAGCGCAGCTTGCAAGTCTCGTAGGCAGCGCCCTGCAGGCGGAAGTAGAACCACTGGGCGAAATCCGAGGCATTGTCCTTGCGGATGCGCAGCTGGATATCGTCAAATCCGGTGATGGAAACTACCTCGATGCTGCCGGCATCGAAATTACAGCTGATTTTCATTGGGTACATCCTTCCTGATCAAGGTCGGCATTGTAGACTGCCTTGCCGCTGCCGTCATGGTTGGCCGCAAGGCTCTTACACGGCGTGCTGTTGTTCCAGTTGTTCCAGCTCTTCCTGCAGCGCCAGCCAGTCCATTTCGATTTCTTCCAGCTGGCTGCTCACTTCGCCCTGGCGCTTAACGCTGTCGCCAAGTTGCTGGCGGTTGGCATCATTGTAGGCATCCTCGGATGACAGGAACGCTTCCAGCTGGGCCTTTTCCTGCGACAGCGCCGCCATGCTCTTTTCCAGTTTGGCGAGCTTGGTCAGCAGCGGCTTTTTCACGACCGACAGCTTCTGGCGGGCTTCCGCCTCCAGGCGTTTCTGTTCCTTGCGGCCAAGGTTCTGTGCGTCGCCAGCGGATGGCTGTGCGGCCTGGCTCTGTTGTGCCAGCTGTGCCAGACGCCACTGGCGGTAGTCTTCCAGATCGCCGTCGAAGGCTTGTACGCCGCCGTCCGCCACCAGCCAGAAATCATCGGTAGTGGCTTCCAGCAGCGCGCGGTCGTGGGATACCACCACCAGCGCGCCGGCAAAGTCCTGCAGCGCCATGGTCAGCGCGTGGCGCATTTCCAGGTCCAGGTGGTTGGTCGGTTCATCCAGCAGCAGCAGGTTGGGCTTCTGCCACACGATCAGCGCCAGTGCCAGCCGCGATTTCTCGCCACCGGACATCGGCCCCACCGGGTCGGTCACGCTGTCGCCACGGAAGTTGAAACCGCCGAGGAAGTTGCGCAGCTCCTGCTCGCGGGTATCCGGCGCCAGCTTCTGCATATGCCACAGCGGTGATTCGTCCGGGCGCAGCGTGTCCAGCTGGTGCTGGGCAAAGTAGCCGATCTTCAGCATCTGCGCGCTGATCAGCTCGCCCGACTGTGCGGCCAACTCGCCGGCCAGCAGTTTCACCAGCGTGGATTTACCGGCACCGTTCACCCCCAGCAGGCCGATGCGGCTGCCGGCCATCACCGACAGGCTGATGCGCTGCAGGATCGGCGTGGTGCCGTAACCGACACTGACGCTGTCCAGCCGCAGCAGCGGGTTGGGCAGGTTGTCCGGGGTGTCGAAATGGAAGTCGAACGGCGAGGCGATGTGGGCCGGGGCGATGCGCTCCAGTTTCTCCAGTGCCTTGACGCGGCTCTGTGCCTGGCGCGCCTTGCTGGCCTTGGCCTTGAAGCGGGTGATGAACGATTCCAGGTGCGCGATTTCGCGCTGCTGCTTCTCGAAGGCGCCTTGTTGCCGCGACAGCTTCTCGGCGCGCATCACTTCGAACTGGCTGTAGTTGCCGGTGTACAGCGTCAGGCTCTGCGACGCCACTTCCACGATATGGCTGGTCACGCTATCGAGGAAGTCGCGGTCGTGCGAGATCACCAGCAGGGTGCCGGGGTAGGCCTTGAGCCAGTCTTCCAGCCACAGCACCGTTTCCAGATCCAGGTGGTTGGTCGGTTCGTCCAGCAGCAGCAGGTCGGAGCGGCACATCAGCGCCTGTGCCAGGTTGAGGCGCATGCGCCAGCCGCCGGAGAACTCCGCCACCGGGCGTTGCTGGCCTTGCTCGCTGAAGCCGAGGCCGGTGAGCAGCCGTGCGGCGCGCGATGGCGCGGCGTAGCCATCCACGCGTGCCAGCTCTTCGTGCAGATGGCCGATGGCATGGCCGTCACCGTGTTGTTCGGCTGCGGCCAACTGTTGCTCCAGGCTGCGCAGCTCGACGTCACCGTCCAGCACGTAATCGAGAGCGCTGCGCTGCAGGGCCGGGGTTTCCTGCGCCACATAGGCCATGGTCCAGTGCGCCGGCACGATGGCATCGCCGCTTTCTGCATGCAGCTCGCCGCGCAGCAGGGCGAACAAACTGGACTTGCCGGCGCCGTTGGCACCGACCACGCCGACCTTGTTGCCAGGGTTGATCGTAAGGTTGGCCGCAACAAGCAGTTCTTTCAGGCCGCGGCGCAGGGTGAGGTTTTTTAGCTGGATCATGTTTTTTTAGCCACGGAACCCACGGAAAGCACGGACAGAAAACCTGCGCCGGCTTGAAAGGCAAGTGTGGAGGCGGGGGGCGAAGGTTTCCGTGTCTTCCGTGGGTTCTGTGGCAAGAAAAAGGGGTTAGATGTCGCGATCAAACCGCCGGCAGGCTGGACAAGTCCCAGCGCGGTTTTACCGTAAAGCCGCCGGCTGCCTGTGCCTGCTGCAGGCGCATGGCGCCGGCGAAGGCGATCATGGCGCCGTTGTCGGTGCACAGTTTCAGCGGCGGATAGTACACCGCGAACTTGCGGCGCTTGGCGGTGGCGTCCAGCGCGGCGCGCAGCTGCTTGTTGGCGCCTACGCCGCCGGCCACCACCAGTTGGTTCATGCCGGTCTGTTTGAGCGCTTGCTGACACTTGCTTACCAGTACCTCGACGATGGCTTCCTGGAAGGCGCGGCAGATGTCCTTGCGGGCCTGCTCGTCGATGCCGCCGTGTTCGGCTTCCACCTGTTTACTCAGCGTCAGCACTGCGGTCTTGAGGCCGGAGAAGCTCATGTCCAGGTCGCCGGAGCGCAGCATCGGCCGCGGCAGGGTAAAGCGTGCCGGGTCGCCTTCCTCGGCCAGCTTCGACAGTAGCGGGCCGCCGGGGTAGGGCAGACCGAGCAGTTTTGCCGTCTTGTCGAAGGCTTCGCCGGCGGCATCGTCCAGCGTTTCGCCCAGGATTTCGTACTGGCCCACGCCACGCACCGCCATGATCTGGGTGTGGCCGCCGGAAACCAGCAGCGCCAGGAAGGGGAACGCGGGGCGCGGCTCGGCCAGCAGCGGCGACAGCAAATGGCCTTCCAGGTGATGCACCGGAATCACCGGCTTGCCCAGGCCAAAGGCCAGCGCATTGGCAAAGCTGGCGCCCACCAGCAGCGCGCCGCCAAGGCCCGGCCCCTGGGTGAAGGCGATGGCGTCGATGTCCTGCAGCGTAATGCCGGCCTCGGCGAGACAGGCATTGGTGAGCGGGCGGATGCGGCGGATGTGGTCGCGGCTGGCCAGCTCCGGCACCACGCCGCCGTATTCGGCGTGCATGGCCATCTGGCTGTGCAGCTGGTCGGCCACCAGGCCGCGTTCGGTGTCGTACAGGGCTACGCCGGTTTCGTCACAGGACGATTCAATACCAAGAACAAGCATTAGTTCGGGCTTCAAAACAAATCAATCTTTCCATTTTACCGGTGATTCTTTGTCCGCCCAAATCGGCGATGTTAGGCTAGGCGCCTTGTTTCACGCGGAGAACAACAATGAAGGCAAGACTGAAGTGGGTGGATGGTGTCTGTTTCATGGGGGAAACCGGTAGCGGCCACGCGGTGGTGATGGACGGCGCACCGGAAGGCGGCGGCCGCAACCTGGGCCCGCGCCCGATGGAACTGCTGCTGCTGGGTACCGCCGGCTGCACCAGCTACGACGTGATCAGCATCCTGAAAAAATCGCGCCAGGACGTGCGTGACTGCTGGGTGGAAATGGAGGCCGACCGTGCCGAGGTCGACCCCAAGGTGTTCACCCGCATTCATTTCCACTTCGTGGTGGTTGGCCGCGGGCTGAAGCCGGAAGTGGTGGAGCGCGCCATCTCGCTGTCGGCCGACAAGTACTGCTCGGCTTCCATTATGCTGGGCAAGACCGCTGACATCACCCACGACTTCGAGATCCGCGAAGACGCCTGATGCAGCCAACGTTGGCCGCCAGAATCCAGAACGCCACCGGCAAACGGTGGCGTTTTTCATTTCAGGGGGCGGCAAAACTTGCCGTTGTTGCTCTTGCCGCCGCCTGTCTCCATCGGCAACAGCCTGATTTTCTTGAGTCTGAAATGTAAAAAATTGTTGGCACGCATCGTGCTTATGTAGCTGCATTCCACCGTGAGTGACGTGCCATGTTGAACAAGATGTCCCAGCAACTCGACTTCCTGCAAAGCTCGCTGAATCTGCGCGCCAAGCGGGCAGAAGTGATTGCCAGCAACATCGCCAACGCCGACACCCCGGGTTACAAGGCTGTGGATTTCGACTTTGCCCAGGCACTCAAGGCGCAGGCCGCCGGCCAGCAGGGCGGACTGTCGCTGCAGCGTACCGATGCCGCCCACCTGCCGGCGGTTGCCAGCCACGCCGGCGGCGCCCAGCTGCAATACCGCAGCGCGGTACAGCGCAGCATCGACGGCAATACGGTGGATATGGATATCGAGCGTTCGGCATTTACCGACAATGCACTCAAATACCAGAGCACGCTGACATTCCTGGGCCGCCGTATCAGCGGCCTGATGGATGCCATCAAGGGCGGTCAATAATCATGTCACTGTCTAATGTTTTCAATATTGCCGGCTCGGCTCTCACCGCGCAGTCGATGCGCCTGAACCTGGTAGCCAGCAATATCGCCAATGCCGAGAGCAGCACCAGCTCTACTGGCGAGCCGTACCGTGCCCGTCACGCGGTGTTTACCGCCACGCCGGTGACCGCAGCCACGCCGCAGCTGGCCGGCGTGCGCGCCACCGCGGTGGTGGAAGATACCTCGCCGTTCCGCATGAAGTACCAGCCGGGCCACCCGCTGGCCGACGAGAACGGCTACGTGAAGATGTCCAACGTGAATCTGGTGGAGGAAATGGCCGACATGATTTCGGCTTCGCGCTCCTACCAGACCAATGTGGAAATTGTGAATACCGCCAAGACCCTGCTGCAGAAGACCCTGCAGCTGGGCCAGTAAGCCTGGGGAGTGAGTGATGTCCACCATCGCCAACAGCAAGTACAGCCAGTCGATGCTCGATCAGATCAATGGCACCAGTAGCACCTCGTCGAGCAAGAACATGACCTCGGCCGAGGAAATCCAGAACCGCTTCCTCAAGCTGCTGACCACCCAGATGCAGTCGCAGGATCCGCTGAACCCGATGGACAACAGCCAGATGACTGCGCAGATGTCGCAGATCAGCACCGTGTCCGGCCTGGAAAAGCTGAACGCTACCCTGAAGGTGATGATGGATGCGCAGGTGTCCGGCCAATCGATGTCGGCCATCAATGTGATCGGCAAGAAAGTGCTGGCCGAAGGCAATGCCATCAATCTGAAGGACGGCACGGCTCCTGGCTTGTTCAAGCTGGCCGCGGATGCCGACAAGGTGTCGGTGGATATCGTGGACAGCAGGGGCAGTGTGCTGCGCACCCTGGAGCTGACCGGCGGCGAGGCCGGCATGGTCAGCTACACCTGGGACGGCAAGGATCGCAACGGCAATACGGTGGCTGAAGGTACCTACGGTGTGCGCGTCACTGCCAGCAGTGCGGGCGAAACCGTGGAAGCCACGCCATTGCAGGGTTACTCGGTGAGTGCGGTAGCGTTTGAAAATGGACAACCCCGTCTGGTTCTTTCTTCCGGTGAGCGTGTAAGCCTGTCGGACGTGGAATTGATTACGGCTTAAGGTTTGGAAGGAGAACATCATGGGTTTTCAGCAAGGTTTGAGCGGTCTGAACGCAGCCAGCAAGCAGCTGGATGTGATCGGCAACAACGTGTCCAACGCCAGCACCGTGGGCTTCAAGCGCTCGCGTGCCGAGTTTGCCGATATCTACGCCAATAGCCTGTCCGCGGTGAGCAATACCCAGGTGGGTATCGGCGTGCAGACCGTGAACGTGGCGCAGGCCTTCTTCCAGGGCAATATCACCACCACCCAGAACCCGCTGGACCTGGCGATTTCCGGCCCCGGCTTCTTTCAGGTGAATTCCGACGAGCAGGGTGACGGCATTGCCGCCTACACCCGCAACGGCCAGTTCAAGCTGAACGAGAACGGCTACTTCGAGAATAACGGCTACTTCCTGACCGGTTACAAGCTGGATGATTTCGGCAATGAAGTGGGTGCCGAGCAGCCGCTGAGCATCGACAACGTAGGCGAGGGCGTGGCCAAGCAGACCACCAACGTGGTGTGGAGCCTGAACCTGGATGCCGACGATACCCGCACCCCGGATATCCCCTATGCGGCAGCGCCCGGCGGTTTCGATCTGCCCAGCCTGACCAACCGCGATTCCTACTCCTACACCAATACCACCAAGTTCTACGACAACTTCGGCGCCTCGCACGAGCTGACCACTTTCTTCGTCAAGCGTGATGGCGCCAACAACGTATGGGACGTGTACCGCCAGATCGATGGTGGCGCCATTACCAATGCTGATGGCACCACTCCCAACACGGCGGCACCGTACGTGCGTACCCAGATCAAGTTCGACAGCCTGGGCCAGCTGGTTACCAACGACCAGACCAATTTCCCGACCACGTTCACCATGGATGCCGCCACCACCGGCCTGGATCTGGCTGACCCGATCACCGTGGATTTCGCCAAGACCACACAGTACTCCGGCGAATTCTCGGTGACCCGCCTCAGCTACGACGGTTACCCGCTGGGGCGTCTGGCCGGGGTGAACGTCTCGTCCGATGGACTGGTGACCGCGCGCTTCTCCAATGGTTACGTGAAGAACATCGGCCGCGTGAAGCTGTACAACTTCGTGAACCCGCAGGGCCTGCGCCCGGTAGGTGACAACCGCTGGGTATACACCGACAATGCCGGCGCCAAGAGCGTGGCCAGCCCGGATTCTTCCGGCATGGGCTCGCTGCGCTCCGGTGCGCTGGAAGACTCCAACGTGGATACCACCGAGGAACTGGTGAACATGATCATCGCCCAGCGCTTCTACCAGGCCAACGCGCAGACCATCAAGACGCAGGATGCCGTGCTGCAGACCCTGCTGAACCTGCGCTAATCAATGAACTGAGGGTGTGAACCGATGGACAAGATGCTGTACCTGGCAATGAATGGCGCCAAGCATGTCGAATGGCAGCAGGCGACCACCACCAATAATCTTGCCAATGTCCACACCAATGGTTTCAAGGCCGACCTGGTGTCGTTCCGCGCGCTGCCGGTAGTCGGCGATGGCGCACCCACCCGTGTCTACCAGGTGGACAACACCGTTGGCCACGATCTGTCGCAGGGGGCGCTGCAGCAGACCGGCAACGATTTCGACTTTGCGCTGACCACCCCGGGCTTTTTTGCCGTGCAACTGCCGGACGGTACCGAGGCCTATACCCGCGACGGCGGTTTCGAGCTGGATGCCACCGGCACCATGCGCACCCGTAGCGGGCTGGCCATCGTCGGCGAGGCAGGGCCGCTGCAGGTGCCGGAAGGCAGCAAGGTGGATGTACGCCAGGATGGTTCGGTATATGCCGTGCCGGCCAATGGCGGCCAGGCGCAGGAGGTTGGCCGCATCAAGCTGGTGAACCCGCAGCAGCCGCGCGACATGTACAAGGGTGACGACGGCCTGTTCCGCCAGAGCAATGGCGAAGACCTGGCTGCCGACCCGGCGGTGCGTGTGCGCAGTGGCGCGCTGGAAGGCAGCAACGTCAATGTGGTGGATAGTCTGGTACAGATGATCAGCCACGCCAAACACTACGACCTGAATGTCCGCCTGATGCAGACCGCGGACCAGGATGCGCGTCAGGCGACCCAGATCCTGACGCTGAACAGCTAAGCCGCATAATCGCAAGGTAATCCCACCATGATGCGTTCGCTTTACATTGCCAAGACCGGCATGGAATCCAGCCAGTTTCGCCTGGATGTCATTTCCAATAACCTGGCCAACGTTGGCACCAAGGCATTCAAGCGCAGCAATGCGGTATTCGCCGACCTGATGTACCAGACCCTGCGCGAGCCGGGCTCGCAGCTGCAGACCGGCGAGGCGCTGCCGACCGGCCTGCATGTCGGCCTGGGCTCCTCTCCGGTGGCCACCACCCGGGTGCACACCCAGGGCGGCCTGTCCACCACCGACAATGTGTTCGACCTGGCGATCAACGGTCGCGGCTTTTTCAAGGTCACCATGCCGGATGGCGAAACCGGTTATACCCGCAATGGCCAGCTGCAGCGCAGCGGCACCGGCCGACTGGAAACCTCGGAGGGCTACCCGGTGCAGCCGGAACTGACACTGCCGGAAGGTACCGCCTTCCAGGTTGCCGCCGATGGCACCGTGTCCTACCTGCCGGCAGGCAGCGCGACCCGTACCGATATCGGTCAGATCGAACTGGCGGATTTCATCAACCCGGCCGGCCTGGAGTCGCTGGGCGGCAACCTGTACCGCGAAACGCCGGCCTCCGGCGCGCCGATCAACGGCGTGGGCGGTCTGCAGGGCTTTGGCAATATCAAGTCGGGCTTCCTGGAGGAATCCAACGTCAACGTGGCGGAGGAACTGGTGGGCATGATCCAGGCGCAACGCGCCTATGAAATGAACTCGCGCGCCATCAAGACCTCCGACGAGATGCTGCAGCGGCTGACCCAGCTGTAATGCTGCAGGCTGCATAACCTTGTTGCCAGGATCGTCATCATGAACAAACTGCTGTTGGCCGCCACCACGCTGCTGCTGCTTGCCGGCTGCGCTACCCAGTCGGCACCGATTACCCAGCAGCCAATGAGCATGCGCCCGCAGCCACAGGCGGTGACGGTGCCGGCGGAGGGCTCCATTTTCCAGGGCGGCAGCTATCAGCCGTTTTTCGAGGACAAAGTGCCGCTGCGGGTGGGCGACATCCTGACGGTGACAGTGGCGGAGAACACCACCTCGTCCAGCAGCGAGGATACCGCCGGTAGCCGCGATGGCAGCATCGATGGTTCCATTGGCGCCAGCCTCAACCTGCCGTTCGTGCCGGGTGCGATCGAGAAGAAACTGGCCGGGACCAGCCTCTCCGGCAGCGGCAGTGCCAGCAGCAATGGCAGCAGCAGCAGCAAGAACAGCAGCAAGCTGCAGGCCACCATTACCGTGACGGTGATCGATGTCTACGCCAACGGCAACCTGCTGGTCAGCGGCGAAAAGCAGCTCAAGGTCAATGACGAGCACCAGTTTGTCCGTCTGTCCGGCGTGGTCAATCCGCGCGACATCAACCAGGACCGTACCATCGCATCCACGCGTCTGGCCGATGCCCGCATCGAGCAGGTCAGCCAGGGTCGCAGCCGGCTGTTCAACGATATTGGTTGGCTGCAGAAGATTTTCCTGACCCTGATTCCTTTCTGAGGCGGAATATGAGCATGAAAAAATGGTGCCTGGCACTACTGGCCTGCGCGCTGAGCATGAATGTGCTGGCGGCGCAGCGTCTGAAGGAGCTGGCAACGGTGGCCGGCGTGCGCTCCAACCCGCTGCTGGGCTATGGCCTGGTGGTGGGCCTGGATGGCAGCGGCGACAAGTCCAGCTCCTCGCCGTTCACTACCCAGTCGCTGGCCAATATGCTCAATCAGCTGGGTATCCAGGTGCCGGCGGGTACCAAGCTCGACCCCAAGAACGTGGCGGCGGTATCGCTGACCGCGGTGATGCCGCCGTTCGGCCGTCGCGGCCAGCCGCTGGACATTACCGTTTCCTCCATTGGCGACGCCAAGAGCCTGAAGGGCGGCACCTTGCTGATGTCGCCGCTGAAGGGCGCCGACGGGCAGATCTACGCGCTGGCGCAGGGTAATGTGGTGGTAGGGGGCGCGGGTGCGTCATCTGGCGGCAGCAAGGCGCAGGTCAACCAGCTCAGCGTTGGCCGCATTCCCTCCGGCGGCACCATCGAACGGGAGGTGCCGACTGCCTTCACCGGCAGCGAGGTGGTAATGCTCAATCTGCAGGAATCCGACTTCACCACCGCCAACCGCGTGGTGCAGGCCATCAACCGCGAGATGGGCGGCACGGTGGCGCGGGCGCTGGATGGCGCCACCCTGGAAGTGCGCGCACCGATGGACAGCGATAGCCGCATCCGCTTCCTGTCGCGGCTGGAAAACATCGCGGTAGAACCGGGGGAAGATACGCCGCTGGTAATCATCAACGCCCGTACCGGCTCCATCGTGATGAACAAGGCGGTAACGCTGGAACCGTGCGCCATTGCGCATGGCAACCTGTCGGTTACCGTCAGCAACACCCCCGGCGTCAGCCAGCCGCCACCGCTCAGCGGCGGCAATACCGTCACCACCAACCAGGCAAATATTGCCGTCAAGGCCGATGGTGGCAAGGTGCTGAACCTGCCGCGCAGCGCCTCGCTGTCGCAGGTGGTCAGCGCGCTCAATACCGTGGGGGCGACACCGCAGGACCTGGTGTCGATTCTGCAGGCCATGAAGTCTGCCGGGGCGCTGAAAGCCGATCTGCAGATCATCTGACCGGGCGTTCACCGTGTATTACGGGCCAGGCGTGGCGGGACTTGCGAGTGTCCGTTGCCCCTGGCCCGATTATTGCTGTACTAGGGCAGATTCCCAGGAGTTTGCCGTATGTCCGCCTCTTCCCTCAGCAACCGTCTGGTCATGGACCCGACTTCCACCGAGCGCATCGCCGAACAGTCCCGCAAGGACCCGAAAGCGGCGATGAAGGCGGTTGCCGGCCAGTTCGAAGCCCTGCTGCTCAACCAGCTGGTGGCTGCCATGCGCGAAAACCCGCTGGGTGGCGATGACGACTCCGCCGAGATGGACACCTTCCGCAATATGTACGACCAGCAAGTGGTACAGGGGCTGGTGGAGCGTGGCGGCATGGGGCTGGCCGACATGCTGAGCCAGCAATTGCTGCGGGCGGCAAATCTGTCCGACGGGCAGCAAGAACTGCCGCCGGCCTCGCTGCAATTGCCGCCGGTGGCCGCCGCCCGTGTGCAGCAGGCTTATGGCCAGGCGCCGCAGTTGGCCGCAGGCCAGGCTTCTGGCGCTACCGCTGCCGCCGATAGCCTGCCGGCAGACCGGCAGGGTTTTGTCAGCGCGCTGCTGCCACACGCGCAACGTGCCGCCGACAAGCTGGGCGTGGCGCCAGAGGTGCTGGTGGCGCATGCCGCGCTGGAGTCCGGCTGGGGCCAGCGCATGCTGCGCCAGGCGGATGGCCAGAACAGCTTCAACCTGTTCGGCATCAAGGCCGGCGGCAGCTGGCAGGGCGGCACGGTAGCCGCGCTCACCACCGAATACGAAGGCAGCAAGCCCAGAAAACAGGTGGAAAACTTCCGCGCCTATTCCTCGTATGCCCAGGCATTCGATGACTACGCACAACTGATTGGCAACAGCTCCCGCTATCGGCAGGCCCTGAACCAGGGGAGCGATTTCGGCGCCTACGCCACGGCGTTGCAGCGTGGTGGCTATGCCACCGATCCGGCCTATGCCAGCAAGCTGCAGGCAGTCGCCCGCCATGTCGCGGCACTGTAAGACTTCAATTTGCGCTGCTATTGCCGATATAAAGCAGTAAGGAGAGTTCGATGAATTTGCTGAACCTGGGCGCCAGCGGCGTTGCCGTTGCCAGGGTGAACCTGGAAGCCGCCAGCCATAACATCAGTAACGTGAGTACCGAAGGCTATTCGCGTCAGGTGGTGTCGCAGAATGCGCGTCTGCCGCAGTACAACGGCTTTGGCTTCCTGGGGCAGGGTGCGGATGTCGCCAGTATCAGCCGCATGTTCGACCAGTTTGTCGAAGTGGAGCTGCGCACCACAACCTCCAATATCAGTTCGCTGCAGGCGCAGAAAAATGCGCTGGGCACCATCGACAACATGCTCACCGACAGTTCCACCGGCATCATGGCCTCGGTGCAGCAGTTCTTTACCGCCATGCAGACCGCCGCGGCCAACCCGACCTCCATCGCTACCCGCCAGGTGGTGCTGAGCGAGGCACAGGCGCTGGTGGACCGCTTCCAGACCACCAATAGCCAGATCGAGGAACTGCGGCAGAACCTGCGCAGCTCGGTGGAAGTGAACGTTGCGCAGATCAACACGCTGTCGGAAAGCCTTGCCAAGATCAACCGCGAAATCACCATCCTGTCCGACGGCAACAAGATCCCGAACGATCTGCTGGACCAGCGTGACAAGCTGGTGGTGGACCTGAACAAGCTGGTGAACGTCAACGTGGTGCAGTCCAGCAATGGCAGCTACAACGTGTTCCTGGACAACGGCGGTGCGCTGGTAGTGGGGGGCGATCACTCCACGCTCTCTACGCAGACAACTCAGAGTGCCATCAACGTGTTCCTGGATACCCAGTACGCGCAGCCGGTGCAGTTGCTGTATTCCGATCTGAAGGGTGGCACCTTGCACGGCAACCTGCAGTTGCTGGAGCAGGATATTCCCCGCGTGCAGATCGATCTGGGCAACCTGGCGATCGAGTTCACCGATGCAGTCAACCGTCAGCACGCGCTGGGGGTGGATCTGACCGGGCAATACCAGCCGCAGCAGACACAGAACACTACCGCGCTTGGCTCCTGGGTGGCGCAGACCGGCGGTCTGTTCCAGGATCTGGGCGAGGAGCGGCTGACTGCGGAACTGGCCACCAATATCACCGACGAAGCGCTGGCGATGCGGCTGGCGATTGATCACATGTCGGTAAAGGTGGGCAACCCGGCACAGCTGGCGATGGCATCCGGGGTGATTGCCGTGCCGGCCTACAATGCAGACGGCACCGTGGCCAAGCCGGTGATTTCCTCGGTATGGCAGGAGGCCTATCTGCATAACGACAATGCCACCCCCTTTACCGGCAGCGAGCCCAATGCCCGGCTGAATGAGGTACTGCCGCCGCCAGCTACCATCCAGATTCCATTCGATGCCAGTACCAATCCGGTATTCGGCACCCCGACGGCATCGGTGGCAGGCTATACCTTTACCGCTATCAGTAAATCCAGCTCGCAGCAGGGGGTGTGGGAGTTCGAAATGACGGCTCCTGCGCCGGGTGGTGAGAAGGTCAAGCTGGCGTTCAAGGCTGAATCGCTGCCATTGACCGGTACCCAGTCGCTGACCATACGCGCCCGGGACCCGGCCAATGACGGTATTGCCGGCATGGATAACAGCAATATGCTGGCCATCAACGCGCTGCAAGCCAAGCCGATTCTGGCCAGTAGCAAGAGTGGCGCCACATCGCTATACCCCAAGATTACCGACCCCGGTTTTACCCGCACGGCCACCATGGAAGTGTACTTTGCACAGACCGTGAGCTATGTCGGCAGCCGCGGCAGCATTACCGGTGTGCAGTTGCAGGCGCAGCAGAACCTGAATCTGGAAGTCACCAAGAAGAAGGAAGGCCTGTCCGGGGTGGATCTGGATGAAGAGGCGGCCAACCTGGTGCGCTTCCAGCAGGCCTACCAGGCATCCAGCAAGGTGATCCAGGTGGCGCAGGAAACCTTCCAGTCCATTCTGGATGCCGTTGGTTAAGCAGAGGATTTGTCATGAGAGTGAGTAATGCAACCCAGTTCAGCCTGGGGGTGTTCTACATGCAGCAGAAGCAGCAGCGGCTGCAGAACCTGTATGAGCAGATTTCATCCAAGCAGCGGGTAATTACCGCCGCGGATGATCCGTCTGCCGCTTCGCTGGCGATCGAAGTCTCTGCCACTGCCAGCCGTAATGATCGCTATGTCAGCAATGCCAAGCTGGCACATGACCAGCTGGCCATCACCGACAGCACGCTGCAGAGCGTGGCGGACACCATTACCCGTATCCGCGAGCTCACCATTCAGGCTGGCAAGCCGGCGCTGTCGGATACCGACCGCTCGGCCATGCGCAGTGAGCTGGTGGAAGTCAGCAAGAACCTGGTGGGGCTGCTCAATGCCACCAGTGCCGAGGGCAACTTCATTTTTGGCGGTACAGCCACCGAGTCGAAGCCGTTCGATATCGTATGGGAGCCGGCTATCCAGATCACCTACCAGGGCAACGCCCAGCGACAGGAGGTGGCGATTGGCTCATCCCGTACCCTGGCACTGACCGAGCCGGGCAACCTGGTGGCGGGCGATAGCAGCGTCATTCCCGCACTCACCACCGCCCTGCCGGCGGTGGCGGCCAACCCGCCGACGGTGCCCACTGCCTTGCCGGCGGTGACCACCGATCGTGATGCCTTCACCCCTGGCAATGAGCTGTTCCAGGCCATTTCCCGGCTGGACGAGTTGTTGCGGGTGGGCGAGAACAATGCCGCCAGTACTGCGGCATTCGATCGCATGCTGTATGAATCCCGCCAGAATACGGCGGGTGCCATTACTCCCAACCCGTTCAAGGGCTATGAAGATTTTGCCGCCAGGGCCGACTGGAATATCCCGGATCCGCCAAACCCGGACAGCGGCACCGCCTACTACGCCAAGGGCATGGAAGAGGTGTTGAAAGGGCTGGATGTCGGCTTCGAGCAGGTGGTGTCGGTGAACACCATCATCGGCTCGCGCATGAATGCGGCAGACACGGTGGAAAACATCGGCCGTGACCAGGCCATCAACTACACCTCGCGTATCGAGCAACTGGTGGGGCTGGATGACGACGGTTATGTGCAGGCCATTTCCGAGTACCAGGCGGCGCTGACGGCCCTGCAGGCCTCGCAGCAGACCTTCTCCAAGATCGGCGGCCTGTCGCTGTTCAACTACCTGTAATGCGGCCAGCCAGGCTGAGGTAAAAAGACCGTGAGCCGGTGCTTGGTGGTATGATGCCGCCCTTTGTCGGCATGGCTGTGGGAGAGATATGGAAACGGTGCGTCTGTCCAAGCGCCTGGCGGAAATGGGCGTGTGCTCGCGTCGCGAAGCGGATGTCTACATCGAAAAAGGCTGGGTGAAGGTCAATGGCGAGGTGGCCGTGCTGGGGCAGAAAGTCGGCCCGGACGACCAGATCGTGGTGACCAAGCAGGCGTTGGCCGCACAGGCGCAGCGCGTCACCATCCTGCTCAACAAGCCGGTGGGCTATGTCTCCGGCCAGGCTGAAGACGGCTACCAGCCGGCGGTGGTGCTGATCCGTCCGGAAACGCACTGGAGCGGCGACAGCAGCAATACCCGCTTCTCGCGCGACCATCTCAAGGGCCTGGCGCCGGCCGGTCGGCTCGATATCGACTCGGTTGGCCTGCTGGTGCTGACCCAGGATGGCCGTGTGGCCAAGGAAATCATTGGCGAAAATTCCGAGGTCGAAAAAGAGTACCTGGTGCGGGTGGAGGGCGAATTGAGCGCCGAAGGCCTGCGCCTGCTGAACCATGGTCTGTCGCTGGATGGCGAGGCGCTGCAACCGGCCAAGGTGTGGTGGCAGAACCAGGATCAGCTGCGTTTCATCCTGCGCGAGGGCAAGAAGCGCCAGATCCGCCGCATGTGCGAGCTGGTGGGCCTGCGCGTGGTGGGTCTGAAGCGTATCCGCATCGGCAATATCATGCTGGGCGACCTGCCTACTGGGCAGTGGCGCTACCTGTCGGCGGACGAGGGCTTCCGCTGAGAATTGCGGCCAACTATGAACAAAAAAACCTGCCAGTCGGCAGGTTTCAGAGTGTTGACAAAGTCCTTTTGCCCCGCAAAAGGACTTTGTTTTGTAAACAGGAAGGCTGCCGACTCAAGCGCTTGGCTGGAGCGGCCCGGCTTTGCCGGGTCCGGTAATGCATAAATGGGTAGTTTGTCAGCAGCCTGAAACCTGCCATCCGGCAGGTTTTTTTGTTTATGGGGCCGGGTGTTCAACCCCACAGCTTCACCAGGAAGGATGGCCGCACGCTGGCGTCTTTCAGTGACACCGGGGCACTGATGGCGTACTCGCTTTGCACGGTATTGCGTGGCAGCGGCTCGCCATACATATCGCCGCTGCTGCCGCGCACCGCCGCCACCCGTGGCGTGTTGCCGCGGCCTTCCTGCGGGCGTTGTACCACCACCGCGATTTCGCCATTCACCAGCCGCACGAAACTGCCGGGCGGGTAGATGCCGATTTCCTTGATCAGCAGCGCCACGAAGCGGCTGTCGAAGCTGCTGAAGTCACCGCGATACAGCTTGCCCAGCGCCACTGACGGCAGGTGGCCGGGGCGGTGGGCGTGGGTGGTCAGCAGCGCGGTCAGCACATCGGTGAGGTGGATCAGGTGGGCGCCGGGGTCGATCTGTTCCTTGCGCAGGGAGTAGGGGTAGCCATCGCCGTTCCATTCCTCGTGGTGCTGCTGCACCAGCAGGTGCCAGCGTTCGTCCTCCACCTTGAGGTCACGCAGGATGGCGGATGACAGCAGCGGATGCGCGTACATGTCGGAGCGCTGATCCTCACGCATCGGTTCGGTCTGGCGATCCAGTTCGCTGTGCAGGGTGGTGGCGGCGATATTCATGGTCAGTGCAGCACACAGCAGTACATGCTGCTCGGTGGCGGGCAGATTCAGTCGCCTGGCCAGCACCGCCAGTACCGCGGCGGTATGCAGGCTATGGGTGCTGCCATAGTCGCGCGAGGGTACCAGCAGGCAGGCGGCAATCAGGCCGTCCGGTTGCTGCTGCGCGAGGCGGATCAGGGTATCGGCTACCTGTTCGATCTCGGCGCCGAAATTGCGAAATTCAAAGAAACGGTTGAGTAGGCCGGACATCTTGTGTGCCAGGCGATCCATTTCCAGCAGCGGGTTGCTCTGGCGGTTGGCCTGCTCCCGGCGTTCCTGTTCCTGTTTTTCGCGCCGTTCGCGCAGTTCCTTTTCCACCAGCGCGGCGCGGTCGTGGCCGGTCAGGTGGCCGTGCTCGATCAGGCGCTGCTTCTGCGCCTCGGTCAGTACATAGTGCCCCTGCTTGATGAACAGCATGCCGTTCTTGGCGAACAGGTCGGCGGGAATCTTGCCGATCTGGATCAGGTCGCTTGGCGGGGGGGCGGAGGGCTTGCTCATATCGGTTGTTGCCTTGAGTCACGCGGCAGGCGGACTAGTTGTTGCTGAGGGCGGCGCCGATGCGCTGCCGTTTCCACAGGCTGGCCAGGTATTGCGGGCGAATGCCGATCTGCTGCTGGTCCAGGGCGTGGGTGATCTTGTACTGGCTCTTGCTGGCTTCGCGCAGCTGCGGCTTGCTGTAGGAGGCGCCATCGTTGCTGCGCAGCACCGCCACGCAGGGGGCATTGGCGCGGTTGCGGCGATGCAGCACCACGCCCATCTCCTGGTTTGCCAGCTGCACGAAACAGCCGGGCGGGTAAATGCCCAGCTCCTTTACCAGCATCGCCGTCATGCGGTAGTCGAAGGTTTTGTCGGCTTCCAGGAACACGCTGGCCAGCGCCTGGTTCGGCTTCAGCGCTGCCCGGTAGCCACGCGGCGCCAGCTTGGCGGCGGTGACATCGGCCAGATGCAGCAGGTGCGACAGCGGCTCAATATGCTCGCGGTTCAGGCCGTAGGGGTAGCCGTTGCCGCTCCATTGCTCGTGATGGGTCTGCACCAGCTGATGCCACAGCTCGTCATGCACTCCCAGCTCGCGCAGCATGGCGGATGACAGCAGCGGGTGTGCCTCAATGTGCTGTTTCTGATCGTCGCTCAGCGGGCTGCTCTGGTGGTGCAGGCTGTCCATCAGCCCGGCAATCGACAGGTTCATGGTCAGCGCGGCGCACAGCAGGCTGTTTTTCACTTCCGGCGGCAGCTCCAGCCGGCCGGCCAGGGTGGTGAGAATGATGGTTACGTGCACGCTGTGGGCCGCTGCATACTTGGTCAGCGGCACCAGCAGCACGGCGGCCAGCATGCCGTCCGGAGCGCGCTGGGTGAATGCTGCCAGCCGGTTGGCCAGTGCGCGTACCCGCTGCTCGAAGCCCTGTGCCGACAGCCCGGCGCCCAGCAGGTAGTCCAGGTGCCGGCTGGCGTGCTGCACTTCCTCGAACGGGCTGAAGTCGCCGATGCGGGTAAGGTCGCTTTCCAGCGGCATCATCTGCTGGCCGGGCTGGCTCACCCCCATGCGGGTAAGCCGGTCGCGCTGGTTTTCGTTCAGCACGTAGTGGCCTTTTTTCAGCAGCAGCAGGCCGCTGCGGGTATAGACATCCTCCCGCAGGGCTTCTCCTACCCGGAACACCTGGTTCAGGGCTGGTGCGTTATCCGTATTCGCCATGGCATCGATCTGTAAGCGTGTGCTGCAATATTATTTTGATTCTGGCACAAATCCCCGGCTGGGCGAGGGCCGACAGCATCAATAGTTGCGCGGCAATTCGTCCCACAGCTTCTGTAGCCGTTTCATCGACACCGGATACGGTGTCTTGAGCTCCTGCGCAAACAAACTCACCCGCAGTTCCTCGATATGCCAGCGGAAGGCCTGCAGCTCGGCCGAAGGTTGGCCGCGTTCGGCTTCCTCCGCCATGCGCGCCTCCCATTTCGCCCACAGCTCGCGAATCTCCGCACCACGCTGGCCATCGCGCTGGGCGTTGGTCGGCTGCTTGTCCATGCGCAGGCCCATCGCCTTCATGTAGCGGGGGAGATGTGGCAATTGCGACCACGGCGTGGCGGCCAGGAAGCCCTTGTACACCAGGCGGCCCAGCTGCTGGGTCAATTCGAAACCCAGCTTGTGCTTTTGCAGCCTTGGCGCCAGCGCCTGGTATTCGGCGGCGATCTGGTTCAGGTAGCTGGTCACCGCCTGGGTCACCGCCGGCAGGCGGGTGCGGGCGCGCGCTTTCTGCTCGTTGAAGGCTTTCTCGTTGCGCGGCGGTTCGTCGTCGCCGATGAAGGCGCGATCGCAGATGGCGGCAATCGCATCCTGCAGCAGCTCGTCCACATTGCACACCGTGCGCAGCTGCAGGCCCAGCTGGGTCATGCCCGGCAGCCCCTTGGAGAGCTGCTTCATGTGTTCCTTCAGCTGGTACTGCAGCAGGCGTACCACGCCCTGGCGGTGGGCATGGTTGGCCGCACCCTCGGTATCGAACAGGCGGATCGCCACATGCTCGCCCTTGGCGTCGGTTTCCAGCGTCAGCGCCGGAAAGCCGGTGAGCTGCTGGCGGCCGCGGGCAAACTGGATCGCCTGCGGCAGCTCGCCAAAATCCCAGGCTTCCACATGGTCGCGCTCGAACTCGGCGCTGGTGTCGCGGAAGGTAAGCTGCGCCGCCTGGCCGAACTGCTTCTGCAGCGCGATCAGATCACGGCCCATGCCGATTTCCTGCTTACCATCGTCGATGATGCGGAAATTGAACTGCAGGTGCGACGGCAGCTCCATGGTGTCGAATTCCAGCGGGTCCACCTTCACGCCACCTGTTTCGCGCAGGATGAAGTGCGCCAGCTGCGGGCCGATCGGCTTGTGCTGGTCCGGGTTGGTCAGCAGGAAGCGGGTAACGAAGTCCGGCACCGGCACGCAGCAGCGGCGAATCTGCTTGGGCAGGCCCTTGATCAGCGCCTGCAGCTTGTCGCGGATCATGCCCGGCACCAGCCATTCGAATTCGGCCGGCTCCAGCGTGTTCAGCGCCGCCAGCGGCAGGTCGATGGTAACGCCGTCCAGCGGGTGGTTCGGCTCGAAGCGGTAGCGCAGGCGGCAGCGGCTGCCGGCGATCTCGCGGTATTCCGGGAACTGGGTTTCCGACACATGCTCGGCGGCATGGCGCATCAGCTCTTCGCGGGTGAGGAACAGCAGCTTGGGGTTGGCCGCCTCGGCCTCCTTGCGCCAGGCTTCAAAGCTGGCGGCGTCCACCACCTCGGCCGGAATGCGCTCGGCGTAGAAGGCGAACAGCGCCTCTTCGTCCACCAGCACGTCCTGGCGGCGTGCCTTGTGTTCCAGCTGCTCCACCTCGCGGATCAGCTGCTGGTTGCGCTGGAAGAACGGCGCGTTGCTGACGTATTCCATCGCCACCAGCGCGCCGCGGATGAACAGCTCGCGTGCCTCTTCCGGCGCGATGCGGCCGTAGCTCACCGGGCGGCGGGCGATCAGCGTCAGGCTGAACAGGGTGACACGCTCGCTGGCCACCACCTCGCCGCGCGATTTTTCCCAGTGCGGGTCAAAGTGATGCAGCTTCACCAGGTGCGGCGCCACGTCCTCCACCCAGTCCGGCTCCACCCGTGCCACGCAGCGCGCGTACAGCTTGGTGGTTTCCACCAGCTCGGCGGCCATCAGCCACTTCGGGCGTGCCTTTTTCAGGCCGGAGCCGGGGAACATCAAGAAGCTGCCGCCACGGGCGCCGTTGTAGTCGTCGCCTTCCTGCGACTTCATGCCGATATTGCCGATCAGGCCGGTAAGCAGCGCCTTGTGCAGCTTCTCGTAGGCCAGCGCTTCGGCCTGCGCGCGCTTCTTCGGCGTGGCCTCGGTGCCTGTTGCCGCGGCCGGCGCATGCGCCGCCTCGCGCTCGATCAGCCCCATGTCGGCGGCGATCTCCGCCAGCTGGGCGTGCAGCTCGCGCCATTCGCGCATGCGCAGGTGCGACAGGAAGTGCTGGTGGCACAGGTTCACCAGCTGACGGTTGCTCTGCTTGTTGCTCAGTGCTTCGGCAAAGAAGTCCCACAGATGCAGGAAGGACAGGAAATCGGATTTTTCATCGCTGAAGCGGGCATGGGCGCGGTCGGCGGCCTCGCGCGCCTCGAACGGCCGCTCGCGCGGGTCCTGCACCGACAGCGCTGCGGCGATGATCAGCACCTCGCGCACGCAGTGGTGCTCGCGGCCGGCCAGCAGCATGCGGCCAACCTTGGGGTCTACCGGAATGCGCGCCAGCTCCTTGCCCACTGGGGTGAGCTGCAGCGCCTCGTCCACCGCGCCCAGCTCCTGCAGCACCTGGTAGCCGTCGGCGATCAGGCGGCTGGATGGCGGTTCGATGAAGGGGAACTGGTCCACCTGGCCCAGGCGCAGCGCCGCCATGCGCAGGATCACCGCCGCCAGGCTGCTGCGCACGATTTCCGGGTCGGTAAAGGCACCGCGGGCGTTGAAATCGGCCTCGTCATACAGCCGCACGCAGACGCCGGCTTCCACCCGGCCACAGCGGCCGGCCCGCTGGCGTGCGGCAGCTTGCGAGATCTTCTCCACCTGCAGCTGTTCCACCTTGGCGCGTGGGCTGTAGCGCTTGATGCGCGCGAGGCCGGTGTCGATCACGTACTTGATGCCGGGCACGGTGAGCGAGGTTTCCGCCACGTTGGTAGCCAGCACAATGCGGCGACCGCCGGAGGGTTTGAAGATTTTTTGCTGGTCCTCGTTGGACAGCCGCGCGAATAGCGGCAGTACCTCGTAATGGCGGATGCCGCTGCGGCGCAGCTTGTCGGCGGTATCGCGGATCTCGCGCTCGCCCGGCAGAAACACCAGGATGTCGCCGGGGCCGTGGCGCGAGATTTCCTCCACCGCTTCGACGATGGCGTCTTCCATCTCCATCTCGCGCTCGTCTTCGTCGCGCTGCTTCAGCGGGCGGTAGCGCACTTCCACCGGGTAGGTGCGGCCGGAAACTTCGATTACCGGCGCATTGTTGAAGTGGCGGGCGAAGCGGTCGGCATCGATGGTGGCCGAGGTGATGATCACCTTCAGGTCCGGCCGGCGCGGCAGCAGCTGCTTCAGGTAGCCCAGCAGGAAGTCGATGTTGAGGCTGCGTTCATGCGCCTCGTCGATGATGATGGTGTCGTAGGCCTCCAGGTGGCGGTCGGTCTGGGTTTCCGCCAGCAGGATACCGTCGGTCATCAGTTTGATGACGCTGCGCTCCGACAGCTTGTCGGTAAAGCGCACCTTGAAGCCGACGTGGTTGCCCAGCTCGCTGCCCAGCTCCTGCGCGATACGGGTGGCCACCGAGCGGGCGGCAAGCCGGCGTGGCTGGGTGTGGCCGATCAGCCCGTACACGCCACGGCCCAGCTCCAGGCAGATCTTGGGAATCTGTGTGGTTTTGCCGGAGCCGGTTTCGCCGCAGATGATCACCACCTGGTTGGCCGCAATCGTCGCCTTGATGTCGTCCAGCTTCTGGTTCACCGGCAAGGCATCGTCGAAGCTCGGCTTGGGCCGATGCTGGGCGCGCACTGCGGCGCGGCTGGCGGATTTGGCGATCTGCGCGGCGATGTCGGCCAGCAGGCGGTCTGCCGGTTGCTGGCGCTTGCTGCGTTGCTCGGCATCGGCCAGCTTGCGCTTCAGGCCGTAGCGGTCGCGGATCAGGCAGGTGGACAGGGCGGCTTTGAGTTCGGGCAGGGTGGGGGTGGTCATGCGGTGGGCAAAGAACGTGAATTCGGCAAAGGCGGCAGTATAGCAGAGCGCCTTGCCGCGCCAGACAGGGTGATATGGCCAAAAGCGCTGCGGCCAACCTTGAGGTTGGCCGCATGTGGTGCTGGATACCGGGCAGGATCAGGCAGCTGCCTGGGCACTGCTCTGGCTGGGCAGGGCGATGCTGCCGTTCGCCGGCAGGCCATCCTGCCCCCAGCGGTCGAACTCGGCCATGATGGTATCGTAGGTCTGTTCGCTGATGTCCGGCAGTGTGCCGCCCAGCATCTCCCGCGCCTCGTCAAAGCCCTGGGTTACTGCGTTGCGTACCGCCTCCAGACGCGACGGGTCGTCGCCTATCATGCTGCGGGCAAAGCTCAGGATGCGCTCGGCGGTCTTGCGCACGCCGAACTCGCCGTCTTCGCCAATGGCGGCCTGTGCTGCCTTGATGGTTTCCGGGTCGGCGCTCAGCTGCTGTTCGCCGCTGGCCACCTTGCTCCATTCCAGTCCCTGTTTCTGGATCAGGTTGCCCAGCAGCTGCAACATCTCGCTGGCCTTGCGGTCGGACTCTTCCAGCAGGGCGGCCAGATCCTGCGGGCCTTGCGTGCTCTGGGTTTCCTGGGTTTCTTGAGTTTCCTGGGATTCGGTGTTGCCGCGGCTGGCCGGTGGTTTGCTGTAGGTCAGCGCCAGGTCTTCCTGTTGCTGCTGTCCGAGGCTGACGGTTTCCTGTTTTTCCGCCTTTCTTTCGGCATTCCTGGCATGCGCGGCGGCGCTCACCAGCTGGCCTGGCGGCGTGAAGCCGGCATTGTTGACGCGTGAAATATCCATGGCGAGCTCCGGGAGGTGGCGGGATATTTCTTTATCGGCCACCAGCGCGGGAACTGCAGGCATTTATGCCGGTTTTTGCCGCAGGGGGACGGGATTTGCGGCGTTATTTGCATCTTGTTAGGTTTTCTATTGCAACTGGTGATTATTTTATGAAATTTGTTAAAATATGTTGTCGATTGATAAAATCCGGCTACTAACAAATAATGCGTTTGGCGTTTTCGTATCCTGTTGTTTTTAATCAATACTTATAGGCTGGCGACACGAATATAAAGTATTCTGTTGTTAGTGGCATTGGAGCCGGCTTTGACCTTTACCCACGCTGTTGAGTCGATCATTTCCCGCAATGTGCTGACCTGCGCGCCGGATACGCCGGTGAGCGAGGCGGCGCAGGCCATGCATCAAGCCCACTGCGGCTCCATCGTGGTGGTGGACGCTTCCGGCAAGGCGTTGGGCATCTGGACCGAAACCGATGTGGTGAAGCTGGACCTGTTCCATCCGGATGTGGCGCAGTGCCCGATTCGCGGCTTTATGAGCTCGCCGGTGCTGGCGATTCCTGCCGACCAGTCTATCCAGGACGCTACCGCCTGCATGCACGAAAACAAGGTGCGCCACCTGGTGGTAACCGACCCGGCCAGCGGCAAGCTGCTGGGCATGGTGTCGGTGACCGATATCGTGGTGAACCAGGATGCGGAGTTCTTCCTGCGCCTGAAGCGGCTGGACACCATGTTGCACAAGCCGCTGGTGGTGGTGGAGTCGCAGCAGCAGGTGGTGGAAGCCATGCAGCAGATGCGGGATTTCTCGGTTGAAGCGGTGGCGGTGCGCTACCCGGACCATAGCTGGGGGGTGCTTACCCACCGTGACGTGGTGCGCTTTGTGGCCGGTGGCGACAGCAGCTTGCTGGTAGCCGATGTGGCCAGCCGTCCGCTGCGTGCGGTGTCCTATCAGTCCACCCTGCTGCACGCACGGCGCACGCTGCTGGACGGACAGACCCGCCATCTGGGCGTGAGCGACGACAATGGCCACCTGATGGCGATTGTCGGCATGTCCGATATTCTGGCCACCATGGAGCAGGAGTTCCTGGTGGAGCTGCGTTCGGCACTGCGCGAGCGCGACGAGGCGCTGCTGCGTTCGCGCCAGAGCCTGCAGCTGGCGGACAAGGTGTTCGAATCCACGCTGGAAGGCATCGTGATCACCGACAACAGCGGGGTGATCCAGTCGGTAAACCCGGCGTTCAGCCGCATCACCGGTTACAGCCGCGAGGAAGTGCTGGGCAAGACGCCGGCCATCCTGAAATCCGGCCGCCAGTCGGCAGATTTCTACGAACACATGTGGCGCCAGCTGAAAGCCGAGGGCTACTGGCAGGGCGAGGTGGTAAATCGTCGCAAAAGCGGGCTGCTCTATACCGAGCACCTCACCATTACCGGCATTCCCGACGGCTACGGCGGCATCCGCCATTACGTGGCGGTGTTTTCCGATATCACCCAGCGCAAGCAGGCCGAGGAGCGGCTGCACTTCCTGGCCAACCACGATGCGCTGACCGGGCTGCCCAACCGCACGCTGTTCGGAGAAAAGCTGCAGAGTGCCATCGACCAGGCGCGCGAACATGGCCAGCGCATGGCGCTGATGTTCATCGACCTGGATCGTTTCAAGCTGATCAACGATACCCTGGGCCACCAGGCCGGCGACGAGCTGCTGGTGAAGATTGCCTCGCGGCTGCAAGCCGAGGCGCCGTTGGGCAGCACCGTGGCGCGGCTGGCGGGTGACGAATTCACCCTGTTGCTGCCCAATGTCGGTTCACCCAATGCGGTGGCCAGCCTGGCACAGGACATCCTGGACGGCATCTCCGGCGAGGTGGTGCTGGGGGGCAACAGCAAGGTGTTCGTTTCCGCCAGCCTGGGGATCGCCATGTTCCCCGAAGATGGCAGCACCGCCGACAGCCTGCTGGTCAACGCCGATGCAGCGATGTATCGCGCCAAGAACCGTGGCAAGAACACCTTCCAGTTCTACACCGCCGACATGAACGCCAGTGCCATGGCCCGCCTCAAGCTGGAATACGGCCTGCACCGCGCGCTGTCACGCGAGGAGTTCCATGTCTACTACCAGCCCAAGGTCAACCTGGCCAGCGGCCAGCTGGTGGGCATGGAGGCGCTGGTGCGCTGGCAGCATCCGGAACTGGGCATGGTGTCGCCGGTGGAGTTCATCCCGGTGGCCGAGGAGTCGGCGCTGATCGTGCCGATCGGCACCCATGTGCTGACCGAGGCCTGCCGGTTTACCCGCCAGTTGCAGCTGGAGCAGGGGTTTGCCGGCCGGGTGGCGGTGAACCTGTCCGGGCGGCAGCTCAAGTTCGGCAATATCGTCGATACCGTGCGCCAGGTATTGGACGACACCGGCCTGCCTGCGGCCAACCTGGAACTGGAAATCACCGAAAGCACGGCGATGGACAGCGACCAGGAGGTTGGCCGCGCGCTGGAAGGGCTGCGCGCCATGGGCATCACGCTGTCCATCGACGACTTCGGCACCGGCTATTCCTCGCTGGCCTATCTCAAGCGCCTGCCGGTGCAGGTGCTGAAGATCGATCGCTCCTTCATCGCCCACCTGCACGAAGACAAGGACGATGCCGCCATTGCCTCGGCGGTGATCTCCATGGGGCGCAGCCTGGGGCTGTCCATCGTGGCCGAAGGGGTGGAGCTGCCGGCGCATCGCGACTTCCTGCGCGAGCAGGGTTGCCACATGGCGCAGGGCTATCTGTACGGCAAGCCGATGCCGGCGGATGCCTTCCGCCACTACGTGCAGCAGTTCAGGGTGGCGTAAGCCGGCAGCCTGCCGCTGTTGCCTTTGGGCTGAAGTTGACGGCAGCCGCCATGGCGGTTTTGCACCTGTCTACGTCGCTTACAGCCAGAATGTCGCCTGACAGCCGATCCACACCGTTTTCCATGCATTTGCCGCCCATGTCGGGCGGGTAGTCTCGCGGACGCGGCACAGCCCGTGCCGTGCCGGCGCAGCCCCGCTGCGGGCTTGCGTCAGCAGTCACTACCCATCGAAAAAGGCGGAGACAAGCAATGAGCAATAATCGCGGTGTGGTGTATATGGGGCCTGGCAAGGTCGAAGTGCGTGAGATCGAAGCTCCGCGCATGGTGGACCCGACCGGACGCGCAATCGGCCATGGTGTCATTCTCAAGGTGGTTACCACCAATATCTGCGGTTCCGACCAGCACATGGTGCGCGGCCGGACTACCGCGCCCATCGGCCTGGTACTGGGCCACGAGATCACCGGCGAGGTGATCGAGGTTGGCCGCGACGTGGAAACCCTGCAAGTGGGCGACCTGGTGTCGGTGCCGTTCAACGTGGCCTGCGGCCGCTGCACCAGCTGCAAGGAGCAGCACACCGGCGTGTGTCTGAACGTGAACCCGGCGCGTGCCGGTGGCGCCTATGGCTACGTGGACATGGGCGGCTGGATCGGCGGCCAGTCCGAATACGTGATGGTGCCGTACGCCGACTTCAACCTGCTGAAGTTCCCGGACAAGGATCGCGCCATGGCCAAGATCCGCGACCTGACCTGCCTGTCCGACATTCTGCCCACCGGCTACCACGGTGCGGTGATGGCCGGCGTCAAGCCGGGCTCGTCCGTATACGTTGCCGGTGCCGGCCCGGTGGGCCTGGCCGCTGCCGCCTCCGCCCGCCTGCTGGGCGCCGCGGTGGTGATCGTGGGCGACATGAACGCCGACCGCCTGGCACACGCCCGCGCCGTGGGCTTCGAAACCGTGGACCTGTCGCTGGATGCCACCCTGGGTGAGCAGATCGCTGCGCTGCTGGGCGTGCCGGAAGTGGACTGCGCGGTGGACTGCGTAGGCTTCGAAGCGCGCGGCCACGGTGCCGGCAGCCACGAGGAAGCCCCGGCCACGGTGCTGAACTCGCTGATGGAAATCACCAAGGTAGCCGGCGGCATCGGCATCCCCGGCCTGTACGTGACCGACGATCCGGGTGCGGTGGACGCAGCAGCGAAGAAGGGCAGCCTCTCCATCCGCTTCGGCCTCGGCTGGGCCAAGTCGCACAGCTTCCACACCGGCCAGACCCCGGTGATGAAGTACAACCGCAACCTGATGCAGGCCATTCTGTGGGATCGCCTGCCGATCGCCGACATCGTCAACGTGGAAGTGATCACCCTGGATCAGGCACCGGAAGGCTACCGCGCTTTCGATGGCGGCGCGCCGAAGAAATTCGTGATCGATCCGCACAACACGCTGCAACTGGCATAAACCGGTAGCCAGCATGACAACGGGCCACTGCATTGCAGTGGCCCGTCTTGTTTGCGGCCAACCTTTCAGGTTGCTGACCAGGTAGCCGGCTCAATAACTTCCGCCAGCAGGCAGGGCGGGCTAAAGTAATTTTTTATGCTAATGTGTTGGCATGGTTGCTATCGGCCAGGCGCGGAAATTCCTTACGGTTCCGGTTAACCGGTCGATCTACCCGACGTCCCTCGGCAAGCCTCGGTCCGCGGGTCAACTTTAACGTCAACCACAGGAGGAAAATATGTTCCAAGAAATCGTTGTTCAACGGCTGTCCGCCGGAAGTGTCTTCAAGCTGGTTGCTGTTGGAACCTCTGTCACCTTTATCTCCTTTAGCATCATAATGGGATTTTTTGCGTTGTTTGGTGCCAATACAATTACGTGGAACAATGAGAACATTCACGGCATTACCGGCCTACTTGCATCTCCTTTTATTGGTATATTTCTCTCTCTCATCTTCACTCTGCTTCTCGGCTCATCTATAGCATTCGGCTTGTGGGTATTCTCCAAATTCAGACCCATCACGCTGCTAGTCAAACAAAACAATGCGAGCGCTAATGGCTAACCCGGCAGTCGAGAGGGACGGCCAAGAAGCTGCGCTTTTGGGTTCCCTCCGTGCTTCGCAGCTCCGGTTGCCCCTCACAGTGCTTGCAATTTGTTATCTCTCTTGCAATGAAAAACGGTACCCTGGAACCAATTTATGAGCGCGTTGTTGGCGATTGAGCGGGAGCTAATAAATATATTCAATGTGGCCAAATTACTTGGCGCTGAAACGTGTCAAGAACAAAATAATTATCCGCTTTGTAGTTTGGACGGTGACGGCGCAGGGTCGATACCTGGCGCGAGCCCAACGCATTCTACTCAGCTGAAGCACATTGCCATGCTATCATGCTGGCATGACAACTGGCGGCCACAATCTGCCATTCGGTGAGCTGGCCGTATAGCTGACACTGGCGGCCTTGTTAATTTGCTAGGTTAATTCACGTTAGATTGCCGTTCATGGTGCCGGCATAATTTCATAAAGAGGAATTGTTGTGAGCGAGCAACGTGAAATATCCCCCGAATGGGAAATAAGAGGAAAGACCATCAGACAACTCATTAAAGAACTCCAGACGTTTGAGGACCAAGACTTGGTGGTTCGTATGTCTGTCGATGATGGAGAAACCTTCAGATGCATAAGTTTGGTTACACGCCAGAACAAGCTCGGCGGCTACTTTTGTGGACTAATCAATTGCGAGACGGAAACCTAGTCATGCGCCACCAGCGTGACGTACCTTGTGAGGGTCGTCCTGGGTCACGAGATGAATGGCAGTATCCGGCCAATAGTTGCCGCCCGCTATCGCCGATTTAAAGCGGATGTTCGAGTAAGTATGTCCTACTCTCGATGTACCCAAACTTCCCTCCGCCGCTATGCGATTTCGGCAGCCCTTTTTACATATGGCGTTAGGCGCCAAGATGCGTGTGATGGAAATTCTTGATAGAGACGGCGTAGAAACCCTGTACGTCCACGGGGCAACAGTAAGCACACTTCAACCATTCCTAAATCTGGAGATTCCTTGGGTATGGGTGTTAGGGCATATGCCTAACCACGTTGTGGAATGGTGGCAGGCGACTCTACCTATCGACAAATCCAGAAAGCCAACCACTGCTGAATTCCGCATGGTCGGCTATGACGTACTTCTGCCAACCTTGCAATTCATTGAACTGGCTCCTGACTTCGAAAATCATGGGCTTGCTCTAATCCAAAGTCGTCAGCGGATGCCAAACACGATGGATTTGTCCCGCATTCCTGAGAATCAGCAGTCAAAGGTTCTTCGCAGCAACGGGGCCTTTCTTCGAATCTATCTCCCTCATGCGGGAGAAACTGCGCAAGTTCAGTGCTTTGAAAAAGGCTACTTGGCCAAAGTATCTGCGTCTAGCAGTTCGCTCAAGCCGAAATCTAATAGTGCGGCTTAAATTCAAAGTTAATGTCTGTTCCCTTGGCAGCAGACGACTGCTTTGGGTCGACTGCTGCCGGTCGGTTGGCAGCCCCCGGTCAGCGGCTACCGTGCAGAGGCTGAGCTGTCATTTGCACGGCTTCTTCCCCCTGCGACTGGCCTGCATGGTTACATGCGCCTATTGACCATAGCGAGCAGTTGACTGCGCTGGCCGCAGTCCTGCTCAAACAACAAAGCCCTTGCACTGCTGCAAGGGCTTTGTTGTATCCAGGTTGGCCGCATGCGGCCAACCTTATCAGCAGAATCAACCGCCGATCTTGTCCTTGCCGCCCATATACGGACGCAGCACTTCCGGAATGGTCACGCTGCCATCGGCGTTCTGGTAATTCTCCAGCACCGCCACCAGCGTGCGGCCAACCGCCAGGCCGGAGCCGTTCAGGGTGTGCACCAGCTGGTTCTTGCCGTTGGCGTCCTTGTAACGGGCCTGCATGCGGCGTGCCTGGAAGGCTTCGCAGTTGGAGCAGCTGGAAATCTCGCGGTAGGTGTTCTGCGCCGGCAGCCACACTTCCAGGTCGTAGGTCTTGGCGGAGCCAAAGCCCATGTCGCCGGTACACAGGGTAATCACGCGGTAGGGCAGGCCCAGTGCCTTCAGGATGTTTTCGGCGTGGCCCACCATTTCTTCCAGCGCGGCGTAGGAGTCTTCCGGCTTCTCGATGCGCACCATCTCCACCTTGTCGAACTGGTGCTGGCGGATCAGGCCACGGGTGTCGCGGCCGTAGCTGCCGGCTTCGGAGCGGAAGCAGGGCGAGTGTGCGGTCAGCTTCTTCGGCAGCTCTTCTTCCTTCAGGATGCTGTCGGACACGGTGTTGGTGAGGGTGATTTCCGAAGTGGAGATCAGGTACTGGTCAACAGTGCCTTCCTCGCCGCCACGGGTCACCTTGAACATGTCTTCGGCAAACTTCGGCAGCTGGCCGGTGCCGTACAGCGCGCTGTCGTTGACGATGTACGGGGTGTAGTGCTCGGTGTAGCCGTGCTCGCCGGTGTGGGTGTTCAGCATGAACTGCGCCAGCGCGCGATGCAGGCGGGCGATCTCGCCCTTCAGCACGGTGAAGCGCGCGCCGGACAGCTTGGCGCCGGTGTCGAAATCCAGGCCCAGCGGTGCGCCCACGTCCACGTGGTCCTTCACCTCGAAGTCGAACTGACGCGGTACGCCCACGCGGCGTACTTCCACGTTGTCGTTCTCGTCCTTGCCGGCCGGCACCGATTCGTGCGGCAGGTTGGGAATGGACATCAGCCAGCCGTCCAGCTTCTGCTGCACGCCGGCAAAGCCTTCCTCGGCGGCCTTCAGCTCATCGCCCAGGTTGGCCACTTCGGCCATGATGGCGGACACGTCCTCGCCATTCTTCTTTGCAATGCCGATCTGCTTGGAAACGCTGTTGCGCTTGGACTGCAGCTCCTGCATGCGGGTCTGCAGGAACTTGCGTTCCGCCTCCAGCGAATTGAAGGCGTCTACGTCCAGTGTGTAGCCACGGGCTGCCAGGCGGGCGGCCACTTCCTCGATATTGCTGCGCAGCAGTTGAATGTCCAGCATGGTTGAATCCTGTGTTCTCGAATGATCGTCATCAATGCCGCCCCGATGGGGCGCGTATCGTGCAAGTGTACTGGCTTGCGAGGGGATTTGTCCCGCCTGTCGCCGCATCCGCTGGTGTTGAATGGCATGCGCTACTGCCACTGGCGTGGTGTGGGGCTGACTGTACGCACAGGCTTGGCAGGTACTGCTGACAGGCCTGTGCCACTTGGCGAGTACCGCGCTTGTCCTTCACGCTGCCGGCCTGATCAGCGGCAGATGATCGGCAGTAGGTAGCTGCTTTTATTGATAAATATTGTGCAAGCGACACCCGCGCCCGCTTGGCATTGATATTGGCATTTTCATTTTTGTACTATACAAAACTGCCGCTTTAGTTAAAATAATCGTATAGCGACAGCGCCTGTAGGCACCCAGCATGTCATCGACAAGCTGCAACTGGCATGGGCAATACTAAAGAGGTGGCATATGTTCAACCGGGCACTAAAACAGCAAATCACACAGCTTGAGCAGGCACTGCATGCCATGCAGTCACACAAGCTGTGCATGGATAACACCCTGCTCTCATTGGAGCTTGATCTTGCAAAGAATGTGGTTGCCGCCAGCCGGCCTCTGTTGCAACGCTTCGGCTATCGCGACATCGAGCAACTGCGTGGCAAACCGTACAGCACACTGTTTCCCGACCAGCCAAGCAAGGGCAGCCAGGCTATGCAGCCCTGGAGTGCCTTGCAGCAAGGTTCTGCGTTTTCTGGCCAGCTACAGGGCGTGGATCAAAGCGGCAGCGAACTATGGCTGCAGGTCAGCTTCGTGCCTCTCTTGGACGAACAGCAAAAACTGTATGGCTATTTGCTGGTGGGGTTCGATGTAACCGACCAGCTTGCCAGCTCGCAGCGCAATAGCGCGGTTCTGCAGGCCATAGACCGTTCAATGGCCATCATCGAATTTACCCCCGATGGCAAGATCGTCACCACCAACGACAATTTCCAGCAGGTGACCGGCTATCGTGCTGACGAGCTGAAGGGGCGCCATCACAGCATGCTGTGCGAACCAGCATTTGTGCAAAGTGCTGAGTACGGCAAATTGTGGAGCAGCCTGCAGCGTGGTGAATACTTCGCTGGCCGCATACAGCGCAGGCACCGTAATGGCCAGGTGCTATGGCTGGAAGCCAGCTATAACCCGGTACTGGATAGCAGCGGCAAGATACAGAGTGTGATCAAGTTTGCTGCCGACATTACTGCCCAGGTACAACAAACCAATGCAGAGCGGGATGCAGCGATGCTGGCCTACCACTCCTCACAGCAGACCCTCAGCCTGTCTGACTCCGGGGTGAAAGGTGTGCAGCAAAGCATAGGCGAGATTCAGGAAATGGCCGGGAATATGGAGCGCGCCGGCCAGAACATACAGAGCCTGGGTGCCCGGTCGCAGGAAATATCCAGCATTGTGCAAACCATCCGTGACATTGCCGACCAGACGAACCTGCTTGCCTTGAATGCCGCCATTGAAGCGGCACGTGCCGGCGAGACCGGTCGTGGCTTTGCCGTAGTTGCCGATGAAGTGCGCAAGCTCGCCGAACGAACCGCCAGTTCCACCTCGGAAATCACCCGCATGGTGAACGATATCCAGCAACAGACGACACAGGCCGTGGCCAATATGCAGGAGCTGCTACAGCAGGCCCAGCACAGCGTGAACATGGTGCAAGCCGCTGGCGACACCATTGGCCAGATCCGGGATGGCGCGGAATCGGTGGTGGACGCAGTAAATCAGCTCGCACAGATGAAACACTGAGCGAGCGCCAGCATGCGCACGTCACTTTCCGTGCAACGTCTTTCTGTCGGCAATGGCCAATACCACCAAAGTGGGTGGGCAGATAAGTTGGCTTGGCACTGCAAGCCAAGTCCGTGTAACAGCTGCGCTCAGAGGCGGGTGCCGTAAAGTTTACGATCTGCTATGGGCGAAACCTGGAATTGCGCCTTGTACTTGGTGGCGAAATGGGTAGTAGAGACAAAGCCGGTACTGGCGCACACCTCTTCCAGCGGCTTGGCGGTACGGTAAAGCAGCTGCCGGGCGCGGAGCAGGCGGATCTCCATATAGGCCTGCGCAGGGGTTTTGTTCAGCCGCTCATGGAACCAGCGCTCCAGCTGACGCACCGACACTGCGAGGTAGGTGGCTAGCTCGGCGATCGATAGCGGCTCTTCCATATTGCTTTCCATCAGCTGAAGGGCTTCTTCAAGCTTGGGTAGCTCGGAGCCATGGTATTGCCGTAACGATGCGCGCTGACGCTGTTCGTGGCTGCGTTTCTCCGCCACCAGCAACTCCAGCACCCGCGAGCCAAGATTGCGCGAACCAGGTGGCTGGCTGAGCAGATGTACCATCAAATCCAGCGGCGCTACCCCGCCGCTGCAGGTGTAGCGTTTGCGGTCAGCTTCATACAGGCGGTTGGTAACAATCAGCTTGGGAAAGCGTTCCACCAGCAGGTCCTGATCTTCCCAGTGGATGGTGCAGCGGTAGCCGTCCAGCAAACCGGCACGCGCCAGGTAGTAGCTGCCGGTATCGATGCCGCCCAAGGCAGCGCCTTTGCTGTCCTGATAGTGCAGCCAGCGGGTAATGGCGGTATTGCGAGTTTGCGGAATCGGGTTGGGGCCAACCACGAACACCGTATTGAATACTTCGTTGTCCGCAATGCTGCCTTCCGCCACCACGGTGATGCCGTCACTGGAAGTCACCGCTTGCCCATCCTGCGATAACAGCTTGAAGGTATACACCTTGCGGCCAACCACCATGTTGGCGATGCGCAGCGGGTCTACCGCAGTACTCAGGCCAATCAGCGAAAAGTCCTTTACCAGCAGGAAACCGAAAGTGGTGACCCGCAAGTCGTGGATGCCGTCCGGCGTGATGTGGCTGTTGTCCATGGCGTTCCCGTGGTGTGTGCGGTGCAGCAAAAAATGTGGCTGCCAGATGTTGCATCGCACCTGGCAGCGCGGTGGATGCCATGTAACGTATACAGAAAGTATTCTGTCGTAAACAGAAATTCCGTAATGCTCCAGAAACCTACTATTCACCTCACCAGACGTGGCAACACATCACATGAGGAGAAAGTAAATGAATCTGGAAAGCCTGATCAAAATCGAGAACGGCGAAAAGGCCAAACACACCTTTTCCGATGCAGAGTACGCCAGCCGCCAGCGCAAGCTGCGTGAGCTGATGGCGAGTCAAAACATCGACAGCGTGCTGTTCACCTCGTACCACAACATCAACTATTACGCCGATTTCCTGTACTGCTCGTTTGGCCGCAAGTATGGCCTGGTCGTGACTGGTGACAAGGTGGTGTCGATCTCGGCCAACATCGATGGCGGCCAACCTTGGCGCCGCACCGTTGGCGACTACAACGTGGTCTACACCGACTGGCAGCGCGACAACTTCTACCGCGCCGTGAAGCAGGAGATCCCGAACAAGGGCCGTGTCGGCATTGAGTTCGACCACGCGCCGATCGAAATGCTGGACAAACTGCGCGCCGCGCTGCCGTCGGTAGAGTTCGTGGATATCGGCGCACCCACTATGCGTCTGCGCATGATCAAGTCAGCAGAAGAAATCGCCCTGATCAAGCATGGCGCCAATGTGTGTGACGTTGGTGGTGCCGCCCTGGCTGCCGCCGTGCATGAAGGCGTGGCCGAACACGAAGTGGCGCTGGCTTCCACCCAGGCCATGATTCGCGAAATCGCCAAGCGCTTCCCGGATTCCGAACTCATGGACACCTGGACCTGGTTCCAGTCCGGCATCAACACCGATGGCGCCCACAACCCGGTGACCACCCGCAAAGTGCAGAAGGGCGACATTCTCAGCCTCAACTGCTTCTCCATGATTTCCGGCTACTACACCGCGCTGGAACGCACCATGTTCTTCGACCATTGCCCGGATGCCAGCCTGCGCCTGTGGCAGATCAACGTCGAAGTGCATGAGGCTGGCCTGGAACTGATCAAGCCGGGCGCACGCTGCGGCGATATCGCGATGGAACTCAACAAGATCTACGAAAAGTACGACCTGTTGAAGTACCGCACCTTCGGCTACGGCCACTCCTTCGGCGTACTCAGCCACTACTACGGCCGCGAAGCCGGGCTGGAGCTGCGCGAGGACATCGATACCGTGCTGGAGCCGAACATGGTGGTGTCGATGGAGCCGATGATCATGATGCCGGAAGGGCGCCCGGGTGCCGGCGGCTACCGCGAGCACGACATTCTGGTGGTGACCGAGAACGGCGCGGACAACATCACCGGCTTCAAGTACGGCCCTGAGCACAACATCATCAAGGCCTGATGACTGACCGGCGGCACCTCCCGGCGGTACCCGCTGCCGGGGTGCTGCTGACCATGCCGGGCAAGAACACGTTTTGCCGTGTGGCAAGTGCCTTGCCGGTTTCGCCAGCGTGCCGCTATCTGCCATCTGCCGCGACTACCGTTGATAACGGATTCGCTGAGAGACAGCCATGAATGTCAGCACTTTCGACCTGTTCAGAATCGGCATCGGCCCGTCCAGCTCGCATACCGTGGGCCCGATGATCGCCGCGCAGCACTTTGCCGGTGGCCTGCAGCAATCCGGCGTACTGGCACGGGTGGCCGCGGTGGAAGTGCGCCTGCATGGTGCGCTGGCTGCCGGCAGCAAGCGGCATGGCAGTGAGAAGTCGGTGTTGCTCGGGCTGGAAGGCCATCTGCCGCACAGCATCGACCCGGACTACGCCACGCGCAGGTTGGCCGAAATCCGTAGCGATAACTGTCTGCGGCTGATGGGCGAGCATGCCGTCGGCTTTGTGGCGCAGCGCCAGCTGCTTCTGCTGCCACGGGAGAGCTTGCCGATGCACGGTAACGGCCTGCGCCTGATCGCCACCGACGCCGCGGGCGGCACGCTGCTTGACGCGGTGTACTACTCGACAGGAGGCGGCTTCATTACCGATGCCGCAGGACACCGACTCAACATGCAGCAGCCAGCAAGACCGCTGCGTTTCCCGTTCAAGAGTAGTGTCGACTTGTTACGGATGAGTGGCGAGAGCGGCCTGAGTATTGCGGCGCTGATGTTCGAGAACGAGCAGGCCTGGCGCTCGCCGGACGAAATACGCCGGGGCCTGCTGACCATTGCCGAGACCATGGCAGCGGCGATACATCGCGGTTGCCTCTCGGAAGGTGTGTTGCCGGGGCCGCTGAAGATGAAGCGGCGTGCGCCGGAGTTGTACAAGGCGCTGCAGGCGCAGTCTGCGGCCAACCAGGTCGACCCGCTGACCATCATTGACTGGATCAACCTCTACGCCATGGCGGTGAACGAGGAAAACGCAGCAGGTGCTTGCATCGTCGCGGCGCCCAGCCATGGTGCCGGGGGCATTCTCCCCGCCGTGCTGCACTACTACACCCGCTTTGTGGCGGGAGCGTCGCAGCAGGGGGTGATGGACTTTCTGCTCACCGCGGCGGCTATCGGCTTGCTGTACAAGGCGGACGCCTCGCCGCGCAGAGCAGCCCTGGGCTGCCAGGGCGAGGTTGGTGTGGCGTGCTCGATGGCAGCCGCCGCACTGGCGGCGGTACTGGGCGGCTCCTCGGAGCAGATCGAGAACGCGGCAAAGATCGGCATGGAGCACAACCTGGGCATGGGCTGCGACCCGGTGGGTGGCCAGGTGCAGATGCCGTGCATGGAGCGCAATGCCATGGGCGCCATCAAGGCGGTGAACGCGGCGCGCATGGCGCTCAAGGGTAATGGCAAACATTACGTTTCGCTCGACAAGGTGATCAAGACCATGTGCGAGATCGGAGCGGAGATGGCGGCCAGGAACAAGCAAACCTCGCGTGGCGGCCTGGCCGTCAACGTTATCGAATGTTGAGGTGAGTCTGATGAATCGTTATTCCATTTTCAGCCTGGTGCGCAATGGTCTCTCGTATCACGAGAACTGGCAGCAGGCCTGGCGCAGCCCGGAGCCCAGGCGCGAGTACGACGTAGTGATCGTCGGCGGCGGTGGGCATGGCCTGGCCACCGCCTACTACCTGGCCAAGGAGCACGGCATTACCAATGTGGCCGTGCTGGAGAAGGGCTATCTGGGTGGCGGCAACACGGCACGCAATACCACGATCGTGCGTTCCAACTACCTGTGGGATGAGGCCTCGCAGTTATATGAGCATGCACTCAAGCTGTGGGAGGGGTTGTCGCAGAGCCTGAACTACAACGTGATGTTCAGCCAGCGCGGGGTGATGAACCTGGGGCATAGCCTGCAGGACATGCGCGACATCGAGCGCCGGGTGGGGGCCAACCGCCTGAATGGCATCGATGCCGAGGTGCTGACGCCGGCACAGATCAAGGAGATCGTGCCGTGCATCAACCTGAACAGCCGTTACCCGGTGCTGGGCGCCTCGTTCCAGCCGCGAGCCGGGGTGGCGCGCCATGATGCGGTGGCCTGGGGCTATGCCCGTGGCGCCGACCAGCGTGGTGTCGACCTGATCCAGAACTGCGAAGTCACCGCCATCCGGCGTGACAACGGAGCGGTAACCGGCGTGGAAACCACGCGCGGTTTCATCAAGGCCAAGAAAGTCGCCGTGGTAGCGGCCGGCAACTCCAGCGTGCTGGCGGCCATGGCCGACATCCGGCTGCCGCTGGAAAGCCACCCGCTGCAGGCGCTGGTGTCCGAACCGATCAAGCCGGTGATCAACACGGTGATCATGTCCAACGCGGTGCATGCCTACATCAGCCAGTCCGACAAGGGCGACCTGGTGATCGGCGCCGGTATCGACCAGTACACCGGCTATGGCCAGCGCGGCAGTTTCCACACCATCGAAGGCACGCTGCAGGCCATCGTCGAGATGTTCCCGGTGTTCAGCCGGGTGCGCATGAACCGGCAGTGGGGCGGCATCGTGGATGTGTCGCCGGATGCCTGCCCGATCATCAGCAAGACCCCGGTGAAGGGGCTGTATTTCAACTGCGGCTGGGGCACCGGCGGCTTCAAGGCCACGCCAGGTTCCGGCCATGTCTTTGCCCACACCATCGCCACCGACAACCCGCATCCGCTGAATGCCGCCTTTGCGCTGGACCGCTTCTACAGCGGCCACCTTATCGACGAGCACGGCGCGGCAGCGGTTGCCCACTGATCAGGAGAATCACCATGTTGCAGATCACCTGTCCCTGGTGCGGGGACCGTGCCGAAAGCGAGTTCAGCTGCGGCGGCGAGGCCGACATCGTGCGGCCATTGGACAGCGACAAGCTGACAGACGAGCAGTGGGGCGACTACGTATTCATGCGCAGGAACACCAGGGGCCTGCACAAGGAGCAGTGGTTCCACGGCGCCGGCTGCCGCCGCTGGTTCAATGCCGAGCGCGACACCGTGACCTACCAATTCATCCGCACCTATCCCATCGGTGCGGCGGGAGACACTCATGGCACAGACTAACCGCATGGCCCAGGGCGGCCGCATCAATCGCGCCGCGCCGCTTACCTTCCAGTTCAACGGCAAGCTGTATCAAGGCTACCAAGGTGACACCCTGGCTTCGGCACTGCTGGCCAACAACGTGCATTTTGTCGCACGCAGCTGGAAGTACCACCGCCCGCGCGGCATCGTCACCGCCGGGGTGGAAGAGCCGAACGCGTTGGTACAGCTGGAATCCGGCGCCTATGAAGTACCCAATGCCCGCGCTACCGAGGTCGAGCTGTACGACGGCCTGACGGCTCGCAGCGTCAACGCCAGCCCCAGCCTCGAAAAAGACCGGCTGGCCGTCAACCAGAAAATTGCCCGCTTCATTCCGGCCGGCTTCTACTACAAGACCTTCATGTGGCCGCAAAAAATGTGGCCCAAGTACGAGCAGTTCATCCGCGATGCAGCCGGTCTGGGCGAAGCGCCCACCGAGCTGGATGCCGAGCGCTACGACAAGATGTATGCGCATTGCGATGTGCTGGTGGTGGGGGGCGGGCCGGCAGGGTTGGCCGCAGCCTGGGTAGCCGGGCGCAGTGGTGCCCGCGTGATGCTGGTAGACAACCAGCCGGAACTGGGCGGCAGCCTGCTCAGCCATCCGGCACGCATCGATGGCGGCTCGTCCCTGACGTGGGTGGCACGTATCGAGGCCGAGCTGGCCGGCATGCCGGAAGTCACCATCCTGCGCCGGACTACCGCCTTCGGCTACCAGGACCACAATCTGGTTACCCTGTGCGAACGCAAGACCGATCATGTGGCGCCATTCCTGCGCAAGGGCATCCGCGAGCGGGTGTGGAAGGTGCGGGCGCGCCGGGTGATCCTGGCTGCCGGGGCGCACGAGCGACCGCTGGTGTTTGCCAATAACGATCTGCCCGGCGTGATGACGGCCGGTGCGGTGTCCAGCTATGTGAATCGCTACGGCGTGCTGCCCGGCAAGCGCGTGGTGCTGTTCACCAATAACGACACGGCCTACCAGACAGCGCTGGACCTGCATCACGCTGGCGCGCGGGTAACCGTGGTGGATGCGCGCAATGCCACCAATGGCGATCTGGCGCTGCTGGCGCGCCGGCAAGGCATCGATGTGCGCCTGGGCTTGGTGGTAAGCCATGCCAGCGGCACGCAGCGGGTCAGCCGGGTGCGGCTGAGCCAGCATCATCAGGGGCAACTTACCGCCGAGGCCGGCACCTTGGACTGCGACCTGCTGGCCATGTCTGGCGGTTACAGCCCGGTGCTGCACCTGTTTGCGCAGTCGGGCGGCAAGGCACGCTGGGATGCGCAAAAAGCCTGCTTCGTGCCGGATCAGTCGGTACAGGCAGAGATAAGCGCCGGTGCTTGCAACGGCGATTTCGGCCTGGTCGCCGCCATCGGCAGCGGCATCATGGCGGCGGCACGTACCCTGTCGTTGCTGGACATGCCGCTGGCCCAGTTGCCGGCATGGCAGCTGGAGCCGGTGGCCGAATCGCCGATCCTGCCGCTGTGGCTGGTGGGAGATCGCGACAAGGTTGGCCGCAGCGACAAGCAGTTCGTCGATTTCCAGAACGATGTCTCCGCCGCCGACATCTACCTGGCGGCGCGGGAAGGCTACCGCTCGGTAGAGCACGTCAAGCGCTATACCGCCATGGGCTTCGGCACCGATCAGGGCAAGCTGGGCAACATCAACGGCATGGCGATCCTGGCGGAAGCGCTGGGGCAGAGCATTCCGGAAACCGGCACCACCACCTTCCGCCCCAACTTCACCCCAGTGAGCTTTGGCGCCATTGCCGGGCGCGAGCTGGGAGATTTTCTCGACCCGATCCGCAAGACCTGCATTCATGAGTGGCATGTGGAGCATGGCGCGCTGTTCGAGGATGTGGGGCAGTGGAAGCGCCCGTGGTATTTCGCGCGCAAAGGCGAAGACCTGCATGCCGCCGTGGCCCGCGAGTGTCTGGCTGTACGCAACAGCGTGGGCATGCTGGACGCTTCCACGCTGGGCAAGATCGATATCCAGGGGCCGGACGCCGCCACCTTGCTCAACTGGCTGTACACCAATCCGTGGAGCAAGCTCGAAGTGGGCAAATGCCGCTACGGACTGATGCTGGACGAAAACGGCATGGTATTCGACGACGGCGTCACCACCCGCCTTGGCGAGCAGCATTTCCTGATGACCACTACCACCGGTGGCGCGGCACGGGTGCTCAACTGGATGGAGCGCTGGCTGCAGACCGAGTGGCCGCAGCTCAAGGTGCATCTGACTACCGTCACCGACCACTGGGCAACCTTTGCGCTGGTAGGCCCGAACAGCCGCCGCGTGCTGCAGAAAGTCTGTGCCGATATCGATCTCGCTCCGCAGGCATTCCCGTTCATGAGCTACCGCAGCGGCACAGTGGCCGGCGTGGCGGCACGGGTGATGCGCATCAGCTTCTCGGGCGAACTGGCTTACGAGGTGAACGTGCCGGCCAACCTTGGCCGCAAGGTGTGGGAAGCGCTGATGGCCGCCGGCGCCGAATTCGACATCACACCGTATGGCACCGAAACCATGCACGTACTGCGGGCGGAGAAGGGCTACATCATCGTGGGCCAGGATACCGATGGCTCGGTCAGCCCGCTGGACCTGGGCATGGAAGGCATGGTGGCCAAGAGCAAGGACTTCCTGGGCAAACGTTCGCTGGCCCGCGCCGACACCGCGCGGCAGGACCGCAAGCAACTGGTAGGCCTCAAACCGCTGGACCCGGCCGCCGTGCTGCCCGAGGGCGGGCAGATTGTGGCGCGGCCGACCAATGGCGGCATCACCCCGATGCTGGGCCATGTCACCTCCAGCTACTTCAGCCCCATCCTGCAGCGCTCCATTGCCATGGCGCTGCTGAAAGGCGGGCAGTCGCGCCACGGCGAGCGTATCTACGTTGCCCTGCGTGACGGCGGCAATGTCGAAGCCGAGGTGTGCAGCCCGGTGTTCTACGACGTCGAAGGAGGACGCCAGCATGTCTGATCTGCTGATTCAGGAAGCCCCGCTAGTGGGCATCAAGGCGCAGTTGGTAGCGGCTGTAGGCCGGCCGGCAGCGGAGTTTTCACTCGTCGAACGGGCGTTCATGACCCATGTCACGCTGCGTGGCGACATCGCCTCGCCAGCCTTCAAGCAGGCGGTGGAGCAAGTGCTGCAACTGGCGTTGCCGGCCGCCCGCGGCATGACGACTTCGCAGCGTGGCTGCAGTGCGGTGTGGATGGGGCCGGACGAATGGCTGATCCAGTCGGTGGAAGAAACCGGCCCGGAGCTGGAAACGGCATTGCGCCAGGCGTTGCAGGGCGTGCACCACGCCGTGGTGGATGTCAGCAGCGGCTATACGGTGTTCGAGCTGGCGGGCCTCCGGGTGCGCGATGTGCTGGCCAAGGGCTGCCCGCTGGATCTGCATCCGCGGGTGTTCGCGGTGGGCGAGGCGACGCAGAGCCATTTCTTCAAGGCCGGCATCACCGTGCTGCACATCGCCGAGGCGCGCTACCAGCTGGTGGTGCGGCGCAGCTTTGCCGAGTACGCCTGCCTGATGCTGCTGGATGCCGCCGAGGAATACCTCGGCTGAGCCGGAAGGTTGGCCGCACCGCTGCTGGCGGCGCTGGCCAACACCTAATGGAGCGCAATATGAACAAGACGACCAGTCGCCAGTTCTGCCTCACGCTGGACTGCCCGAGCGAGGCCGGCGAGGTTGCCGCTGCGGTCGAATTTCTGGACCAGCGCGGCTGCTACATCGACGAGCTGGCGGTGTTCGATGACCAGGAGCGAAAGCGTTTTTTCCTGCGCTGCCGGTTCCATCACCGCAGCGGGCAGGCACTGCAACTGCCCGCCCTGCAGCAAGACTTTGCCAGCATTGGCCAACGTTTCGGCATGCGCTGGGCCATTCACGACATGGCCGATCGCCCTCGGGTGCTGATTCTGGTTTCCAGGTTCGACCATTGTCTGGCCGACCTGCTGTTCCGCTGGCGCATGGACGAACTGCAGATGCACGTGGTGGCCATTGTGTCCAACCACGACACGCTGGCGCCGTTGGCCGCAGCCAATGGCGTGCCGTTCCACCACCTGCCGGTAACGGCGGAAACCAAGGACGTCCAGGAAGCACAGCTGCGCGCACTGATAGCCAAACACGATGTGGAACTGGTGGTGCTGGCGCGTTACATGCAGGTGCTGTCGGCGCGCTTCAGCGCCGACTACGCCGGTCGCGTCATCAATATCCACCACTCCTTCTTGCCCGGCTTCAAGGGCGCCAGGCCCTATCACCAGGCATTCGAGCGCGGCGTGAAGCTGATCGGCGCCACCGCCCATTTCGTTACCGACGAGCTGGACGAGGGGCCGATCATCGAGCAGGTGGTGGAACGGGTGGATCACAGCTATTCACCGGACCGCCTGCAGGCCACTGGCCGCGATATGGAGTGTCAGGCACTGGCCCGGGCGGTAAAGGCATTTACCGAACGCAGGGTATTCATCAACGGGAATCGTACCGTGCTGCTGTAAAGCGGTAGCAGGGATTATTGATCGGCTTTCGGGCCAAGGGTGTCCTGCTTGCAGGATCAGGTGTAACCACTTGTTTGCAGTAAAGGAGATTGTCGAACCGAGTAATTGCGAGATGTACCCGCTTCCAGCCCTGGCCGTTTACCCCGGCGGCCAGGCATTTTTCGCCGCGACAGATTTACCGAGCTTCACAGGAGAAGAGCTAGGTGAACAACGGGCAGGCTTGCCCAGCAGGGCGGCGATGGAAACGGTTGTCGAGAAGTTTAGTAGTCATGTGATTAGAAGTTCACCCAATACAGCAATGAACCGCACATTTGTTCACTACTACGATCAGTTTGGAGGAGAAACCAAATGCACGACAACAAAGCAAAGCGGGGGCACAAGCCTCTGCCCAACCGCGGCTATGCAGCCGCCAGTCCCGCCACCATCCATCATGGAGGAGAAAGCACCAATGCTACTCTCAAGCGGGCCGCAACGGCCAGTTTTATCGGCAATTTTGTCGAGTGGTTCGATTATGCAGCCTACGGCTATCTCGCCACGATCATAGCCGCCGTATTCTTTCCCCTGAGCGACCCGACAACAGGCTTGCTGTCTGCCTATGCCGTGTTTGCCATCTCGTTCATCATTCGCCCCATCGGCGGCATCATCTGGGGGCACTTCGGGGACAAGATAGGGCGGCGCAGTGCACTGTCGCTATCCATTCTCATCATGTCTGCTTCCACCTTCTGCATTGCGTTTCTGCCGACCTATGCCCAGGTTGGCCTGCTGGCACCGGGGTTGTTGCTGTTGATTCGGCTGGTGCAGGGGTTTTCTGCTGCTGGTGAGTATGCCGGGGCTTCTGCCTTCCTGGCGGAGTATGCGCCAGAGGGCAAACGTGGCTTCTATACCAGTATCGTGCCGGCCAGTACTGCCGCCGGTCTACTGTTCGGGTCCCTGTTTGTCGCCGTGATGCACTCGGTACTGACCAGCGAACAGATGCACGAGTGGGGCTGGCGCTTGCCGTTCCTGCTGGCGGCCCCATTCGGTCTGATCGGCCGTTATATCCGGGTCCGCCTGGAGGACACGCCCAAGTTCAAGGAACTGGAAGGCAAGCACCATGTGGCCCGGACGCCGATTCGCGACCTGATGACAGTGCATCGTGGCAAGGTGGTGGTAGCGTTCGCTGTGACGTGTCTGAACGCCGTGGCGTTCTATCTGGTGCTGAGTTATATGCCCACGTATCTGTCCACGGAAATGGGCATGAACGAGTCTGACTCCTTCCTTGCCGCCTCCATTTCGCTGGCGGTGTATATCGGGCTGATTTTCCTGATGGGTACGCTGTCGGACCGCTTTGGCCGCAAGACCATGCTGATCCTGGCATCCTTGTTGTTCATCGGGCTTACCTTGCCCCTGTTCCAGCAGCTGCAGACACTCGGTTTTGTCGGCATCGTGCTGGTACAGGTAGCCTTTGGTGCCATGCTGACCATGAACGATGGCACGCTGCCTTGCTTCCTGTCGGAAATTTTCCCTACCAATGTGCGCTATAGCGGCTTTGCCTTCAGCTTCAACAGTGCCAATGCCCTTTTCGGTGGTACTGCGCCGTTGGTGGCAACCTGGCTGATCCAGCAATCCGGTAACAAGATGGCCCCTGCCTGGTATCTGATGGGTGCCGCGGTGGTGGCGCTGGTGGCGATCCTGGCCAGTCGCGAGACCTCTCGCCAGCCCCTGGCTGACGAGTAATGCCATAAGGCATCAGCAGCCGCCAGTGATGGTGCTGGCCATGATGTATGGCCAGCACCATGTGGCGGCATCCATTCTGGTGGACTGACTGCAGTCTGCCTCCCCGCTTACCGGTGCCTGCAATGAATCCTTTGATTTTTCAGCTGTGGCAGCGCAAGGGCGCAGCCACAGCAGGGGCTATGGCCGACAGCGAAAACCCTGTTGTCATGACTATCCGTAGCAAGCTGGTGCTATGTCTGCTGTTTACTACCTTGTTTCCCGTGCTGCTGATCGCCACGCTTGCCATTATCCAGGCGCGCAGCGAGGCCATGCAGCACTTCGTTGATGCCAGCGGACGGGAGATCCGGCAGGTTGATCGGGCACTGAGCGAGTCATTCCAGACTGTGTTCAACGATGTTGCCTACTTTGCCACCCTGCCGCAGCTGGATGCGCTGGGGCCGCAGATCAGCAATTACACCCAGCTCGCCGGCGAACAGCGGATGGCATCGGCTGGCAAGCCTGGTATTGAGGGTGAGCTGTACCGGCTGTTCGAGCAGTTTGGCCAGGCACATCCCGGGCTCGCCTATATCTACGTTGGCACCGAGCACGGTGGAATCGTGCAATGGCCGCAGGGGAAGGTCAGTGCACCTTACGACCCGCGCCGTCGTGCCTGGTATGCCCAGGCCATGGCAAATCCCGGACAAAGCCAGCTGACGCCGGCTTATTACTGGCCTGGAGATGGGGCAACCATTGTCAGCGTGGTGCATGCGGTGGTGCGGGATGGCCGCAAGCTGGGCGTAATGGCGATGGATGTGTCTTTGCGGGGGCTGACGGAAACCGTTGGGCGGATCCGTATCGGCGAAAGCGGTTTCCTGATGCTGGTAGAAGATAGCGGCACCGTACTGGTGGATCCTTCCAACCCGGCACACAACTTCCAGCCCCTGGCCGGTATCGAAGCCGGTGCCTATGCCGCGCTGGCGCGGGCGGGCAGCGGGGTGGTTTCCCTTACCCTGCACGGAGAGCGCTATCAGGCACAGATACTGAAGTCGCCAAAGTTGGGGTGGAAATTCATCGGTTTGGTGAAACAGTCCGAAATCTATGCGCATGCAAACCGGATGGCATGGACGATGGTTGCCATCAGCGCAGCCCTCTTGGTGGTGCTGTTTGTGCTGGGTGGGTGGTTTGCCGGCCTGATTTCCAGACCGGTCAGACAGGTGGCGGAAGGCTTGCATGCCATTGCCGCAGGAGGTGGTGGCCTGGAGCAACGCTTGCGGATTCGTTCCCGTGATGAAACCGCAGTACTGGCCCGCCGCTTCAATGCCATCCTCGACACGATTCAGCATCTGGTGAAACAGACGGGGAGCCGGGCGCTTGCCGTTGGGGATGCCGCGCAGCAGGTTGACCAGGTGGCCAGGAGCATCAGCCATACGGCCCGTTCCCAGTTGCAAGTGCTGGACAATGCCTCTGTGGCAGTAAGCCATATGGCTGATAGTGCCGAAACTATTGCGGCCAACAGTGCACGAGCGGCAGCGGCTGCACGCGATGGCGAGGCTTCGGTGAATCAGGGGGAGCTGGTGGTGGACAGAACGGTAGGCAGTGTTTCCGCACTGGGTAGCCGCCTGCGCCAGGCGGCGACTTCGTTGCAGGAACTGGCTTCCTCTGGTCGCGGCATTACGGCGATTCTGGATGTGATCAGGGGAATCGCCGACCAGACCAATCTGCTGGCGTTGAATGCGGCGATCGAGGCTGCCCGTGCCGGAGAGCACGGCAGGGGGTTTGCGGTGGTTGCCGATGAGGTGAGGGCGCTGGCGCAACGTACCCAGCAATCCACTACCCAGATCCAGCAGCTGCTGGACCGGCTGGCCCAGGGGACTAGCCAGGTGGTGCACGATATGGAGCAAAGTCTGGCGCAGTCTGATGAGGCGGTGGCGCTCAGCGATGCGACACGCACAGTGTTCGAAAGTGTGTCGCAAGCCGTGCGGATCATTAATGACATGAACGCGCAGATTGCCGCCGCCAGCGTCACGCAGCATCAGGCCAGCAGGAGTCTGCATGGTGATATCGGCGAAGTGTGCGCCGCAGCTAACCGGGTGCTGGAAACAGCGGACGCCGCCGCCTCCCATAGTGATGGATTGGTGGCTCAGGCAGCAGGGCTAGAGCAGTTGGTGAGTCACTTCGGGGGCTGAGTCAGGGGTGGGCAAGATTCGCTGGTGGGCTATTGCTGCTAGGCCTGCCTGGGTGCCGAGCGCTATCTGGCAATCAAGCAGCCCGCTGTTCCGCGACCCGGATGTGAGCCAGGGACGGTAGCAATACTAACAGCCCCGGTGGCCAGTGCTACCGGGGCTGTTGCTCGTGATGGCTGCTGCGCTTACTTGCCGTAGATCTGGTCGAATACCTTGCCGTCGTCAAAGTGGGTCTGCTGCGCCTTGGCCCAGCTACCGACCTGTTGACAACACAAAGTCCTCTTGCGGCGAAAAACACCTTGTCTGCATTCTCGAGCCATGGTGGTGCGCCATGGCTTTGTGGCCTGCTGCCAGCGGTACACCGGCTTCAGGCGCTATGCAGGGCGCGGGCGGCACCAGGGCGGCCGGTGGCCACTTCCGGCCCGCCCTGACGCTTGCGGCCAACATAGGCCACGCTGATCTGCCGCTCGCGCGCCATGTCGCGCACCCGCCGCGCCAGATTGTGGTTGATGAAGTCGAGCATGATCACGATATGGTCGACGCCGGAGGGCAGCGGCCGGGTCAGGTCCGCCGGCTTGCGTCCGCTCCAGTGCAGAATGTCGGCGTAGCCGGAAGCCTGCAGCACGCGGCGCGTAGTGTCGATTCTGTCCCCGCCTATGATCATCGCTTTCATGGCATTTCCCCCTGTATCGATAGCACTAATCTACCCAGCCGCCGGTGCCTACGGAACCAAGAAAACCGGCATTGCTTATCAGGGTTCTGCGGGCGGGTAGCCGTCGCCGGGCCTGGCCGTAAACTGCTGTGCGCCAGGGCGGTCTGCGGCGCTAAAAACAAGCACGCCCACCCCGGGGCGGGGTGGGCGTGGCTGGGTGCGCTGGCGTCAGGCGGGAAACGGGCTGCCGGCCGGCGCCACTCTTGGGCTGGCCGGGTTGGTCTGCGCCTGGCTGATAGCTCCGGTGCCGAGGTTCCAGCGGTTCAGCGCCTTGCTGTAGTTGCCGTTTTGCTGTCTGCGGTCTTCCCGCCGCCGGTCGGCAGGCAGGGGAGGTTTAGTCCAGCTTGCAGTTCTGCGTGTTGTCGCAGGCGGCCATCAACTCGGTAACGGCGCTGCGGATTACCTGCTTTTCTTCTTCCGCCACGTCGTAGGCGGTTTTTACTGTCGGCGAGTAGCGGTGGTAGGTCCAGTAGCGGCTGGGGAACAGGCCGGTGGCGTTCTTGGCCGCGCGCGGACGCACGCCGACCAGTGCCATGCCGGAGCCGGTATTGTCGGAATAGCGGATAAAGTCGGCCACCACGAACAGCTCCCACTTGTTGCTGTTGTAGCGCGTGGTGAAGCGCTCGGTTACCAGGTCGGAGAACAGCTCGTCACATTTCACATTGGTGTTGCACAGGTAGCTGTAGGTACCAGCCTGGGCGGCAGCGGCAGTCAGCGCCAGCAGGGCGGCGGGCAGCAGTTTGCGAAGCATCATCATGGGCTCCCTGAATAGTGGATTTTTGTTAAATGCTGACGGGATTGTGCGCGAGCAGCCTGTTATTTGCAATGCAACAGGCGGGCTGGGCGAACGGTCAGCGGCTGCCGGTGGCGCGCGGCTGCTGGCGCGGGGACGGCGGGCTGCGTTTTGCCGGCGAGCGGCGGGGAGGGCTGGGTTGGGGCGCCGGCTGGGGGCCGCTGGCGGGTGGCTGCGGCAGCATCAGCTCCGGGTGCATGCCGAACAGGCGTTCCAGCAGTTTGCTGCGGGCATCGGCATGCAGATCCAGGCACCAGTCCTGCAGCAATTGCAGTGCCAGCCGGCAATGCTGCTCGTCCAGCGTTTTCAGCCGCGCCAGGGCAAACGGCTGTTCCCGGTACAGGCTGATGACCAGTGCTTTCAGGGTTTCCAGCTGGGGTGTTTCCCGGCCGGCATCCAGCATCTTCTTCAATTGCTTCGCCGCATTCACCGTGCTGCTCCCGTGTTGTCGGTGCTGACAATTTACAAAAAGTTACAGAATGATGGCATGGGTGGTGGTGTTTGTCTGCCGGCATTCGGCACGGATTTGTGCTGGCGCAAGCGGGCCGGCGCAGAGCGCGCCGGCCGCGGGGAGTGGTACAGGCTCAGTACGGCTTGTCGCCGAGGATGGTGGCGCGGTGCATGATGCGGTGCGCCGGGCGGTAGTCGTCCACTGCGTAGTGCTGGGTGACGCGGTTATCCCAGAATGCCACGTCGCCCGGTTGCCAGCGCCAGCGCACGCTGAATTCCGGCTTGGCAAAATGGGCAAACAGGAAGCCCAGCAGCGCGGCGCTTTCCGCCGGTTCCAGCTCGTTGATGCGGGTGGTGAAGCCGTCGCTGACGAACAGCGCCTTCTCGCCGCTTACCGGGTGGGTGCGCACCACCGGGTGGCTTACCGGCGGGGTGGTGCGGCGGGTTTCCTCGTAGCGCGCCAGTGCTTCCGGGGTCTGGCCGAAGCGTTCCAGCGGAAACGACTTGGTGAAGTCATGGGTGGCGGTGAGCCCGTCCAGCAGCTGCTGCAGCCGTGGCGACAGCGCACGCCAGGCGGCGGTGCCGCTGGCCCACAGCGTGTCGCCGCCGTAGGGCGGCAGCTGGCGTGCGGCCAACACCGAGCCCAGCGGCGGGGTGTCGATGAAGGTGACATCGGTGTGCCAGATGGCGTTGTCGCGCAGGTCGTTCTGCGCGGTATCCAGCACCATGATCTGCGGGATGTCGGCAATCTTCGGGTACAGCGGGTGAATGTGCAGGTCGCCGAACCAGGCGGCAAAGTCGCGCTGCTGCAGCGGGCTGATGTCCTGGTTACGGAAGAACAGCACCTGGTGCTGCAGCAGCGCGGAGCTCAGCGTGTCACGCAGATCTGTGTCCAGCGGCTGGGACAGGTTGATGCCTTCCACCACGGCGCCGATGGCCGGGGACAGGCGGGTGAAGCTCAGACTCATGGTGTTTCCTTGCGATGATGGTCGAAGCGGGGTGGTTCTATAGAGACTTGCCATGCCATGGCGTCAGCGCCCGCTGCAGGCGGCGCAGTGCCAGCTCCAGGCTGAAGGCCACCAGCGCGATGACGATGATGCCCAGCACCACGATGTCGGTGCCCAGGAACTGCGCCGCCGACTGCACCATGAAGCCCAGGCCGCGGGTGGAGGCCACCAGCTCGGCGGCCACCAGCGTGGACCAGCCGGCGCCCAGACCGATGCGGATGCCGGTGAGGATGTCCGGCAGCGCGCCCGGCAGCATCACGTACCACAGCAGCTGGCGGCGGCTGGCGCCCAGCGACAGCGCGGCCTGCTGGCGGATGTGGTGCACGCTGGCCACGCCATGGGTGGTGGCGATCAGTACCGGCGCCAGTATCGCCAGGAAGATCAGCAGCACCTTGGACAGCTCGCCAATGCCGAACCAGATCACGATCAGCGGCAGGTAGGCCAGCGGCGGCAGCGGGCGGTAGAACTCGATCACCGGGTCCAGCCAGTGGCGCAGCAACGGAAAGCTGCCGATCAGAATGCCCAGCGGAACGCCCACTACCACCGCGGCCAGCAGGGCCAGCAGCATGCGCTGCAGGCTGGCGGCCAGGTGCTGCTGCAGCGTGGCGTCCATATAGCCCTGGGTGACCAGGCTGTAAAACTTGGCGGCCACGGCGGCGGGCGAGGGCAGGAACAGTGCCGGCACCAGCTCGCTGGCGCTTATCGCCCACCAGACCAGCAGCAGGCTGGCCACGCTGAGGCTGCTCCACTGCCATGCGGCCAACGCTGGGCGCGGACGTGCAGCCTTGCCCGGCGGGATATTGACTGGCGGCGTGGCTGCCGCCGGCAGGGTATGTTCGCGGGGCTGACTCATGCCGTCTCCTGTTGCTGGGCGCGGGTCAGGCTGGCCAGCAGCTGCTCGCGCAGGGTGATGAATTCCGGGTCGGACTTGATGGCGCGCACGCTCTCGCCAGCCAGGAAGCGCTGGCTGAAGCCAGGCTGCAGGTACTGCACGATGCGCCCGGGGCCTGGCGACATCAGCACCAGGCTGCTGGCCAGGAACAGCGCCTCTTCGATGTCATGGGTAATCAGGAAAATGCCGCGCCGCGACTGCTGCCACACCTGCAGCAGCAGTTGCTGCATCTGTTCGCGGGTGAAGGCATCCAGTGCGCCGAACGGCTCGTCCATCAGCAGTACGCGCGAACGGCTGGCCAGCGCGCGGGCAATGCCCACCCGCTGGCGCATGCCGCCGGACAGCTGCCACACCTGCTTGCCGGCAGCGGCGGACAGCCCCACCTGCTGCAGGGTATCGGCCACGATGGCGGCGCGCTCGGCTGCCGGCACGCCCTGCAGCTTGAGGCCGAAGGCCACGTTGCCGGTCACGTCCAGCCACGGCAGCAGGCCGTCCTGCTGGAACACCACCGCGCGCTCGGCACCGGGGCCGCGCACCGGCTGGCCGTCGAACTGCACGCTGCCATGGCTGGGGGCGACAAAGCCGGCCAGCACGTTCAATAGCGTGCTCTTGCCGCAGCCGGACGGCCCCAGCGCCACCAGCAACTCGTTTTCCGACAGCCCCAGCGACACCTGCTGCAGGGCAGGCTGGGCCTGCCCCGGGTAGTGCACGCTGAGCTGGTCTACTTGCAGCAGGCTCATGTGGCTACCCGATCAGCGCAGTGCGGCGTTGATGAACTGGTTGGTCACGTACGGGCTGTAATCGGCCTGCACGCTGTCCACCTTGCCCTGCGATTTCAGGAACGCCGAGGTATCGCTCACCGCCTTCACGAACGGCTTCTGCAGCAGCGCGCTCTGTTCCTTCAGCGACGGGTAGCGGTTGCCCGGCAGCAGCAGCGACACTTCCTCCGGCTTGCTGCCGGTGAGGCGGGCGATCTTGTCCACGTTGGCCGCATCGGCGGCAAAGCCTTTCGGGTCCTTGTTGTAGCGCTCGAACACGCTGCCGGTCACCTTGACGAACTGCTTGAGGAACTCCGGGTTCTTCTGGGCAAAATCCTTGCGCACGATCCACAGGTCATAGGTGGGCGCGCCCCACTTGCTGACCTCGGCCGAGCTGGTCAGCACCTTGCCGTTGGCCTTCACCTTGCCCAGCGCCGGCTCCCACACATAGGCGCCGTCAATGTCGCCACGCTGCCAGGCGGCGGCGATCTCGCTGGGGCGCAGGTTGAGTATGTTTACCTTGCCGGCATCCACCTGCCAGTGTTTCAGCGCCGCCAGCAGGCTGTAGTGGGTGGTGGAGACATAGGGCACGGCGATCTTCTTGCCTACCAGGTCGGTCGGCTTGTTGATGCCGCTGCCGTTACGCACCACCAGCGCCTCGGATTCGCCGATGATGCCGGTCACCAGGAAGGTCTGGATCGGCAGGCCACGGCTGGCGGCGGCTGCCAGCGGGCTGGAGCCGATATTGCCGATCGGCACGTCGCCGGAGGCCACCGCGGTAATCACTTCGGCGCCGCTTTCGAACTTGCGCCAGTTGATCTTCTTGCCGGTGGCTTTTTCATAGTCGCCATTGGCCTGCGCCACCTTGGACGGGTCGACGCCGGTCTGGAAGGCAATGGTCACGCCATCGTCGGCATGGGCAAAGCCGGCAGCCAGGGCCAGCGAGATAAACAGGGTGCTCAGAATGGGGCGGGTCATGGTGCGGATCCTCGGATTGGCGTTGGTGATGCGCCATTTAAGAAGCAAACCCTGCCGCTGGTGAAACAAGAAAATAGCCATTGCATATCGGCCGCCCCCGATTTGCTCTGCGGAAATTTCGATAAGCTGCCAATCCAGTTTGGCTGCAAAGCTTGGCGAATCTTCGAATAAGCCGGCGCCTGTAAACTGGCTACAGTAACGGCCAGCAAGCAACCAGGTCGTACCATGAAACGCTTCAAGCAAGCCAGAAACTATCCGGCCGGCTTCCAGCCGGCACATATCGAGCACTGTCGCCGGCTGCTGGCCGCCATGCCATGCCCGGTAACCCTGCAGTGGAACGAGCGCGAGGTATTTGCCGAATTCGATGGCTGGTGGCTGAGCAGCGAGTTCTTCCCGCTGGCGCGCAGCCACGACGGCGGCGAGGTGTTCTCCCATTACGCGGCGCGGCTGCGCATCCATGGCCAGTTCGGGCAGGCCATTCCCGCAGACTGGCTGTTTGCCATGAACTACGCCGAGCAGAAAACCCTGGCGCTGCTGCGGCTGATCCGCGTGCTGCATCTGCTGAACCATGTCGGGCGGCATGGTAGTAACACCGGTCTGCGCATCGACCTCGACCCGCGCATCTGTCGGGCGCACAGCGAGCACATTGTCGATTTCACTGCCGAGCTGCTGGATGTGCTGGCATTGCCGGCGGCGCAGCTGCGGCTGTTGCTGTTTGTCGATGCCGCTACCGTGGAAGCTGGCCGCAGCCTGCTGGCGCGCTACCGCGCGCTGCAGCACCCGGTGGCGCTGGGCGGCTTTGGCGCCGGCGCGAATGACCTGCTGGCGCTGTGGACGCTGGAGCCGGATGCGCTGGTGCTGGACCCGCGCTACAGCCGGCTGGCGGTGGTGTACCCGAGTGTGCGTCAGCAACTGCAAGTCCTGCTGCCTTCACTGTTGCTGCAGGGGTTTGCACTGGGAGTGGACGAGGTGAGTTGTGGCCAGATGCATGCACTGGCTCGGTCGCTGCAGGCCAGCCTGCTGTCCGGCCCGCTGATCAGCGAGCGCCTGTCGCCGGCAGCGCAGCCGGCGGCGATGGCGCTGAGTGGTTAGTTGCAGGCAGCCAGCAGGCCCTGGCGTCAGGTTTAGCGCTGGCTGCCCAACCCCGCTTACGCCAGCAGCTTGCGCTCGGTTTTGCCGTACTTCAGCGATTTTTCATCCGGCAGCATCAGGCCGGTGTGCTCATCGCGCCCCTGCAGGATGAAGCGTGCCTGCGGGTTGCCGACCTGTTCTGCGGCCAGCTTGCTGTCGGCGCCGATTTCGCCTTTCTTCATGCGGTTTACGATCACGCCTACCGAAGTGTCGGCGAAGTCGCGCAGCATCCAGGCATCGCCGTCGCTGTCGCCGGCCACCAGCACCGGCCCGTAGCCCTTGGCCGCCACCAGCTCGTTGCGGATGCCCACGCTCTTGCCCGGACCCCAGTTGAAATGCCAGCCAGCCTTGTAGCTGTCGGTGTATTTGCCATCCTGCATGGTCAGGCGCAGGCCAATCACATTCTCCGGCGGCACGCCGTAGCCGTAGTTGGGGTGGCTGGCGAATACCCGTACCACGTCGTCGATCGAGGCGGTGCTGACATAGACATCGATGCCGTTGGCGCGCAGCGCATGCATCAGCGCGCGGACTTCTTCATGGATGCGAATGCCGTGGAAATGGGTGGCAGTCACCACACCGGCCTTGCCCGGCAGGGTTTTCGGGCTCTGGTACTTCACCTTGCGCAGCGCATCGCCGATAGCGAGGTTGTTCGATGCCTCGGCCATGGCCTGCAGCTCGGCGGTGCTCATGTTCTTGTAGAAGTAGATGATCCACTTGTAGCCGACTTCCAGCGGATGGCTGTCACAGATGGCGTCGTACATGAAGTACAGCTTGGCGCGGAAATCCTGGAACTGGTCGCTGGTCTGGATTTCTTCCAGGCTCATGCTGCCGGCCAGGCCCTTGTAGTTGGCGTACAGCCAGCGGTAATCGGCTTCCACGTCGGCCGCCAGGTCTTCCATGGTTACCGGCTTGCCGTCCACCGTGCTGTAGTCCTTGATGAACTGGCCCCTTGGCACGTCCTTCCACATCACTGCCACGAATTCATCCGGCGTCAGTTTGTACTGCAGATGGTTGATCTGGTACATCAGCAGCGCTTCTTCGCAGTCGTTCATGATGCAGGTGTTGTCCCAGTCGAACACCGCGTACGGGCGCTGTTTCGCGTTGTACTGCTTGCTCTTCACGCCGTGCTGGTCCAGCACCAGCTGCAGGCGTCTGGCATTCAGCGGCGACCAGCGCGCCGGGTCCAGCGTGGGGGCGGTTACCGGGCCGCTGCTGGCGGCTTCGGCGATGCCGCTCTTGAGCAACAAGGTACTGCTGACGGATACGGCGGCGAGACGGTTCAGAAACTGACGGCGCTGCATGTTGACTCTCCCTGTGTAGGGCCCGGTGGTGGGCGGTGGTCGGCCGGCGCGGCAAGCGGCGCACGGCGCTTACATTGAATGGCATAAGCGCACATCATTTCCACAAAATTACACAATTGCCACAAATTTACACGCGATGGCCGTAACATCGACGCGACACTATGCCGTCGCCGCAGGCTTGACAGCCCGCCGCCGGCCGACACAATGCCAGCACGACACTGCGAATGGAGCCTGCCATGTGGCAAGAAGAGCGCTATCAGCGCATACGCGGCCTGCTGCACAGCCTGCAGCGCGTCAGCACCGAGCGCATCGTGGCCGAGCTTGGCGTATCGCGCGAAACCGTGCGCCGCGACTTGGTGGCCATGGAAAAACTGGGCCTGCTCAAGCGCACCCACGGTGGCGCGATCTGTATCGGGGACGAGGCGCCAATCGCCGAGCGCGCGCAGCAGAACGTGGCAGCCAAGCGCGCCATCGCCCGTGCGGCGCTGGCCGAGCTGACGCACGGCCAGACCGTGTTTGTGGATGCCGGCACCACCACGGCGATCCTGGCCGAAGAGCTGGCGCGCTTTGGCGGCCTGACGGTGATTACCAATTCCTTCGACGTGGCGCTGACGCTGCGCGATGCCGCCGACAGCCAGCTGCCGCCCAACCGGGTGGTGGTGCTGGGTGGCACGCTGGGCGCGCGCGCGCCTTCCACGCTGGGTGCCGACACGGTGGCGGAAATCTGCCGCTACCGCGCCGATGTGGCGCTGATCTCGCCGGTGGGGGTGGAAGCAGGGCGCGGCGCCAGCAATTACGACCACCAGGAGGCCGCCGTGGCGCGCGCCATGGTGGACAACGCCGCGCGGCTGGTGCTGCTGGCGGACAGCAGCAAGCTGGGTGTGGGCAGCCGGGTGGTGTTCTGCACGCCACAGCGCATCGATGTGCTGATAACCGAGCGCAGCGCCAAACCGCTACCGGCGCTGGAGGCGCTGGCCACGGGTGTTGGCCGCATCGTGCTGGCTGGCTAGGGAGGCGAGCAGGGGGCTGCCATGGCTGTGGCGGATTAGCACCATGGCGTGTTGTCGATAAAGATACGGCGATCAATATCGATAAATGTCGAATGATTATTTAAGCATTTGTGCTACATAGAAAGGACTCGTTGCGCGTAGTGACGCAACGCCTTTCGAGAAGCCCGCCTTATGCAGCGATCTACCCCACGGCAGTACGAGGGGTTCGCCTTCCTCTCTACCGCTGCGCCTTCCGCTACCCAGCAACGCCTGATGTTGATGGCGATCGGCCTGTCCGCCTTGCTGTGTGTGCTGCTGGTGCCGTTTGCCAAATTGCCGCTGGGCAAGGTGTGGGCGTTCATCCCGGCTTACCAGTCGGCGCTGATCGTGAATGACCTGATTACCGCAGTGCTGCTGTTCGGCCAGTTCTACATCCTGCGGGCGCTGGCCTTGCTGGCCTTGGCCGCCGCCTATCTGTTCACCGCCTGCATGGCGGTGGTGCATGCGCTGAGCTTTCCCGACCTGTTCGCCCCTGGCGGTCTGCTGGGGGCCGGGCCGCAGACCACCGCCTGGCTGTACATGTTCTGGCATGGCGGCTTTCCCTTGCTGGTGATGTGGTATACCCAGCTGGCGCAGCAGGGCGGGGAGCAGCCGTCACGGTTGCGCACCGCGCAAGCCATCCTGCTGTGTTGCGTGCTGGTGCTGCTGCTCACCGTGGTGCTGACGGCCATAGCCACGCTGGGGCATCCCTACCTGCCGGCCATCATGCAAGGCAACCGCTATACCCCGGTGATGCTGGGGGTGGTGGCCTGCACCTGGAGCCTTAGCCTGCTGGCCTTCCTGCTTACCCTGCGGCGGCGGCGCACGGTGCTGGATCTGTGGCTGGCGGTGGTGACGTTTGCCTGGCTGTGCGATATCGCGCTGTCCGCGGTGCTCAATGGCGGCCGCTTCGACCTGGGCTTCTACGCCGGTCGCATCTACGGCCTGCTGGCTGCCAGCTTTGTACTGGTGGTGCTGCTGCTGGAAAACGGCCTGCTGTATACCCGGCTGGCGCAGAGTGCGGCGGCGCTGCGCGAGGCCAAGCGCGAGGCGGAGGACGCCACCCGCGCCAAATCCATGTTTCTGGCCAATATGAGCCACGAGATCCGCACACCGATGAACGCCATCATCGGCATGTCCTACCTGACGCTGAAAACCGAGCTGAGCATGCGGCAGCGCGATTACGTCAGCAAGATCCACAACGCCGGCACCTCGCTGCTGGGCGTGATCAACGACATTCTGGATTTTTCCAAGGTAGAGGCCGACCGCATCGAGCTGGAGACGGTGAGCTTCCGGCTGGACGACGTGCTGGAAAACGTGTCGTCGCTGGTGGGGCAGCGCGCTGCCGAAAAAGAGCTGGAGCTGCTGTTCGAATGCGGTACCGAGGTACCGCAGAACCTGGTTGGCGACCCGCTGCGGCTGGGGCAGGTGCTCACCAATCTGCTCAGCAATGCCATCAAGTTCACCGAGCGTGGCCAGGTGACGGTCAGCATCCAGTTGCGCGAGCAGGTGGGCGACAAGGTGTTGCTGCGCTTTGCCGTGCGCGATACCGGCATCGGCATGGATGAGGAGCAGCAGGCCAGGCTGTTCCAGGCTTTCAGCCAGGCGGATGGCTCCACCACCCGCAAATATGGCGGTACCGGCCTGGGGCTGGCCATCGTCAAGCGGCTGGTGGAGCTGATGGGCGGCAGCATCCAGGTGGAGTCGGAGCCTGGCCAGGGCAGCAGCTTCCAGTTCAGTGCCTGGCTGGGTGTGTCCGCGCTGGTCAACCACCACGGCAAGGCGCTGCCGGAGGATGCGCGCGGCTTGCGGGTGCTGGTGATCGACGACAATGCCTCGGCGCGCGACATTCTGTCCGAGCAGCTGCGCGGGCTGGATTTTGCCGTCAGCACCTGCGCCTCCGGGCGCGAGGCACTGGAGATCTACCGCCAGGCCAGCATGGACCATCCGTTCGACATCGTATTCGTGGACTGGATGATGCCGGTGATGAACGGCATCGAAACCGCCAGCCATATCCGCGCGCTCAATGGCGCCAAAATCATCATGGTGACCGCCTTTGGCCGCGACGACGTGCGCGCCCAGGCCGAGGCAGTCGGCGTGGATGGCTTCCTGGTCAAGCCGGTAAGTCAGTCCTCGCTGCTGGATGTGATTCTGGGCCTGGTGGGCGGCCACAGCGAGGGCAGCGGCGGGCGGCAGGCGCTGGCGCTGCCCAGCCTGGCCGGGGTGCGGGTGCTGCTGGCGGAAGACAACCGCATCAACCAGCAGCTCACGGTGGAGCTGCTGCAGGCGGCCGGTGGCAGTGTGGACGTGGTGGATAACGGCCGCGATGCGGTGATCCGCCTGGCCGAGCACGGGCCGGATGCCTACGACCTGGTGCTGATGGACGTGCAGATGCCGTTGCTGGACGGCATCGAGGCGGCGCGGCTGATCCGTGGTGACCCGCGGCTGCTGGATCTGCCCATCATCGCCATGACCGCCGACGTGCAGGCCACCGAGCGCGACAACTGCATGGCCGCCGGCATGGTGGATCACATCCTGAAACCGGTGGACCCGCACGTGATGTTCGACACCATCCTGCGCTGGGTGCAGCCCAGGGCCGAGGCCGAGGCCGAGAGCGGGCCGGCCGCCGCCGTGGCGGCAGTACCCCGGGCCCCGCTGGCAATACAGGCGGTACTCAGCCAGAGCACCGGCCTTGGCAGCGTGGCGGGCAACCGCAGCCTGTACCTGCACCTGCTGCGGCAGTTCGTGGCCGAGGAAAGCGATGCGGCCAACCGTGTCGCCGTGGCGCTGGCGGAGGGCGAGCAAGATACCGCGGTGCGCATCGTGCACAGCCTGAAAGGGCTGGCCGGCACACTGGGTTTCCTGCGGCTGCAGGCAGTGGCCGCCAGCCTGCAGCTGGCTATCCAGCAAGGCGAGGAGTACCCGCCGTTGCTGGTGGATTTCGAAGAGCAGCTGCAACGGGTGGTGATGCTGCTCAAGGATGCCCTGGCGCAGGAAGAAGGCGAATCCAATGGCGCCACCGGTGATATTGCACCGCTGCTGCGGCAGCTGGACCAGTTGCTGGCGGCCAGCGATGGTGATGCGCTGGGCATCTTCCTGGAGCACGGCGCCAGCCTGCGCGCGATGTTGCCGGCGGCGGCATTTGCCGGTTTTGACCAGGCGCTGCGCCAGTTCGACTTTCCCGCCGCGCGGCAATGGCTGCAACAGGCGGCGGCGGAGGCCGGCATTGGCTGGCAGGAGGACGCGCCATGATGAAGACCCTGAGTCGGCAGACGGTGCTGATCGTCGACGACACGCCGGAGAACCTCACCCTGCTGTACGGCCTGCTGAAGGACAGCTACCGCATCCTGGTGGCCAACAGCGGCGAGCGGGCATTGCAGCTGCTGGCGGACGACCCGTTGCCGGACCTGGTGCTGCTGGACGTGATGATGCCCGGCATCGGCGGCTTTGCCGTATGCCGGCAGCTGAAGCAGGACCCGCGCACCGCCGGCATCCCGGTGATCTTTCTTACCGCCAAGGGCGAGAATGAGGATGAGCAGGCCGGCTTCGATGCCGGCGCGGTGGATTACATCATCAAGCCGATCTCGCCGCCCATCGTGCGGGCACGGGTGCGCACCCATATGAAGCTGAAAGCGGCGGCGGACTTCCTGGAGGATCAGGCTGCCTTCCTGCGCCGCGAGGTGGAGCAGCGCACCCAGGAAGTGCAGGTGATTCAGGATGTCACCATCATGGCGCTGGCATCGCTGGCCGAGACGCGCGACCACGAAACCGGCAACCACATCCGCCGCACCCAGAACTATGTGCGCGCGCTGGCCAGGGCCTTGCAGCCGCATCCGCGCTTTTGCAGCGTGCTGGACAACGACACCATCGACATGCTGTACAAGTCGGCGCCGCTGCACGACATCGGCAAGGTGGGGATTCCCGATGCCATCCTGCTCAAGCCCGGCAAGCTCACGCCGGAAGAGTTCGAGATCATGAAGACCCACACCACGCTGGGGCGCGATGCGATTGTCACCGCGGAAAAGCTGCTGGATGCGCCCAGCAGCTTTCTGCGCCTGGCGCGCGAAATCGCCAACTACCACCAGGAAAAATGGGACGGCAGCGGCTACCCGGAAGGGCTGGCCGGCGATGCCATTCCGGTGTCGGCGCGGCTGATGGCGGTGGCGGATGTCTACGACGCGCTGATTTCGCGCCGGGTATACAAGCCGCCGTTCCCGCACGAGCAGGCGGTGGCGATGATCACCGCCGGCCGCGGCCAGCACTTCGACCCGGACATGGTGGATGCCTTCGTCGACATCAGCGAGGAATTCCGCGCCATCGCCCAGCGCTTTTCAGACGAGTAAGGGCCGGCCGGCTTACGGCGCCGGGTTGGGAATCGCCTGGTGGATGGCCTCGATGGCGGCCAGGGTGTCGGCATCCAGTGCCAGCTCGGCGCTGGCGATGTTTTCCTCCAGCTGTGCCAGCGTGGTGGCGCCGATGATGTTGCTGGTCACGAATGGCCGGCTGTTCACAAACGCCAGCGCCATCTGCGCCGGCGACAGCCCGCGCTCGCGCGCCAGCGCCACGTAGCGCGCGGTCGCCGCTTCCGCCTGCGGGTTGGTGTAGCGGGTGAAGCGGTCGAACAGCGTCAGCCGCGCGCCATCCGGGCGCTGCCCCTGCAGGTATTTGCCGGACAGCACGCCGAAGGCCAGCGGCGAGTAGGCCAGCAGGCCCACTTGTTCGCGGTGGCTGAATTCGGCCAACCCTACCTCGAAACTTCGGTTGAGCAGGCTGTACGGGTTCTGGATACTGGCCACGCGCGGCAGGTCGTAGCGCTCGGCCAGCGCCAGGAACTGCGCCACGCCCCACGGCGTTTCATTGGACAGGCCGATGGCGCGCACCTTGCCGGCGGCCACGAAGTCCTGCAGCACGCGCAGGGTTTCCTCGATGGCCACGCTGCCCGGCGCATCCTCCTGCCACGGGTAGCCCAGCTGGCCGAAGTAGTTGGTGCTGCGGTCCGGCCAGTGCAGCTGGTACAGGTCCAGGTAGTCGGTCTGCAGCCGGCGCAGGCTGTCGTGCAGCGCCTGGGTCAGGTTGGCGCGGTCGAAGTGCACCTTGCCATCGCGGATATGGCCGGGGCGCTTGGGGTCGTTGCTCGGCCCCGACGCCTTGCTGGCAAGCACGATGCGTTCGCGGCGGCCGCCCCTGGCCAGCCAGCTGCCGATATGGCTTTCGGTGCGGCCCTGGGTTTCGGCCTTGGGCGGCACCGGGTACATCTCGGCGGTGTCGATCAGGTTGATGCCGCGCTCCAGCGCCAGATCCAGCTGGCTGTGGGCCTCGGCTTCGCTGTTCTGCTCGCCCCAGGTCATGGTGCCCAGCGAGATCAGGCTGACATGTATGCCGGTGCGGCCAAGTGGTCGGAGTTCCATCGATTGCGTCCTTGCAGGCGGGAGGTGGAGCCGCCGGGGTGGCGGCGGTGCAGACTGTGCATGATAGCGCTCACATGGTGGTGGACAAGCTGTCCGCAAGCAGGGGCATGGCGGAGATTTGCCGAACAGTCTGTACAGCGGTCACCTATGGCGCGGTGCAGCAATCGGGAGTAGGCTGTTGCCCCCACCCGAGCCGTCTGCCGATATGAACCTGCACAGCGATTCCCCTTCTTCCCTGCGGCACTGCCGCCCGTTCTGGCGCTTCTGGCTGGCGCGGCTGCTGCTTACCGGCGGTTTCCAGATCATGGGCGTGGCGGTGGGCTGGCAGGTATACAGCCTCACCGGCAGCACGCTGGACCTGGGCCTGGTGGGGCTGCTGCAGTTTCTGCCGCGCATCCTGCTGGTGCTGGTTACCGGCACCGTGGCCGACCGCTACCCGCGGCGGGTCATCGTTTCCATCAGCATGGCGCTGCAGGCGGTGGCGGCGTTGTTGCTGCTGGCCGGCAGTGCCGGCGTCGGTCCGGCCGTCAGCCGCGAGCTGCTGTTCCTGGTGTCGGTGCTGATCGGCACCTGCCGCGCCTTCGACATGCCCACCATGCAGTCGCTGCTGCCCAATATCGTGCCGCCGGCGCTGCTGCCGTCCGCCGTGGCGGCGGCGGCTTCGGCCAACGAGGTGGCTACCATCGTGGCGCCGGCCCTGGGCGGCCTGCTGTTTGCCGTGGGCGCGCCGTTCACCTACGGGCTGGATGCCTTGATGTTCCTGGCTGGCGCACTGCTGGTGCTGGGCCTGCCAGCACAACAGCGGCTGGCGGACAGCCGGCGAGTGACACTGGATTCGCTGCTGGCCGGGGTGCGCTTTATCCGCAGCCGGCCGGACATCTTTGGCGCCATCTCGCTGGACCTGTTCGCGGTGCTGCTGGGCGGCGCCACCGCCTTGCTGCCGGTATTCGCCGCCGACATCCTGCATACCGGCGCCTGGGGCCTGGGCCTGCTGCGCGCCGCACCGGCGGTGGGCGCGCTGGCGATGTCGGCCTGGCTGCTGCGCAACCCGGTGGAGCGCAAGGTTGGCCGCACCATGTTCGCCGCGGTGGCGGTGTTCGGCCTGGCCACCATCGCCTTCGGCCTGTCCACCCACTTTGGCCTGTCGCTGCTGGCGCTGATGGTATTGGGCGCGTCCGATATCATCAGCGTGGTGATTCGTGGCACCTTCGTGCAGCTGGAAACGCCGGACGAGATGCGCGGGCGGGTGAATGCGGTCAACTCGCTGTTCATCGGCGCTTCCAACCAGCTGGGCGAGTTCGAGTCCGGCGTTACCGCCTCCCTGTTCGGCACCGTGCCGGCGGTGGTGGCTGGCGGTGCCGGCACGCTGCTGGTAGTGAAATTATGGATGCGCTGGTTCCCGTCGCTGGCGCAGCGCGACCACATGCAGGAGCAGAAACATGGCTGAACTCGACGCCACGGTGGCGGCCTGGCTGGGCAAGGTGAACGCGGCGCAGGCCGAGCGCCTGGCCGCAGGCTGGGTGGCCACCCCGATCGGCGCGCGCGAGGCGCTGGCCGGGCTGATTGCCGCCATGGTGACGCCCGGCCCGAAGCTGCCGTGGGTGAACGAGGCGATGGTGGCGGGCGGCGACTGCCCGGTGCCGCTGCGCATATATCACCCGGCGCCTGACGACGCGCGGCCGGTGCTGGTGTACTGCCACGGCGGCGGCCACATGGCCGGCAGTGTCAGCAGCTACGACCCGGTATGCCGCAGGTTGGCCGCAAGCAGCGGCCATATCGTGGTGGCGGTGGAATACCGGCTGGCGCCGGAAAACCCGTACCCGGCGGCGCTGGACGACGTGGCGCTGGTGCTGCGCGAGCTTTGGCCGGCGCTGGATGCCGCCGGCGTGCGCTACCGGCGCGAACGCACGCTGGGTGGCGATTCCGGCGGCGCCGCGCTGGCTGCCACCCTGGCGCAGCGCGGCCAGCATGACCCGGCGCTGGCTTGCGATCGCCTGCTGCTGATCTACCCCAGCGTGGATTACACCCTGACCCAGCCGTCGATCCAGCGCCTGGGGCAGGGCCACCTGCTGGAGTCAGAGCGCATCGGCTGGTATTTCGAGCACTACTTCCGCCTGGGCGGAGACCGGGTAGCCGCTTCGCCACTGCATGGCACGGTAACGGCTGCACACCCGCCCACGCTGCTGATCACCGGCGGCTTCGACCCGCTGCTGGACGAAGGCGCCGCCTACGCCGCCAAGCTCGCCACCGCGGGTGTGGCGGTGGACTACCACTGCGAGGCGGCACATATCCACGGCTTCATGCTGCTGGAGGCGCTGCTGCCCGAGGTATGCGCGGCCAACTACCAGCGCATTGCGGCGTTTCTGCAGCGGCCGCTACCTGCCTGAAAGGACATGCCCCCTCAAGTTGTGCTGCATGCGTTCGATAACAGCTGAAGTAAGAATGCATGACAACAAGAACAAGGGGAACGCAGATGGAATACACCACGCTGGTGCTGATCATGCTGTTGCTGCTGACCATCATCCTGCTGGTGACGGCAGCCAGCAGCATGGATGCGCCGGACTGAGCCGACGCTGGAATGATGAACAAAGCCCCCGCACCATGTGTCGGGGGCTTTGAGAGTGTTGACAAAGTCCTCTTGCCCGGCAAGAGGACTTTGTTTTGTAAACAGGAAGGCTGCCGATTCAAAGGCTTGGCAGGAGCGGCCCGGCTTCGCCGGGTCCGGTGACCCGTAAGTGGGTAGTTTGTCAGCAGCCTGAAAGCCCCCGCGCCATGTGCCGGGGGCTTTGTCATTGCTGCGGCAGGCCAGCCTGTTCAGGCGGCTTGGGCTTGCGGCTTGGCCGCTGGCTTGCGCTGGCTCAGGCTTACCCCGGCCAGGATCAGCCCGCCGCCTATCCAGTGGTAGGGGTGGATGGTTTCGCCCAGTGTGACGCTGGCCAGCAGCGCGGTGAGCAGCGGCAGCAGGTTCATGAAGATGGCGGTACGCTCGCTGCCGAGACGCTGGATGCTCAGCATCCACAGATAGGCGGCCACCACCGAGGAACCGATACCGGCCACGATCAGCACCGGGATGCCGGCCAGCGGTATCGCCAGGCTGTCGGCAGTGGCGGCCAGCGGCAGCAGCATCAGTACCGCCAGCAATACCTGGCTATACAGATTCAGCCATTGCCCGAGCGGCGGCGCCCAGTGCCGGTACAGCAGCCCGTACAGCGCATAGGCGGCCGAGCCCAGCACGATCATGGCGTCACCGTGGTTCACGCCGTGCTGCAGCAGGAACAGCGGGTTGCCGGCACCCATCAGGTAGCACACGCCAGCCAGCGACAACACTACCCCGGCGACGGCGGCAGCGGTGATGGGCTGGCGGAAGAACAATGCTCCCAGCAGCAGGCTCAGCAGCGGAATCAGCGTGGTGAACACGCCCATATTGGTGGCGGTGGTCAGGTGGGCGGCGTAATAGGCCAGGCTTTGCGAGGCCACCATGCCCAGTAGCGACAGCACGGCCAGCTGCGGCAGATGGCGCCGCAGCAGCGTGCGTTGCCGCCACAGCGGGCGGGCAAACAGCGGCGTCAGCACCACGGCGGCCAGCAGCCAGCGGTACAGCGAGATCGCCGCCGGGTCGAACACGACGGCTGCCGCCTTGGAGGCCACGGTGTTGGCCGACCAGATCAGCACGGCAAGCAGGGGAAACAGCGCCAGCATTTTCGGCTCCAGGAAAACAATGCTGCTAGTGTAAGGTTGTCTGGTTCGTGGCATATAATGCAAACCTGACAAAATCATGCCGCACATGCGACAAGTTCACCATTTCGCCATGTCTCTCTCCGAACTACCGTTCAGCGCCGTCGATCGGGCATTGCCGCCGCCGGCACCGCTTACCTTCCGCTACGAGCAATACCAGGCCGATACCGAGTTCGACTGGCACCGCCACCCCTGGGGCCAGCTCAACCGCATCAGCCTGGGCTTGCTGGAGCTGCAGCTGCCGCAGCGGGTGCTGGTGGCGCCGGCCGACTACCTGGTGTGGATTCCGGCCGGCGTGGCGCACGCCGCGCATATCCGCCAGGCACTGGATTATGTCTCGGTATACGTGGCACACGATGCCGCCGCCGCGCTGCCGGCGGAACCCTGCCTGATCGCGCAGACGCCGCTGATCCGCGCCTTGCTGGACGACTTTTGCCAGCGCGGGCTGGATACCGTCAGTGACAGCTGGGATGTGGCGCAGGCGCAGCTGCTGCTGCACCGGCTGCAGCAGGCCGGCAGCGTGGACGACTACCTGCCGGACAGCGACGACCGCCTGCTGCTGCCCATCCTGCTGGCCATGCGCGCCCAGCCGGGCGATGCCACCACGCTGGCGGAATGGGCGCAGCGGGTGCATAGCACCGAGCGCACGCTGGCGCGGCGCTTTGCGCAGCTGCTGGGTATGAGCTTCGTGCAGTGGCGCAGCCGGTTGCGGCTGCTGCAGGCGCTGGGCTGGCTCAAGCAGGGGCGCACGGTAAGCGATATTGCCGCCGAGCTGGGCTATGCCACGCCGTCGGCCTTCATTGCCATGTTCGTGCGGCAGATCGGCATCACGCCGGATCGCTACCGCCGCCAGCTGCTGGCGGAAGGCGGTGCGGCATGAGGTGCTTGCTGTCGGGCCTGCTGTTGGCCGCAAGTCTGCCCATGCCAGCGGTGGCGGCGGCGCAAGACATGCAGTGCCGGGTGGTGGCGGTGCTGGATGGCGACACGCTGCAGTGCCTGGCAGGCTTGCGGCGCACCACCGTGCGCCTGGGGCAGATCGACGCCCCGGAAAAGGCGCAGCCCTTTGGCCAGCGTGCCAAGTACGCGCTGGCGGCACGGGTGTTCGGCCGCGAGGTGCGGCTGCAGCGGCAGGAGACCGACAAGTACGGCAGGCTGGTGGCGCGGGTGTGGCTGGGGGAGCTGGACATCAACCGGCAGCAGGTGAGCGACGGCTGGGCCTGGGTATACCGGCAGTATGCGCACGAGGCGGCCTACTACGCGGCGGAGCGCAGCGCACGTGCCGAGCGTGCCGGCTTGTGGGCGGATGCGCGCCCGGTGGCGCCATGGGACTGGCGCCGTGGCGAACGGGTTGGCCGCAGCCAACCTGCCGAGCCGGCTCCGCCCGCCACGCCGGCGCCAGCGCCACCGGTCAACAATGGCTGGCAGTGCGGCAGCAAACCGCGCTGCAGCCAGCTGCGCAGCTGCGACGAGGCGCGTTACCAGCTGCAGGTCTGCGGCCAGCGCCAGCTGGATGCCAACCACGATGGAACACCCTGCGAGAGCTTGTGCCGCTAGGCTGCCGCGCCAGGCCGCTAGGCGCTGGCCGGCGTACCCCATAGCTGCAGGCAGCTGTCGCGCAGCGCCTCCGCCTTGCGGGTGAGCTTCAGCTCCTGTGGCCAGGCCAGCACGATGGGCAGCTTGGGCACGTCGTCGGCAATCTCCAGGCAGGCCAGCCTGCCACCGTCGTAGCTCACATCCACCTTGGGCTGCAGGTTCAGCAGCGCATAGCCGAAATGCGCCGCCACCAGCCCGCGCACCAGCTCGAAGTTGATGGTGCGGTGGCGCACCTTGGGCTCCAGCCCCAGCTGGCGGAACAAGCCCAGAAAGTATTCACGGCTGTGCGGCCGGTCCAGCAGCACCAGCGGCTCGTCGGCCAGCTCGGCCAGCGACACCTGGCCACGCGCGGCCAGGGGGTGATCCGCCGCCACCAGCACATAGGGGCGGGCGCCGGACAAGGGCAACTTGTGCAGCGTGTCCGGCAGCCCCAGGTCGTACAGCAGCGCCAGCTCGATCTGCCCACCCAGCAGCGCCGCCTGCAGCTGCTGGGTGTCGCCTTCCAGCAGGTTCACTTCCAGCTCCGGATAGGCGTCGCGCAACGCGGTTAGCAGGCCGGGCAGCAGAATGGGCGCCATGGTGGTGAAGCAGCCCAGCGTTACCGTGCCGCGCAGCGACTGGCTGATTTCCTGCGCCTGCTGCATCAGGTCGTCGGCGTGGTGTAGCAGGTTGCGCGCGGCGGCAATGAAACTCTGCCCGGCCGGCGTCAGCGATACCCCGCGCGCATGGTGGCGCACGAAGAACTGCAGGCCGAAGGTTTCCTCCAGCTGGGCAATGGCGTTGGACACGCCGGGTTGCGAGGTATACAGCGCGTTGGCCGCAGCGGTCACGCTGCCGTGCTCGGCCACCGCCACCAGGTAGGCCAGTTGGCGCAGGGTGTATTGCATAATCTGAAGTTATCCTTTGTAGAAAATTTATATATTTTCGGTATTCAGCGTGGCTCCGTAGACTGCCCTTGTCAACCCGCTCAACAGGAGAGAGCAAGATGGCAATCGAAAAAACGGACACGCTGGTGATCGGCGCCGGCCAGGCTGGCGTGGCCATGAGCGAACACCTGAGCAAGCTCGATGTGCCGCACATCGTGCTGGAACGCAGCCGCATCGCCGAGCGCTGGCGCAGCGAGCGCTGGGATTCGCTGGTGTGCAATGGCCCGGCCTGGCACGACCGCTTTCCTGGCCTGGCTTTCGATGCCGACCCGGATGCCTTCGTGGCCAAGGAACAGGTGGCGGATTACTTCGAAGCCTATGCGCGTAAATTCAACGCCCCGATCCGCACCGGGGTGGAAGTGAAGAAAGTCACCCGTAACCTTGGCCGCCCTGGCTTTACCGTGGAAACCTCGGCCGGCGTGTTCGAGGCAGCGCGCGTGGTCGCTGCTACCGGCCCGTTCCAGAAGCCGGTGATTCCGGCGGTGGCACCCAGGGACGACCGCTTGCTGCAGATCCACTCCGCCCAGTATCGCAACCCGGCGCAGCTGCCGGCCGGTGCGGTGCTGGTGGTGGGCGCCGGCTCCTCCGGCGTGCAGATCGCCGACGAGCTGCGGCGTGCCGGCAGGAAGGTATACCTGTCGGTAGGCGCGCACGACCGCCCGCCGCGCGCCTACCGTGGCCGCGACTTCTGCTGGTGGCTGGGCGTGCTGGGCGAGTGGGACGCCGCGGCGATGAAACCTGGCACCGAGCACGTCACCATCGCGGTGAGTGGCGCACGGGGTGGCGAAACCATCGATTTCCGTCGCCTGGCACATGAGGGCATCACCCTGGTAGGCATGACCAAGGCGTTCGATAGCGGCGTGGTGAGCTTCCAGCCGGACCTTGCGGCCAACATTGCCCGCGGCGATGCCAACTACCTGGCGCTGCTGGATGCGGCCGATGCCTACATCGCACGTAACGGGCTGGATCTGCCGCAAGAGCCGGAAGCGCGCCGCATGCTGCCGGACCCGGATTGCCTTTCCAACCCGGTGCTGGAGCTGGACCTCGCCGCCGCCGGGGTGAGCAGCATCATCTGGGCTACCGGCTTTACCCAGGATTACAGCTGGTTGCAGGTGAATGCTTTCGACGACAAGGGCAAGCCGCAGCACCAGCGCGGCGTATCCAGCGAGCCGGGAGTGTACTTCGTCGGCCTGCCGTGGCTGACGCGCCGCGGTTCCACCTTCATCTGGGGGGTATGGCACGACGCCAAGCTGATCGCCGATCACATCGCCACCCAGCGCAAATACGCCGCCTATCGCGACGCCGGCCAGCGCGCACAAGCCGCAGCGGCGGTACCGGCAGAAGTCTGATCAACAACCACGGGTCGCCGGTGCGGCCCGTGGCACCTGCAGCCCAACACACACAATCACAAGGTGACAAACATGATCCACAAGCGTATCCGCCCGTTCAATACCAAGGAAACCTACCCGGAGCAGAACCTCAACAACGACCTGTGCCAGGCAGTGGTGGCCGGCAACATCGTGTTCGTCCGCGGCCAGATCGGCCAGGACCTGGAAACCCGCGAATCGGTAGGCATCGGCGATGTCACCGCGCAGGCGGAAAAGGCGATGTCCAACATCAAGATGCTGCTGGAAGAGTCCGGCAGCTGCCTGGAGCACATCTGCAAGATCGTCATCTACATCATCGACCCGCGTTACCGCGAAGCGGTGTACCAGGTGGTGGGCAAGTGGCTCAAGGGGGTGTACCCGGTATCCACCGGCCTGGTGGTATCCGCGCTGGCGCGCCCGGAATGGCTGGTGGAAATCGACGTGACCGCCGTGATTCCCGAGGAGCGTAGCTGATGACCTTTTCCATCGCTGCCCGTTGCCGGCAAAGCGGCATGGTCGGCGTGGCCGTGGCCTCGTCCAGCATTGCCGTGGCCAGCCGCTGCGCCAATGTGCGCGCCGGGGCCGGCGCCGCGCTGAGCCAGAATGTGACCAACCCCATGCTGGGCCGGCTGGCGCTGGCGCAGATGGCTGCCGGGCAGGAAGGCGATGCGCTGCGTGCCAGCCTGTTGGCCGCAGACCCGTTCATCGACTGGCGCCAGCTGGTGCTGGCGCCGCTGCATGGCACGCCGCAGGTCATCACCGGTAGCCACGCGCTGGGGGTGTACGGTGCGGCTACCGGGCGGGATTGCGCCGCCGGCGGCAACCTGCTGGCCAGCCCGCAGGTGCCGCAGGCCATGGTGGATGCGTTCGAAGCCAGCAGCGGCAGCCTGCCAGAGCGGCTGCTGGCGGCGCTGCAAGCGGCGGTGGATGCCGGTGGCGAGGCCGGGCCGATTCATGCCGCCGGCCTGCTGGCCACGGGGGATACCGAATGGCCCAGTGTCGACCTGCGCATCGACTGGAGCGACGGCGCACCGGTGGCCGAGTTGGCCGCACTGTGGCAACGCTACCAGCCGCAGATGGCGGCCTACGTCACCCGCGCCGTATCGCCGCAGGATGCCCCCAGCTACGGTGTGGCAGGAGACCCATGATGGAGCAACATTCTTCGCTCGGCCTGCTGCAGACCCTGGTGGGCTTCGACACCGTCAGCCAGCATTCCAACCTGGCGCTGATCCACTTCGTGCGCGACTACCTGGCGCAGTACGGCATCGCCAGCCAGCTGGTAAGCAACGAGGAGGGCAGCAAGGCCAACCTCTACGCCACCATCGGCCCCACCGATCGTGGCGGTGTGATGCTGGCCGGGCATACCGACGTGGTGCCGGTTACCGGCCAGCACTGGAGCAGCGATCCATTTTGTCTCGATGTCCGCGACGGCCGCGCCTATGGCCGCGGCAGCGCCGACATGAAAGGCTTCATCGCCGCAGTGTTGGCCGCGGTGCCGGCGTTTGCGGCCGCAAAGCTGCACACCCCGCTGCATATCGCGCTCACCTACGACGAGGAGATCGGCTGCATCGGCGTGCGCCGTCTGCTGGACGTGCTGGGCGGGCTGCCGGTGCTGCCGCAGATGGCCATTGTCGGCGAGCCCACGCTGATGCGGCTGGTGGCGGCGCACAAGGGCAAGGTGGCGTACCAGGTGAAGCTGCGCGGAAAGGAAGGCCACTCCAGCAACCCGGCTGCCGGGGTGAACGCGGTGGAGTACGCCGCCGAGCTGATCACCTTCATTCGCCAACTGGCACGCGAGCGAGAGGCCTGCGGGCCGTTCGACCCGCTGTACGAGGTGCCGTACACCACGCTGCACGTGGGCAAGATGCATGGCGGCACCGCGCTGAACATCATTCCGGCCGCCAGCGAATTCGAATTCGAAATCCGCCACTTGCCGGAGGATGACCCGCAGCCCTTGCTGAACGCCATCTTCCACTACGCCCGCGGCCAACTGCTGCCGGCAATGCGTGTGGTGGACCCGGATGCCGGTTTCGAGTTTGTCGAGCGCAGCAGCTACCCCGGCCTGCTTACCGCGCCGGATAGTGCGGTGGTGCGCTTCGTGCAATCGCTGCTGGGCGACGATCGCGCCCCGGCCAAGATCGCCTTCGGCACCGAGGCCGGGCTGTTCTCGCAGCGCGTCGGCATTCCGGCCGTGGTGCTGGGGCCGGGCAGCATAGACCAGGCGCACAAGCCGGACGAATGGCTGGCGCTGGAGCAGCTGTCCGCCTGCGACACCATGCTGGCCACGCTGTTGCAGCGGCTTGGCGGCTAGCGCTGCAGTTGTTGTTGTGCCGTACTTTCGGGTACGGATCGTTGCTTTGCTGTTTGCTATCTGCAAGTCCTTGGCCCGCTTCGGCGGGTTTCTTTTTTTGTGCGGGCTGTTTTGGTGCTGGCGTTGCTTGTAACGCCCGGCAGGTTGGCCGCAAGCGGCCGGGTGCTGGTGTTTGGCGCGCTTTGTGGGCAGGGGTGGTTGTGAGGGGTGTATGTCTATGTGTGGGCTGGATGCTGTTGAATGTTGCCTGTCGCCACCAGGAGCGCAAAACGATATGATGAATGAATTTTGCCGCGAACGGCTAGGGGGACAAGAGATATCAGCAAGGCAAGGAGTCTTCGCCCATCTGTATTTGGAAGTAGAGGCTGTTGCATTGAAGTACCTTAACGAAGCGTCCTACGTTTGACATGAAAGGCGGTCGACGGACGCAGTCCGTTGAACGTCCTCTCAATGGAATGGTTAGACGATTTTTCCGCTTCGCTCTAGCTCAAGCCCCAAGGTGTTGAGCACGCCCTGTAGAAAATCAACGATGATCGCAGTTGCAATCTCTTGAGCTAGAACAGCCGTTTCAGGCGTAGCAGGTTCTGCTCGATGAGCGACAGAGTTTCTTGCCTTTTGCACTGCCGTGATTTCTTCCCAAATGTTCTTCGTATGACCAGAGATCTTATAGTTTTCAAAATCAACCATTCCATACTTGCTCATGATTGCAGATAGAACCTCTTTAAAACGATCAAGGCCGTTGTTCTTGACCACCAGATCAGAGACCAAGTCTGCTACTGACTCGTTATGAACTAGGCCGTAAATTACTGGTTTTAGAACAGCACTTTTAAGGGCGACTTCGATGGCGGCCGTAAAGAGTAGCAGTGCTGCGGTCGGAGATTTTTCTGCGACAGACTTTGCCTCACGATAAATTTCAAACACATTTTCAGCCAAGGATGGATGCTTGCGGTAATACGAGGACAACCGCCCAGAAGTAAACCCATCAATAGCCTCAGCAGAAATGCTCTCTTGCATTTCGGATAGCCATTTCTCTTCTGCGATCTCGTCCGGAGTCATCATTGCGGGTTTCACCTAACGTTTGACATAACTGGACTGGCGCGGCCTTATCGCGCCAGTCCATGTTGAAAAATGGGTCAGCCAGCATTTCCGGCAACTAACCAGTTAAGACGATTTAGGTAGCAGAAATGAAGTACGGTACCGTATGACACTACGGCCTCAAGCTCTTCGCCATCAGCGAACTCGCTGGCAAGTTGCTGGATCGCTCTTGCGCCTTCAAAGAACCGTGCTTGCAAATATGAAGCCTCATCGGTTACTGACTCCATTGCGGATTTCACCGCCTGAGACAGCATCGCGAGCTCTTCGATGGCGGATCCCGTTGCGTTGCCGTTATGCTCAACAAGCGAGCTAACTCGTTCTAGGAGAGATGGTCCCTCGCTCGGTGTTGGGTCAATATTTGCAACGCCATGGGCACCAGGCATAGAGAAGTTCCAAGCCGAATGGCCTTTAAGTACTGAGATATCAGGAAAGGTAGAATTCTCCACAATCCGTGGCTCAACTGTCCACTTGTGAAGGAGCGACTCCTTATGGAACGCTGGGCACGCGTAACAGACAATTGCCCGTCCTTTCAACTTCTGTTGTAGTTTTTCAAGGGCAACCTGTTGGTGAGGTGTTATCTCGAATCTCCAGTAAGGCGATTTGAGGCCATGAGCTTTCAAAACCTTCGGCACATAGCGCCCGTACTGAGGGCGCTTGGCTTGAATGAAAACATTTAGATGAAAGGACGGGAGTTTTTTCTTGGAGCGACGAAGATGCCAAATGTAATCCCAGTTGTAACGTGACAAGACAACGCCGTCTAAAGGCGCATGGTGTCCATGAAGAGCATGAAGGTATGCATGCGTTGTGAATAATGCGTGATCTATCCCGATGTGCTTCTCAAAGACCTGTCCCGGCTCCCAGAGCAGGCTGGAGGTGGAGAGTTGATTAAACAGCGGGCCGCGATATTCTGCTTCTTCAAATTCACAATTCTTAAGTGGCACTCAACTGACCTCATTAATGATGGCTAACTAGTTAGTAGGTTAGTAGACAGCCCTATTGGTCCGCCTGCTATTAATCGTACGGGCAGTGGTTTTCATCTTAATCTGTTGATTTGCATCAACGGCATAGCCGATTTCTTTATTCGTATCAATAGACGGATAGCGCTCCTATGTTACTTCATTTGCATTTTTTTCGCCTAGGAAAAGATGGGAGCGTCTTGGCTATCGAAAGGCCTGCTTTGAGTTGGGGGCGGTCACTGGAGACGTGTGCGCTGACCGACCGCTCAGACCGAGCTGTTCGCGCTCAGCAAACGCGCTGAACGTCCGTAGCTAACGGTAAGCTGTCGTTGCCGAGTCCGAGATGCGAAGGTCCGTCTAGGAATTGCGGTTTCAGGAATGTGTTGCATCCATTGGTTGAATCCGCAGTCGAAAGCTGTCACTCATCCTGACGAACAATATCGCGACTCAGCCAAATACCCCGCCCCACAAAAGATAAAGGTTGGCCGCATGCGGCCAACTATTGTCTTTTACAACTCACCACCTGCAGTCTTCAGGTGGGCGTTCTTCGAATTACATCATCGGTAGCCCGGCCACTCTCCATTGCCGGCAGCAGCATGCTGCCCGGTTTCCGGTGCCGGGTTGGTAAACGCCAAGCGGATTTCGGCGCCCATTCTGCTGGTAACCGTCGGCACAATGGACAGGCCTAGCCCGGAGCAGGTCTGCTCGTCGCCGAGTGTACGACAACGTGGCCAGGCCAGCGCAGCCCCCGGATCTGGACCGCCGACATGGCAGTATGGTTATGACCGCCATATATTGAAGTCAGGTTCTGACCGAGATTGCTTACATGCGAATGCTTGCCCGCCGCTTGCTGCTGATAATCGCCATTTGCTGGACTGCAATGGCGCAGGGGGCGGAAACGGTGCGCTTTCCTGACTACCCGGATATCAACAAGGCCTTTTTTCTTGCCGTGCTGCAACTGGCGCTGGATAAAAGCGGCCAGCAATACACCTTGTCGCCGGTAGTGCCGAAAATGCTGCAAGGGCGGTCCATTGCGCTGGCCATGGCGCCCGGCGGCAACCTGGATGTGCTGTGGACCATGACCACGCGCGAGCGGGAGACGCAGCTTATTCCGGTACGCCTGCCGGTAGACCGGGGCCTGCTGGGCTGGCGTATCGCCCTGGTGCGGCAGGACAATGCCGCCCTGTTCTCCAGGGTGCGTACCGTTCAGGACTTGCGCTACTTTATCGCCGGCCAGGAGCACGACTGGCCGGATACCGGCATCCTGCGCGGCAGCGGTCTGCCGGTGATTGCCGTCAGCCGGTACGAATCCTTGTTCAGCATGCTGGCGGCCAAACGTTTCCACTACTTTCCCCGTGGCGTGACGGAAGCATGGGCCGAGCTTGAGGCCCACCCTGGCCTCGGGCTTACCGTTGATGGCTTCATCGCGCTGCATTACCCGGCGGCCGAGTATTTTTTTGTCACCCCCGGCAAGCCCTACCTTGCCGCGCACATCCAGCAGGGCTTGCAACGGGCGCAGGCCGACGGCGGCTTCGACCGTTTTTTCCATGAGCACTTCGACCGGATCTTGCAGCGTGCCAGGCTGTCGCAGCGCCGCATTCTGGAGCTGCCCAACCCATTGATCGATGCGGACAGTTTGCTGCCGGCTGATTCGCCGTGGTGGTATCACCCCGAGCGCCCCGTCCCCGCGAAACCAAACTGACGGGCACCTTGGAAAACCATGGGTTTTCGCGGTGCCCGCCTCGTTTTGCCTTGTCTCGTTACCGCTTGACCTGGTTACCGCTTGGGTTACCGCTTGACCTGGTCGGCGGCCTGGCTGGTGGCTGGCGCCAGCAGCAGGCCCGCCGTGGCCAGGGTGGGGCGCCTGTTGGCATTGCGCACTAGCGCTTACAGCACGCCGATCTCGGCGGCGGTGCGGTCTACTGCCAGCCTGGTCTTGTCTATCAGCTCGTCGATTTCTGCGTGGTTGATCACCAGCGCCGGCGCCATGATCATGCGGCCCAGGGTGGAGCGGATGATCACGCCTTCCTCGAAGCCGATGGTGCGGCAGCGCCAGGCGATGTCGTTCTCGTTGGCAAAGCGTTGGCGGGTGGGCTTGTGCTGGCAGAACTGCAGTGCCGCCACCAGGCCGGTGCCCTGGATCTCGCCCACCAGCGGATGCTGGTCGAACACCTCGCGCAGGCATTTCTGCAGGTAGGGGCCGGTGTCGGTCTTCACCCGCTCGACAATGCCTTCGCGCTGCAGCGTGTCCAGATTGGCCAGCGCCACGGCGGCGGCCACCGGGTGGCCGGCGTAGGTGAGGCCGTGGGCGAACACGCCGCCGTGCTCCACCAGTGCCTCGCCCATGCGGCGCGACAGCACCAGGCCGCCCATCGGGATGTAGCCGGAGGTCAGCCCCTTGGCGATGCTGATGGTGTCCGGCTGGAAGCCGAAGTGCTCATGGGCGAACCATTCGCCGGTGCGGCCGAAGCCGCCGATCACTTCATCGGCGCACAGCAGCACGTCGTACTGGCGGCAGATGCGCTGGATTTCCGGCCAGTAGCTCTCCGGCGGAAAGATCATGCCGCCGGCGCCCTGGAACGGCTCGGCCACGAAGGCGGCCACCTTGTCGGCGCCCAGCTCCAGGATCTTGGCTTCCAGCTCCTGCGCGCACTGGCGGCCGAATTCCGCCGGGCTCAATTGGCCGCCGTGCGCAAACCAGTACGGCTCGCCGATGTGCACCACGTTCGGAATCGGCAGGTCGCCCATCTCATGCATGAACTTCATGCCTCCCAGGCTGGCGCTGCCCACGGTGGAGCCGTGGTAGCCGTTGTGGCGGCCGATGAAGATTTTCTTGCTTGCCTTGCCCGCCACGTCCCAGTAGCGGCGCACGGTGCGGATCAGTACCTCGTTGGCCTCGGAGCCGGAGTTGGTGTAGATCACGTGGCTGTAGTCGCCGGGCAGCAAGGAAAACAGCAGCTCGGACAGCTCGTTCACCGCCGGGTGGGTGGTGTGGAAGAAGGTGTTGTAGTAGCTGAGCTGCTGCAGCTGGCGGGTGGCGGCGTCGATCAGCTCCTGGCGGCCGTAGCCGATATTGGTGCACCACAGGCCGGACATGCCGTCCAGGTACTTGTTGCCGTCGGTGTCCCACAGGTAGACGCCCTTGCCTTCGGCCATTACGCGCGGGCCTTCCTGGTTCAGGGCTTTCTGGTCGAGAAAGGCGTTGATGTGGTGGGCAGCATCCAGCTGCTGGTAGTCGCGGGTACTGCGGCTGCGGTTGCGGGATGTAGTCATGGCGATAACCTCGTCAGTGTGTGATCTGGCGCCAGGGCCGGGCCCTGGCGGGAAAGCGAAAGGGTGGTTACTGGCGTGCCAGCGCTGACTCCAGTGGTTCCGGGCGGAACAGCGGTTTGCGCATCACCAGCTTGATCCACAGGATGGCGATCAGCGATACCAGCCCCAGTACCGCGCCGGCATAGCCGAAGATGGCGGCGGTCATTTCCGGTGTTGGCGACACGTAGTAGATCGATACCAGCATGCCGGCGATGCCCACCAGCTGGGTCAGCGGGTAGAACGGGGTCTTGAACGGCCGTGCCAGCAGCGGGTAACGGCGGCGCAGGGCAATCACATCCAGGTGGCAGATGATGTAGGCCAGCAGCCAGGCAATGGCGGCCGCCAGTAGCAGTAGACCGATGGTGGCCGGGTCGTTGCCCATCAGCAGGACAGGGGCGCCGGTGATCAGCGACACGAACAGCACCGCTACCCACGGGGTGTTGTGGCGCTTGCTCAGCAGTTTGAACTGCGGAAACACCTGGCCGTTATGTGCCATGCCATACAGCATGCGCGGTACCGCGGCCAGCGAGCTGTTGAGGGTGCTGCAGGTGGCGGTAATGGCGGCCACCACCAGGAACAGCTTGCCGGTTTCGCCCAGCAGCGCGGTGGCGTACAGATAGTGTGGCAGTGCCGATGCGGCCAACTGCTCGCGCGGCACATAGAACAGCGCACCAATGCTGTACAGCGCGGTAGTGACGAAGATCACCACGATGCCAAGAATCATCGCCAGCGGGATATTGCGCTCCGGTTGGCGGGACTCCTCCACCAGCGGGCAGGTGAACTCGGCGCCGACAAAGCCCCAGATCGCCAGTGCCACCAGGGTGAGCACGCTGGCGCCCAGGGGATTCCAGTCACTGCTCACCGCCTGAACCAGCTGCGGGTGGCTGCCGCTGCCGGCCATGGCAGCCAGGCCCAGCGCCAGCAGCACGATCACCATCACCAGTGCCAGTACGGATTGCAGCTTGGCAAATACGTCGATGCCCAGCAGGTTCAGCAACGTGAACAGCAGCAGTACACCGTAGGCAATGCTCAGGTGCGGAAAGACACCGGGGTAGACCTGGTTGATGATCTGGTCCAGCAGCAGCAGCTCGGCCGATAGCGCGAACATTGCCACCACAACGTAGCCGGAGAAGGTGGCGAGGATGGCGGGGAACTGCCCCAGCGCCACTTCGGTGTAGCTGCTAAGGCTGCCGGCACGGGGAATCATCAGTGCCAGCTCGGAAAATGACATCACATAGGTGAGTGCCAGCACGAATGCCAGTGCAAGCGGGATGAGAAAGCCCAGCCCGGCAATGCCGGCACCCTGCAGCATCAGCACCATGACGCCCTGCGATACCACCAGGCCGATGGCCACGGCAAGCAGGGAGCCCAGGCCCAGGCTTGGTCTGGGCTTGGCGGTTGCTGGCGAGGCGGCCAGAGGAGGGGCGGAGTAGAGATGCGAATCGTTCATGATGTGTCTCCTACTGTCTTGTTGTTGTAACCAGGGAACTACAGCGCTGTGTGGCTAGCCACGCAGCTGCACCCAGGTGGTTTTGAGCTGGGTGAATTTGTCGACGGCGTGCAGCGACAGGTCGCGGCCGAAGCCGGACTGCTTGTAGCCGCCGAAGGGAATGCCGGGGTCGAGCGCGTCCACGGTGTTCACCGATACGGTGCCGGCGCGCAGTCGGCGAGCCACGCGGTGGGCGCGGGACAGGTCGTTGGTCCATACCGATGCGGCCAAGCCATAGATGCTGTCGTTGGCCAGCGCCACGGCTTCGGCCTCGGTATCGAAGGTCATTACCGCCAGCACCGGGCCGAATACCTCTTCGCGCGCCAGCGTCATGTCCGGGGTAACGTCGCTGAAAATGGTGGGGCGGATGTAGCAGTCGCTGCCGTTGATGCTGGCGCGCTCGCCGCCGCACAGCAGGCTGGCGCCTTCGCGGCGGGCGATGTCCACAAAGGTCATGATGCGGTCGGCCTGGCGGGTATCGACGATGCTGCCGGTGCGGGTGGCCGGGTCCAGCGGGTTGCCCGGCTGCAGCGCATCCACCTGCTTGAGCAGCTTCTGCAGGAAGGCATCCTTGATCGAACGCTGCAGCAGCAGGCGCGAGTTGGCGGAGCACACCTGGCCCTGGTTGAAGAAGATGCCGAAGGCGGCGCGTTGCGCGGCGGCGTCCAGGTCGCTGTCTGCGAACACCAGGTTCGGGCTCTTGCCGCCGCACTCCAGCCACACCATCTTCATGTTGGATTCCGAGGCGTAGCGCAGGAAGTATTTGCCCACCTCGGTGGAGCCGGTAAAGCTCAGGCAATCGATGTCCGGGTGCAGGCCCAGCGGGCGGCCAACCTCTTCGCCATAGCCCGGCAGCACGTTCAGCACGCCGTCCGGCAGGCCGGCCTCCTGGGCCAGCTCCGCCAGGCGCAGCGCGGACAGCGGCGATTGCTCGGCCGGCTTCAGAATCACGCTGTTGCCGGCGATCAGCGCCGGTGCCAGCTTCCACGCCGCCATGTCCAGCGGGAAGTTCCACGGAATCACCGCTGCCACCACGCCTACTGGCTCGCGGGTGATCAGCGCCAGTGCGTCATGGGCGGTGGGGGCCACCTCGTCGTACAGCTTGTCGGCGGCTTCGGCGTACCAGTCGAACACCGCGGCGGTGCCCGGCACATCGATAGTGCGGGCATCGGCAATCGGCTTGCCCATATCCAGGCAATCCAGCAGCGCCAGCTCGTCGCCGTGCTCGCGGATCAATGCGGCCAACCGTTGCAGCACGGTTTTGCGCTCGCGCGGGTGGCAGCGCGACCACACTCCGGCTTCGAAGCTGGCGCGGGCGGCCAGTACTGCCAGCTCGACATCGGCCTCGCCGCAGCGGGCAATCTCGCCCAGCGACTGGCCATTGATCGGGCTGATGTCGGCGAAGGTGCGGCCGTCAGCGGCCGGAACGAACTGGCCGTTGATGAAGGCCTGGCAGCGCGGTCGCAGGGCGGCGGCGCGTTGTTGCCAGTACGTCAGGTCATGCAGGGTCATGGGCTCACTCCGTTTTTCCGGCGCGGCTGAGGGTGGGTTGGCCGCATGCTGCTGGCCGTGCCGCGCGTTGTGAGGCCATACTAGTAAGCCCCCGCAGTGACGGACATCACGCAGAAACGTTAGCGGGGAGGGGTAGGAATAACCTTAACGGGGTAGGCGGACATGCAGTTGAACGTGGCGGATCTGGCGTTTCACCAGCGGCTGGGCAGGCTGCTCTGCAGCATCGATAGGGCGGCGTTCTGGCAGCAACTGGCAGCCTTCCTGCGTGAACAGCTGGCATTTGATACCTGGGTGGCGGTGCTGTTCCGCCCGGATGTGCCGCCGCTGGTGCTGGCCGACCATGCGGTGAATTACGCCGACGACAACCTGTTTGCCGACTACCTGAACGGCCTGTACCTGCTGGATCCGTTTTATAGCTTTGCGTTGAAATGCCCGACTGCCGGTGTGTACCGGCTGGACGAGGTGGCGCCGGACAGCTTTCGCGATACCGAATACTGCCGGCATTACTTCTCGCGCAATGTGGTTACCGACGAGCTGCAGTTCCTGCTGCCGCTGCCGCAGGGCACGCTGTCGCTGTCACTGGGCAGCCAGCGCCGCTTCAGCGATGCCGAAATTGGCTGCTGCAACCTGTTCGCGCCCTGGCTGCTACCCATGCTGCGCCTGGCCGCACAGCGGGAAGACAAACTGGTAGCGCCGGCCAACGACACCCCGCGCCGCAGCCGCCAGCAGCTGGAAGAGGCGCTGCGCCTGCGTGGCGCAACGCCGCTGACCAATCGCGAGGTGGAAGTGGCTTTGCTGATCCTTGGGGGGCACTCCACCAAGGGCGTGGCGCGCGAGCTGGATATCTCGCTGGAAACCGCCAAGGTGCACCGCCGCAACCTGTACGCCAAACTGGGCGTGTCCAGCCAGGCGGCGCTGTTCCTGCTGTTTGCCGAGCTGCAGTAGCGACGCGACTCAGCCAGTTTGGCTGGGGCGCCATCCATCGGCACCTTGCTGCGGCCGAACCCATCGCCACCCGTGGCGTGCTTGTGGCTATTGGGCACCTCGAAAAACTCCAGCTTTCGTCGCGATGCTGCGTTGCTCACGAAAAATTACTCCTTACATATCAAACATATACTGCGTCAAAATTTTCCACTCGCACCTTGTCTCGCTTAGAAATCCGGGCCTATTCACGGCCGCGTATTATTGCCATTCAAAATCGAAACTACAGTCTGTTAACCAGGCTTGAATTGCGGCCTCATTAATTTCTACACTGCTTTCGTACGCTTGCAGCTAGTGATATTCACGTGTGTTTTATAGAAACACGCTGTGTTTTTGTTTGTTGCTATTGTCGACCATAAAACATATCTACCTCGGTTTTATACTGAAAAGCCGTGTGCAGGTATTGAAAGCAAAGGGCGAATCATGTCCAGTCTGCGCTCCAGGATTCACATAGTCGATGATGACGATATTACGCTGTGGATGTTTCGCGAGCTGCTGCAGCAGCTGCATGCCGAGGTGCTGTCCTATGCCTCTGCCCACGCATTCCTGGCCAGCTATTACCCCTTTCCCTCCGAGTGCCTGGTGTGCGACCTGCGCATGCCGGAGCTGGGTGGCCTGCAGGTACAGCAGCACCTGCAGCAGGCTCAGCGGCAGGTGCCCATCATCTTCGTCTCTGGTCAGCCCGACGTGCGTTCGGCGGTGGAGGCCATGAAGTGTGGAGCATTTGATTTTCTGGAAAAGCCGGTAAATGGCCGACTTTTGCTGGAAAAAGTGCAGTGTGCGCTGGCACATTGCCGCGACCTGCACGCCCAGCAGGTGGCTGCCAGCACCCAGCTGGCACGTCGGGCACTGCTGACGCCGCGTGAGCTGCAGATTGCCGAGCTGCTGGTGCAGGGCAAGTCCAGCAGCCAGATTGGCCATGAGCTCGCCATCAGCACCCGTACCGTGGAAAACCACCGTGCTCGGCTGAAAGACAAGCTGCACATTTCCTCTACCGCCGAGCTGGTGCGGCTATTTCTATAAATACAGGCCAATGGTGCCTGGCATGTTTACTCCCGGCGATGGGGAGTAGATTTACTCGGTCTGTCAGTTAGTAACTGTCGGGTTATTTTCCTAGCCTTAGTGGCAGGAGGTAATGATGACAGTCCCAATAAAATCAACGCGACACCATGTTTTGCCATGGTTGGCGACTATTGTTCTGGAACCGGAAGATTTGCCTGTTTTTGTCCAGTGGGCAATATCAGGCGGTGGTTCCATATTTTCGCCATTGTCGGCCGCTCTGGTTTGCCAATCGCCAAACTGTTTGCCGGCAAATATCTTCCCCCTGGCCGGGAGCATCGCCTATCCGGCCTGGCGCCATCCTGGTGTCTCCTGTCGTAGTTGCCACCTGTCATTAGTGGAGACCACAGCATGAGCCGATCGATTCTTATCGTGGATGACTCCATGAGCATGCGCCAGACGCTGGCGATCGCGCTGCGTGCCGGCGGTTACGAGGTAACCGAGGCGGTAGATGGCAAGGATGCGCTCACCAAGCTGGATGGCCGCAAGTTCAACCTGATCATTTCCGACGTGAACATGCCCAATCTGGATGGCATCAGCTTCGTGAAGCAGGCCAAGCTGCTGCCGGCCTACCGCTTCACCCCGGTGCTGATGCTGACCACCGAGGGCGACGAAAAGAAAAAGGCGGAAGGCAAGGCCGCCGGGGTGAAGGCGTGGATCGTCAAGCCGTTCCAGCCGCCGCTGCTGCTGGATGCAGTATCGAAACTACTGGTGATGTGAGGAGACCGCCATGCATCGCAAACCCGCGATAACGCCGCCAGCTACCGCCATAAAGCTGGAGGGCGCCATGACAGTGATGATGGCTGGAGAACTGCGTGAGCAGTTGCTGGTGGTGCTGGGACACACGGCGGGCGTGTTGCGTGTGGATCTGTCTGCCGTCAGCGAACTGGACAGTGCCGGCTTGCAGTTATTGCTGGCACTGGTGCGGGAAGGCCCGCAGGTGCAGCTGCATTCGCCCAGCCCTGTGGCTGGTGCGCGCATCCGTCGCCTTGGACTGATTGGCGCGCTGCGGCTGGAACAGGAGATTAATGATGGAACACCATGATGCGCTTACCTCGCTGGTGCAGGAGGCTAGGGAACTGCTGACGCAGATGGAAGCCGCGCTGCTGGAAATCGAGGAATACGGCGTGGACGACGAGCGCATCAACGCCGTGTTCCGTGCCGCGCACACCATCAAGGGTTCGGCCGGGCTGTTCGCGCTGGACTTGATCGTGGATTTCACCCACGTGATGGAAAGCGTGCTGGTGCAGGTGCGCAATGGCGAGCTGGCGCTGGACGGCGAACTGTCTGCGCTGCTGCTGGGCTGTGGCGACTACCTGGCCGGCCTGATCAATGTGCTGGAGGAGGGTGACAGCGAGCACGATCCAGCACCGGAAACCCGCACCGAGCTGCTGGCGGCATTGGGCCAGCTGTTGGAAACCGCAACGCCCGTCCCTGCGGCCCTGCCCGGTAATGGCCTGGGTGCCGCCGACAGCGGGGAGGAGGCATCTGCCGCGCAGGAGGGTACAGGTACGGGCTGGCAGATACTGCTGCAGCCATCGCCCGACCTGCTGCGCATGGGTATGGATCCGCTGTCCTTCATTCTCTACCTGGAGCGCCTGGGCCGCCTGCAGCAGGTGGCGACCCAATTCCAGATGCTGCCCTCATTGCAGGAGCTGGATCCGGAGCGCTGTTACCTGAGCTTTTCCTTGCAGCTGCTTACCAGCGCCAGCCGTGAAAGTGTGCTCCAGGCGTTCGAATTCATTATTGACGATTGCGACATCACGCTGACCGCGCTGCCCCCCGATTCCACCTGCCAGGTGCAGGAGGTGTCGCTGCCGCCGGCAGTCGGTCGCGACAATGCCGGCCTGGTGCCTCGGCCGGTAGGCATGCCGAGCCAGCGCGCCACCGATCGCCCGGAGCAGACGCTGATCAAGATCGAGGCACGCAAGCTGGACCAGCTGATCGACGCCGTGGGCGAGATGGTGATCGCCACCGCCGGCACCCGGGTGTTGGCCGCACGCGGCAGCGATGGCGAACTGCGTGAAGCACTGGCCGAGCTGGAACTGGTAGTGGAGCGCATCCGCGACCGCGCGCTGGAATTGCGCATGACGCCGATCGGCGACGTGTTCCAGCGTTTTCCGCGCGTGGTGCGTGACGTGTCCAAGGAGCTGGGCAAGAAGATCGAACTGGTGATCAGCGGCGCCGAGACCGAGCTGGACAAATCGATGGTGGAAAAGCTGTCCGACCCGCTGCTGCACATCGTGCGCAACGCGCTGGATCACGGCATCGAGCCCACCAGCGAGCGGCTGGCGGCCGGCAAGCCGGAGCACGGCCGGCTGCAGCTGAACGCCTATCACGAGTCCGGCAGCATCGTGGTGGAAATCAGCGACGACGGCCGCGGGCTGAACAAGTCACGCATCTTCGCCAAGGCGGTGGAGAAGGGGCTGATTGCCGAGGACGCGCAGCTGAGTGACGAGGAAATCTTCAACCTGATCTTTGCCGCCGGGTTTTCCACTGCCGAACAGGTTACCGATATTTCCGGCCGTGGCGTGGGCATGGACGTGGTGCGGCAGAACATCAGCCAGCTGCGCGGCAGCATCCAGATCAGCTCGCAAGCCGGCATGGGCTCCACCTTCCGCATTCAGTTGCCGCTGACGCTGGCGATCATCGACGGTTTCCAGGTGCTGATCGGGGGCAGCAGTTTCATTCTGCCGCTGGACATGGTGGAGGAGTGTGTCGATGTCAGTGGCCGGTTGGATGAAAACCACGTGGTGTCACTGCGCGGCGAGCCGCTGCCAATCATTGATCTGGAGGCAGTGTTCGATTTGCAGTGGCAGCACGATGGCCGGCAGTCACTGGTAGTGGTGCGCTATGGCCAGCGCCGTGCCGGCATCCTGGTGGATCGCTTTGTGGGTGAAATGCAGGCAGTGATCAAGCCACTGGGGCAATTGTTGCAAGGGGTAAGGGGGTTGGGGGGCTTCACCATTCTTGGAGACGGGCAGGTAGCGCTGATTCTCGACGTGCCACTGCTGGTGCGACAGCAAACCGCTGCTGCCAGCCACTTGCGGGTGGGCCAGTGCCTGGAGCAGCAGGAGCCGAAGCACCGGGCATGAGGCAGTGCAGCGACATTATCGGAAAAGGAGAATGACATGACTTTGTTCAAGCGGATGATGATTTTGGTACTGGCCGGCATGTTCGGGGTGGTGATACTGGCCGGCTTGAGTCAGCGGCAGATGCGGCAGATTTATGATGCGGCCAACTTCGGCAATATCAGTGTGGTGCCCAGCCTGCTGGAGTTGCACCATGCCTATGCCAGCTTCGCCAATAACCGGGTGCTGCTGTGGCAGATTTTGTCGGAGGAAGACAAGTCGGACATCACCAAGATGGAGTCGAAGATCCAGGACAACGATCGCAAGATCGAAGCGGCACTGGTGAATTACGAAAAGAATTACATCGCCAACGAGGCGGACCGGGCGCAGTTGGCGGAGGACCGCGTCAAGCTGGCAGCCTACTACCAGCAGCGCTTGAAGGTGCTGGACATGGTGCATCAGGGCAAGCAGGCCGAAGGGCGGGTGTTCCAGCTTGATAGCCAGCACATTACCCAGGATGTGGCCGAAGCGTTCGAGAAGCATTACCAGATCAATATCGATATCGGTAACGATGGTGCCAAGAGTGGCGAGGCGCTGAAGGATGAGGCCATGCTGCTGTCCATCGGCATTGCGCTGCTGACAGTGTTGTCGTTGCTGGGGATTGCCTTCTTCGTGGTGCGTAGCACCATGCGGCAGATCGGCGGTGAGCCAGCGGAAGTCGGTGCCATAGTCAGCCAGGTGGCAGCTGGCGATCTGACCGTAAAAGTGGACATCCGGAAGGGGGCCGAGCGCAGTCTGCTGGCCTCGGTGAAACAGATGGTGGACAAGCTGTCCGGCATCATCGCCGAGGTGCGCACTGCGGCGGAAAGCCTGGCCTCGGCCTCGGAAGAGGTGTCCGCGTCTTCCAATACCCTGAGCCAGAACGCCACCGAGCAGGCTTCCAGCGTGGAACAGACCAGCTCGTCGATGGAGGAAATCTCCTCCACCGTGGCGCAGAACGCGGAGAACGCCAGCGTTACCGATGGTATTGCCTCCAAGTCGGCGCGCGATGCCCAGGACGGTGGTAAGGCGGTGGCGGAAACGGTGGTGGCGATGCGCAAGATTGCCGAGAAAATCACCATCATCGACGACATTGCCTACCAGACCAACCTGCTGGCGCTGAATGCGGCCATCGAGGCGGCGCGCGCCGGCGACCACGGCAAGGGCTTTGCGGTGGTGGCGGCCGAGGTGCGCAAGCTGGCCGAGCGCTCGCAGGTGGCGGCGCAGGAAATCAGTGGCCTGGCCAACAACAGCGTGGATCAGGCGGAGGACGCCGGCAAGCTGCTGGAGCAGATGGTGCCGTCCATCGGCAAGACCGCCGACCTGGTAAAGGAGATCGCCGCAGCCTCTGCCGAGCAGCGCGGTGGACTGGAGCAGATCAACGGTGCCATCTCCCAGCTATCGCATGCCACGCAGGCCAATGCCTCGGCCTCGGAGCAGCTGTCGGCCACGGCGGAAGAAATGAGTGCCCAGGCGATCCAGTTGCAGGAGCTGATGCAGTTCTTCAAAACAACCGAGCTGAACGCCATGCCGCTGCAGCGCCCGCCGGCCGGCCGTCGCAAGGCCGCTGCCAGCAGTGGCGGGCCAGTCGGAGATATCGATGGTGCCGCGTTCGTGAGCTTTTAGAGGAGCCGACCATGCACGCCATCACTAGCCCGGAACAGTATCTGACCTTCACGCTGGGCAAGGACATTTATGCGCTGCAGATCGCGCCGATACGCGAGATTCTGGAGTACCCGGGGCTGACGGATATTCCGATGACGCCGCAGTTTCTGCGCGGGGTGATCAACCTGCGCGGGGCGGTGGTGCCGGTGATCGACCTGGCGGTGCGCTTTGGCCGCGGGCTCACCGAGGTTGGCCGCAGAACCTGCATCGTGATCAGCGAAATCAGCGGCGACAACGGCCCCCTGCCACTGGGCATCCTGGTGGACGGCGTGAACGAAGTGCTGGAGGTGGAGCCGGAGCAGATCGAAGACAGGCCGGATTTTGGCCTGGGGGTCCGCCCGGATTTTGTCAGCGGCATGATCCGCCTCAACAACCAATTCATCGTGATGCTGGATATCGGTCGCGTGCTGTTGCTGGGCGAGCTGGAGCAGCTGGTAGCGGCCGAACTGGCGTCACAGGATGGCTCGCTGCCGTGCTGAAGCATGTGCTACCGAGGCCACCATGGTGCGGGAGCGAGGCTTGAGTCAGGCCGTATTCCGGTAGCGGGTGCACGGCTGCTGTAACGCTATTGCCTGCGCGGTACCGCCAGACGCCGGCAAGCCGCGGGCCGGCGAAGCATTGCGGCAACGTGGTGGTTTGTCGAGCACGAGCTGATGCACGCCCGCGCTGGCTTGGGAAAGTTTGCCGTGCTTTTTCATGAGCAACGACTGACTTTGTTTCGGCCTGCCAGGCAAGGCTCGAGTGGTGTGCCACGCCATGCAGGCACGGAGACCCGGTGGCTGGCGGTATGTGGAGCGGGCGGAAACCCTGTATGGCATGGAGCTGGCGCTGGATAGTGTGCAGCCGTCCATCTATCGCAAGCGGGAGGCGTAATGGGACAGCAATGGGTGGGGGTCGGCGAGATCGGGCCGGCGTGGCATGAGGCCGGACTGGCCGCGAAGCCGGGTTACTGCGTGAGCACCATGCCGTGGCATTGCCACTGCGCTGTGGCACTGATGGAGCAAGTGCTGCTACCGCAGCGAGCCATGGCCAGCGCCCGCGATACCGATGCGTCATGGACGCTGATGTGCGGCAGCCTGGCGCGACGCGATATGCAGCGGGTGCGGTTGCAGGCAGAGGTATGTGATGTTGGTGGGGTGCGGCACCGCACTCTTCCGGTCTGCGTGGTTAGCGGCTGGTTGCAGCGCAGCCACGGCAGGGCAGATGTCGATTTGCTGGCAGCAATGCCTGCCGAGGTCTGGTGCCATGGAAATGCCTGTTGAACTCTCTGCGCGCATTTTCCAGCTTGGCGTACTGGTGGTGGACGACAGCCCGGTACAGCGCCAGGTGGCGGCGGCCATGCTGCGCAGCATGGGCATCCAGCCGCTGTACGAAGCTGTGGACGGGGTGGATGCGCTGCGTCTGCTGCGGGTGCTGCAGCCACAGCCGGCCGTCATCCTGCTGGATCTGGAAATGCCGGGCATGGATGGCATCGAAACCGCGCAGCAACTGGTGGAGGAGGAAAACTGCCCAGGCCTGCTGTTTGCCAGCGGGGCCGATGCAGGCATCCTGCAGGCGGTAGCCAGCATGGCGGAAGCACTGGGGCTGCCATTGCTGGGCACTCTGCGTAAGCCGCTGGAATTTGCCGCACTGCACCAGGCGTTGGCCCGCTACGAGTGGGTACTTAGCCGCGGCCAACATGCCGAGCCACTGCCCTCGATCGAGCAGGCAGTCCTGAGTCAGGCCATTGTCGAGCGCCGGATCCGCCCCTATTACCAACCCAAGATACGGCTGGCGGATGGTGTGGTTACCGGGCTGGAGGCGCTGGCGCGCTGGCCGGATGAAAACGGCGCCATGATCGCGCCCTGCCGCTTCATCGATGTTGCGGAGCGGCACCGCCTCATCGATGCCCTGACCCTGCTGGTGCTGGACCAGGTATTGCAGGACTTGGTGCACTGGCATGCCAGCGGCTTTTACCCCACGGTAGCCATCAATATCTCGGCGCCATCGCTATCGGGGCGCGGCTTTGGCCAGGCCATCATCGAGCGGGTGACAGCGGCTGGCATTGTTCCGGTGGCGCTGGTGCTGGAAATCACCGAAAGCGCGTTGGTGGGAGACCTGGCGGCAGCGCTGGCGACGCTGGGACGGTTGCGCATGAAGGGCTTTGGCTTGTCGATCGATGATTACGGCACAGGCTTTTCATCCATGCAGCAGCTGTCGCGCCTGCCATTTACCGAATTGAAGCTGGATGGCTCCTTTGTGCGCCACTCGCCGCAGAAATGGCAGCTGCGCACCATTCTGGAGGCGGCGCTGAGCATGGGGCAGCGCCTGGGGCTGCGTACCGTGGCCGAAGGGGTGGAAACGCAGGAAGAGCTGGCCTTGCTGCGCCGGCTGGGCTGCGAGTATGCGCAGGGTTATCTGCTGGCGCGCCCGATGCCGGCTCATGAGCTGCTGCCCTGGCTGCAGCGCGAACAACCGCGCTTGCAGACCATCTGCCAGCAGGCGGCAGAAGAGGGAGACTGATATGCATGCAAAACAGTGGCGGCAGGATACCCGGAACAGCGTGCTGCTGGCGCTGTGTGCCAGCGCCTTGCTATGGCTGGCCTGTGGCGTGCTGCTTGGTGCGCTGGAAACGGCGCAGCGTCATGCGGTGGAGCAACATATCCAGCGCACGCTGGACAGCATGGATCGTCTACTGGCGCTGCAGCGGCAGGATACGCTCGACCGCGTGCGCAGCGTGGCGGCAGAGCCGCGACATCAGCAGCTGTTTGCGCAACTGCTGCGTTCGCCGCAGGACAAGCAGCTGCAAGCGCGATACCAGCGCTGGATCACGCCGATCTACCTGGGCCGGGGGTTCGACGGCTATAGCCTGATGAGCGCGGATGCCGGGCTGCTGGTGGCGGCCAGTAGCCCGGCCTATGTCGGCAGGCCGCTGCAGACCGAAGGCGCACACGATGTGCTTGCCACGGCGCGGCGCGAGGGGTTGGCCATCTCGCGCCCCATCATCCCGCCACGACTGTTGCTGACCGGCGGCAAGCTGCAGCCACAGGCGCAGCCGTTCCAGGTTGGCTGTGCCCGTATCGGCAGCCAGGCTCGCCCTGTCGGTTTCCTGTGCCTGCGCGAAAACCCGCAGCGGCGGCTGTTTCGCGTGCTGCAGGCCTACCAGTCCGGCGATAGCAGCATGGCGTACGTGGTGGATGCCCGTGGCCAGATCCTGTCGCCAGTGGCGCGCTACAGTGGCCAGGGGCCGATGCCGCCGCGCTATCGTGATGCCCGCGAGCCGGGAAGCGGCCCAGGTGAGCTTGGCAAGTTCACCCAGGTGGTGGGGCTGATGCTGGCCAGCCGTGGCAACAGCGGTGTGCAGTTTGCTTACCCTGATTATCGCGGAGTCGCCGTGGTCGGCGCCGCGCGCTGGTTGCCGGCCAGCGCCATGGGCATCGTAGTGGAGCAGGATATGGCGGGCCTGTTCGCACCTTATTACTTTGCCCGCAACGTGGCACTGCTGCTGGCGCTGGCAGCGACGCTGCTGATCGGCGGCCTGAGCCTGGCGCACTGGCGCGCACGACGGCGGCTGGCCTTGCGTGACGGCATGTTGGCCGCATTACGCGACAACTTGCCGCTGGCTATGCACATCAAGTCGCCGGATGGTCGCTACCTGATGATCACCCCGAGCTTCGAGGCGCTGTTGCAGTTGCAGCCGGGGCTGGCTATCGGACATACGGATGCGCAGCTGTTTACGCAACCGCCCTTGCTGCAAACCACGCAGGAGCACGCGACGGTGCTTGGCAGTGGTGAGGTGACCGTGGTCGAGCGCTGTGTGCCGCATGCCGCACCGGTGCAACATTACCGGCTGCTATGTTTCCCGGTACACGAGCCGGGGTCGCCGAAGACCATTGCCATCGGCACCGTGGCAGTGGACATTACCGAGCAGCCTGTGGCCGGGCCGCAGGCGGAGGTGGAGGCGCAGGCTTGTTCCCTGGAGGAGCTCGTGGCGGAGCGAACCTGCGAACTGGCTGCCGCGCGGGATCTGGCCGAGGCGGCGGCGAGTACCAAGACCGAGTTCCTGGCCAATATGAGTCACGAGATACGCACGCCGCTGAACGCCATCATGGGCATGACCGACCTGGCGCTGCAGCAGCCGTGTGTGCCCCAGCTGCGGCACTACCTACAGCAGGTGAAGGGCTCCAGCCGCCACCTGTTGGACATCATCAACAATATTCTGGATCTGTCGCGCATTGAGGCCGGCAAGCTGCCGCTGGATGTGGCCGAATTCTCGCTGCAGGGGCTGCTGGAGCACGTGGCCGGGCTGGTCTGGGTGGCAGCGGATGCCAAGGGCTTGCAACTGTCGATTGATATCGGCCCCGGCATCGCGGACTCACTCCGTGGCGACGCCATCCGCATCAGTCAGATACTGACCAACTTTGCCAACAACGCGGTGAAGTTCACCCGGCAGGGCAGCGTGGTGTTGCGAGTGCGCTGCCTGTTCCAGCGGGGCGAGCACCTGCAACTGCGTTTCGAAGTGGAGGACAGTGGCATCGGCATCGCCGCGGAGCACATGGACACCCTGTTTCAGAGCTTCCAGCAGCTGGACGGCCAGCCGGCGCAGCACGTTGCCGGCAGTGGTCTTGGACTGGCGATCAGCAAGAAACTGGCGGAGCTGATGGGCGGTAACGTCAGCGTGCAAAGCCAGCTGGGGCAGGGCAGTATCTTTGCACTGGACGTCGGCCTGCTGGTAGGTCACATGGCGCCGCTGCCTGCCTTCAGTGCCGATGGTACGCCGCATGTCCTGGTGCTGACTGCAGATCGCGGCCTGCTGGCCTATCTGCGGGCCCGCCTGAATGGCTGTGGCTTGCTGCTGGAGCATGCCGCCACTGCGGTACAGGCGCGGCGGATGCTGACCCTGGCCATGCGCAGCAATGGCTGCTACTCCATGCTGATGCTGGATATGCAGCTATCCGGTGCGCAAGGCATGCTGGAGCAGCTGGCGCGCCCGGAAATGAAGCTGCACGGCGGGGTGACAGTGGTGCTGGATGATAATGCCGCTGCCACCGAGGTCGACAGCCTGCAGGGTGTGCAGGAGCTGACGCTGCCCCGCTTCCCCGAAGACCATGTGCTGGTGGCGCTGTGCTACGGCGTGCAGGCCATGGCGGTAGAGGAGGCTTTGCTCACGCGGCGCACGCAGTTGTCTGGCTATCGCGTGCTATTGGTGGAAGACAATGCGCTCAACCAGGAGCTGGTGTGCGGCCTGCTCTCCCGGGTGGGCATGCAGGTGGTGACAGTGGACTGCGGGGAGGACGCACTGCGGCAACTGCAACGGCAGGCATTCGATGTGGTGCTGATGGACGTGCACATGCCCGGCATGAATGGCTTCGTTACTACTGCGCAGATTCGTGGCGACCCGCGCTTTGCCAAGCTGCCCATCGTGGCGCTGACCGCGCGTGCAATGGAGGGCGATCGTGCCTGTTGCCTGGCTGCCGGCATGAGTGACTACCTGACCAAGCCGCTCAAGCCAGCGCTGCTGTTTGATGTGCTGTACCGCTACTGCGCCGCATCGCGGCCCGCCCCGGGGCAGTTTGCCGTCTCGCCGCCTCCCTTGGCGGGCAGTGAAATCGCCGGTATCGATCTGCAGCAGGGGTTGGCCAGCACCATGGGCAATATCGAGTTCTATGTCCGTCTGCTTGCCCGGGTGGTGAACGAACAGGTGGATCTGGCGGACCGGCTGCAGCAAGCCTACGAGCAGGGGAGCTGGGGGGATATGCAGGAACTGCTGCACAGTGGCCGCTCGGTGCTTGGGGCTATCGGGGCACGTCAGTTACAGCAATTCTGCAGCGACATGGAGCAGCTGCTGGCGCAGCCCGAGCGGTTGGGGCTCTGCCTGCAGCAATTTGTGGTCGACTATGGCGCCATGATTCACGATGGGCGTCGCTGGTTGGCCGCACAAGCCGCACCTGCGTCACGGTCTGCTGGCGCGGAGTGATACCAGCGGTGTTTGTACGCCTAGGCACAAAAAAACAGGGCCTTGTCTTTGACAAGGCCCTGTTTTGTATTTGGTGCCGGCGGCAGGAATCGAACTCGCGACTCCCTGATTACAAGTTATGTGTCTTTTTTAGCAAAAACAGGTGGTTAGGTGGATTGTGCTTCTACAAATTATCCGAGAATGCCCCTGTTTTACCCTTGTTTTGCGGGGTTTCCTTTTGTTTTTGTAGAAGTCTATATCGGTTGGCTTGCTACACATGCTCTGGCATATACCGGACATTTCGGTTCCCAATTACCCACAAGTGCAGCCTGCAAGTGGTTCCTCTCTTCGGGATTGTTATGGCTATTTTTCAAGTAATGCACGGTAGTAATCTGCAATATTGTTTTCTGGCCCTTGGAAAATGCGATTGTGCGCACGTCCCCAAGGCCAGAAGTTAACTCCGGATGTTGCCTGAAGCCCAGGATATTGCTGGCCATTCAACGAGAAAATGCCCCATGAGCCGCCGTGATTTTTGCGATACACCTCGCCAACATAGCTGCCGAAAGCCTTAGCTACGGCCATTGTTTGTTCTTCTGTGGGGCGAGGATTCGTGGTAAGAAACGACAAATGCATCATCGCTAATGACTGCTCAACCTTTGCGATACTTGCGTCAGACCAGTCAAGCGAAATATTGAATTGTTCTTTCGCAAAATCGACAGCATCCAGTGCATAAGCCTCGGCAACCTTTTGCACGTTGGAATCAGGCATGAATGGATGCTCTGTGTCTGCCAAGGCTGGCATCATGAAAGAGAAAAACGACAAACAGAAGATAAGTAAGATGCTGTGCATACATACTCCAAACGTAGAGCTAATCGCTTACAACAACCGAAACATGGCCGCACAGTGAAAAATTGATTTGCCGCCCTTGGGGGTCAATTTGTCTAGGTAGACGTCATTAGTTCACGCGAATTTCTCGGGTGATGGAACCAGAAGAAGATTTATAGACGAACTGTTGCAGGTCAATCTGAATGATCTGGCTGTGAAGTTGTTGTCCGGATTTGAATATTGGTGGCATATCTTCAGTGAAGCTTTCGGTTAGTTTGCCGTTGACTAGTTGCCAGGTTCCCCTCCCGGTGATCGGAAGGATCATTTCGTTGTATTCAATGTGGCCAGTCTTGATGAAGTTGCCATCTGGTTGGTAGGTTGTTCTGCCGACCAGTTTTATGCCTTGTTCATCTTTGTGGACTTCCCACGTACCTACCAGTGTGTTTTCCCACTTTCTGTCCTGAGCTAGTGCCGCTTGCTTCTGTTCGGGGCTCTGCGGTGTACTGCAGGCACCGAGCAGACTGGCCAAACTGACAAGCAGCAGGGCAGAGTAAATTTTGTTCATGTCATAGCCCTTAATATTCAAAATTAATATTGTAATGGCATTGCTGGGTCGATGGTAGGGTTTGACGCTGACAGGGTGGGGCGCGAAGGTGGTGAAATGAGGTATCGGCTCATTCTAGTTGTCCAATGTCGTTTCTACCGGAAGCCTGCTATGTGCCCGTCAAGTGCAGTAGCTGGCCGTGACGTTGAACAGCAGCTCAGGGCCGCTAACGGCCAGCACTTCGAGAAGGGCGACAGACCTGCCGAACCTGCCCTGGGAATCCGCTTGTCACCGAAATTGTAGATTTTGTAGAAAATAGTCAGGTGACTAATCGCGGGGATGTAGAGATGGGTGAAATTCAAAAAACCAAATGAAAACAGCCCCTTGCATTGCTGCAAGGGGCTGTAAATCTGGTGCCGGCGGCAGGAATCGAACTCGCGACCCCCTGATTACAAGTCAGGTGCTCTACCAACTGAGCTACACCGGCGTTAGGGGGCGAATATTAGACTGCTTTGCTTTTTATGGCAAGTATTTTTTATCTGTCGCGCTGGGTAGGGCTAGGTGGGAGTTGGGTGGGCTGGGTGTTATTGCAGCCACACCAGGTTGGCCAGAATGTCGTCAAGCATTTCGCGGCTGGGCAGGAAGTGTTTCATGGTGGCTCCTCCGGATGGATGGCTGCAGTATGGTGTGTGCTTATAGTCTTGTTAAATTGATTGTTTCTTGTTGATTGGTTGCTTGTGGCTATGGTGCGGTGGTGGGCCATGCTGTTTGCGTTGTAGACCAGCGGCAGCTGCCGCGCCAGTAGCGTGGTACTGGCTGTCACGCAATGGCGCGCGGCGTTATACTCGCGCCTCGATCACCGGGGGTGCCTGCCGTGCGGGCTGAGAAATACCCCATCACCTGATCTGGGTCATGCCAGCGGAGGGAGCGTGATGCGCGGCCTGGCCGTGTCCCGCTTCTTCTTTTGGGTGCCGTTGCCAAAAGAGGATGTCTGTAAATGTTGAAGAAAACCGTATTGCTGCTGGCGCTGGCCGGCGTTTCCCTGTCTACCCTGGCTGCCGAGCTGCGGGTGCTGACGCACAATTCCTTCAGTCTGCCCAAGGACAAGCTGGCCGAGTTCGAGAAACAGGCTGGTGTGAAACTGTCCATCATCAAGGCCGGTGATGCCGGCGAGATGCTGAACAAACTGATTCTGACCCGTGTCAACCCGATCGCCGACGTGGTGTACGGCATCGACAATACCCTGATCGCCAAGGCCAATGCCGCCGGTGTGCTGGAGCCTACCAGCAGCAAGGTTGGCCGCAGCGTGGCCGGTATCAGCCTGCCGGGCGCGGTGGCGGTGGATTACGGCTATGTGAACCTGAATATCGACAAGGCCTGGTTTGCCCAGCACAAGCTGGCGCTGCCGGCCAGTCTGGATGATCTGACCCGCCCGGCCTACAAGGACCTGCTGGTGGTGGAAAACCCGGCGACTTCCAGCCCGGGGCTGGCCTTCCTGATGGCTACCATCGCCGACAAGGGCGAGACGGCCGCTTTCCAGTGGTGGGGCAAGCTCCGTGACAACGGCGTGAAGGTGGCCAAGGGTTGGAGCGAAGCTTATTACACCGATTTCAGCCGTAACGGCGGCGCGCGTCCCATCGTGGTGAGCTATGCCACCAGCCCGGCGGCAGAGGTGTTCTACAGCAAGGAAAAACTGGCGGAATCGCCTACGGCCAACCTGCTGCTCAAGGGCGGGGTATTCCTGCAGATCGAGGGCGTGGCCAGGGTGAAGGGCGGCAAGGAGCCGCAGGCGGCGCAGGCGTTTGTCGATTTCCTGCGTGGCAATGCCGCGCAGCAGGCCTTGCCGACCGAAATGTGGATGTACCCGGCGGTGGCTGGCGTGAACCTGGACCCGGTGTTCAAGCATGCACAGCAGCCCAAGGCATTCAGCAACCCCAAGCTGGAAGCCATGAGCAGCAAGACCGCCGGCTGGGTAAGCCGCTGGACGCGCCTGGTGCTGAAGTCCGGCAACTGAGGGGTTGACGGTGCTGGTGTGTGCGCAGCGGCAACATGCCGATGTCCATAGCCCGCGCTTGCACCTGCGGCCGCTGGATGCCGAGGTGCTGCGGCTGGGCTGCAACGGTCGCCATGCCGAGGCCGGCGCGCGGCTGGGCGCGGTGCTGCCGGAGGACTGGCTGGGCGAGCAGGCGCTGATGGCCTTGCGCCTGGCCGACATGCTGGCTGATGGCGCTTATGCGCCGTGGTCGCTGCGCGCCATGCTGTGTCGGCACAGCGGCCGCATGCTCGGCCATATCGGTTTTCACAGCACGCCGGGGCCGGACTACCTGCAGGAGCTGGCACCGGGTGCGGTGGAGCTGGGCTACACCGTGTACCCGCCATATCGCCGCCAGGGTTATGCCGCCGAGGCGCTGGCCGCCATGTTGCACTGGGCGCGGCGTGAGCATGGTCAGCAACGTTTCGTGCTGTCCATCACGCCGCACAACCACCCGTCGCTGGCGCTGGCGCGGCGCTTCGGTTTTCGGCAGCTAGGCCGCTGGCTGGATCAACAGGATGGTGACGAGCTGGTGTACCTGCTGGAGTACGGCGCATGAGCTGGCCGCTGCGCGGCAGCCTGGCCTTGCTGCCGCTGCTGTTTCTGCTGGCCATGGTGGCGGCGCCACTGGCGCGGCTGCTGTGGGAGGGCGGTATCGCCGTCAGCCCCGGGCTGCTGCAGGACAGCTATCTGCAGTGGCGGCTGGCCTGGTCGCTGGGGCAGGCGCTTGCCAGCTGCCTGCTGTGTCTGCTGGTGGGGCTGCCGCTGGCCTGGGTGCTGGCGCGTTACGATTTTGCCGGCCGCCGCCTGCTGCTGCGCCTGCTGCTGCTGCCGTTCGTGATGCCCACGCTGGTGGCCGGCCTGGGCGTGCTGGCGCTGTTCGGGCCGCACGGTATCAGCGGTATCGATCTGCAGGACACGCCGTGGCTGCTGCTGTACGGCAATCTGTTCTACAACCTGCCGCTGCTGGTGCGGGCCGCGGTGGATGGCCTGAGCCAGGTGCCGGCCAGCCGGCTGCTGGTGGCGCGCACACTGGGCGCCACGCCGTGGCGCTGCTTCTGGCGGGTGGAGTGGCCGGTGGTGCGGCCATGGCTGGCCTCGGCGCTGTGCCTGATCTTTCTGTACTGCTTTGCCGGTTTTGGCCTGGCGCTGCTGCTGGGCGGGCAGCGCTATGCCACGGTGGAAGTGGAAATCTATTCGCTGGTGGCCTACGAGCTGAACCTGGCCGATGCCGGCGCGCTGGCGCTGCTGGCCTTGTTGGTGGGCAGCCTGGCGGCTGGCGGCTATGCCTGGCTGGAGCGCCGGCTGGTGAAGGAGGCGCGGCCTGATCCCAGCCTCTGTCAGCGCCCGCAGGGTTGGCCGCAATGGCTGCAGCTGGCGTTGGCGCTGACGGTACTGCTGTTGTGCAGTGCGGCTCCCTTGCTGGCCATTGTCTGGCGGGCGTTGCTGGCCGATGCCGCCAGCTGGCAGGGGCTGTGGGATGCCGAGGTGCTGGCGGCCATTGCCAACACGCTGCGTTTTACTGCCGGGGCGCTGGCGCTGGCGCTGCTGCTGGGGCTGGCGCATGGCGTGGTGGCGGCACGCTGGTGGTGGCTGCGGGCACTGGGCTTTCTGCCGTTCATGGTGTCGCCGGTGATGCTGGCTTTTGGCTTGCTGCTGCTGTATCCGCAGTTCAGCGCCAGCCTGTGGTTGCTGCTGGCGGCCTATGCGCTGCTGGCCTATCCCTTTGTCGCCAAGGCAGTGGCCGCCGCGCTGGCCAGCCTGCCGCCCAGCCTGCCGGCGGCAGCACGTACCCTGGGCGCCACGCCGTGGCGCAGCTTTTGCCGCGTCAGCCTGCCGCTGATCCGCCCGGCGCTGCGCCGCGGGCTGGCGTTTGCCGCCGCCACCGAGGTGGGGGAGTTCGCGGTGACGCTGTTCCTGTCGCGGCCGGAGTGGACCACACTTACCACGCTGATCTACCAGCGGCTGGGGCGGGCCGGTGCGGCCAACCTGGAGCAGGCCATGCTGCTCACCTGCTTGCTGCTGGGCTTTGCCCTGTTGGCGTTTTTGATCATTGAATGGCCGGAGAAACATCGTGCTGCAGATTGATGGCTTGAGTCTTGCCTACCAGCGGCGCCAGGTGCTGGATGCGGTGTCGCTGCAGGTGGCTCCGGGCGAGACCGTGGCCTTGCTGGGGCCATCCGGCGCAGGCAAGAGCAGCTTGCTGGCGGTGCTGGCCGGCTTGCAGCGCCCGGATGCCGGCAGCGTGCGGCTGCATGGCCGCGACTTGCTGGCCTTGCCGCCGGAGCAGCGCCAGCTGGCGATGATGTTCCAGGATCACGCGCTGTTTCCACACCTGGATGCTGCGGCCAACGTGGCGTTCGGCCTGGTCGAGCGTGGCATGCCACGGCGCGAGGCGCGGCAGCAGGCCGAGGCGATGCTGGCGGCGGTGGGGCTGGCCGGGCGTGGCGGCGCCGCCTGCCATGCGCTGTCCGGCGGCGAACGGCAACGGGTGGCGCTGGCGCGTGCGCTGGTGTGCCGGCCGCAACTGCTGCTGCTGGACGAGCCGTTTTCCAGCCTGGATACCGATCTTAAGCAGCAGCTGCTGGCCGATGTGCAGCAGCATCTGCTGGCGCTGCAGGTGCCGGCGCTGCTGGTGACGCACGACCGGCACGAAGCCTTCACCCTGGCGCAGCGGGTGGCCATCCTGCAGCACGGCCGCATCGTGCAGCAGGGCAGCCCGGCGGAAATCCTGGCGCGGCCGGCCAGCAGCTGGGTGGCGCGTTTTGTCGGCTTTCATAATGTGTTTGCCGACTACGCGATTCCGCCGCAGGCCTTTGTGCTGGGGGATGGCCAGCCGCTGCGCCGGGTGCTGGCGGTAGCGCCGCAGGCCGACGGCTGGCGGGTAAGCGTGCAGGGAGATGACGGCCCGTGGCAGTTGCTGCTCACCGCCCGCGAGCTGCCGCTTTGCCCGCAGCCCGGCAGCAGCCTGGCGCTGGGGTTGCGGCCGGAGGCGGTGCTGCGCTGGTCGTGAGCGGGTGGGTAGGGATGGTCGCTGGCAATATGGCGGCTAATTCCGTTGGCATGGATTGTGCCGATCTGGTGCTGTTGCTGCAGTCGGCTGGCCGACCGGTTCCAGGCTGCTCATGCCCGTAACGCGTGCTGGCAGCATTGGTATAGACATTTACCGTTGCCGCGGCGTCAGCAGGCGCATTTTTATTGCTGTCGGCGGCATGTGCTGGCTGGCTAGGTATAAATACCGTATGCATTTTATTTGATTGACATGATTGCGGCCGGTGGCTAAGTAACAAGGGGATTTATCGTTATTAACGGTTACACCACCCACCACCGGAGTAAACGACATGTTGCGTCACCTCACCATCGGCCAGCGCCTGAGTCTGCTGCTGGGCCTGTTATTGCTCATAGCCGCCGCTGTTGGCGGCTATGGCATGTATGTGCAGTCCCGGATCATAGCCGCCTATGCCAGTACCTATCACGACCGCGTTGTGCCGCTGCAGCAGCTGAAGCAGGTGGCGGATGCCTATGCGGTGAACGTGGTGGATTCGGCGCAGAAGCTGCGCAGCGGCGCGCTGAGCAGCGCGGACTTCCAGCAGCGTCTGGATGCCGCGCGCAACGATATTGCCCGGGAGTGGCAAGCCTACCGCAGCACCTTGCTGACACCGGAAGAACAGCAACTGGTGCAGCAGACCGAGCGGGCGATGGTGGCTGCCGACCAGGCGGTGAACACGTTGCGTCAGCTGGCGCAGGCGGGGGACATGGCCGGCTTGCAGCAATTCACCGATAGCCGGCTGTACCCGGCCATCGACCCGGTATCCACGCCGGTGGCGGGGCTGATCGCCCTGCAGTTGCGGGTGGCGGCCGAGCAATATGCCGAGTCGGCGGCGGCATCGCAGCGCAGTGCGCAGCTGTCGCTGCTGCTGCTGTTGTGCGGCTTGGCACTGGGTGCCGGCATGGGCTGGGTGATCATTCGCGGTTTGCTGCGCCAGCTGGGCGGCGAGCCGTCCGACGTGGTGCGGCTGGCGCGCGGCATTGCCGCCGGCGATCTCAGCCAGAGCCTGCAGGTGCGTGCCGGCGACGATGGCAGCGTGGTTGCCAGCATGGCGGCGATGCAGGCCGCGCTGGGCCGGCTGGTGCACAACCTGGAACAGGTCATCGAGCGGCTGTCGATCAATGCTACCGAGTTGGCCGCATCCTCCGAACAGGTGGCGGTAACCGCCGAGGAGCAAACCCGCTCGGCAGCTGCCATGTCGGCATCGGTGGAGCAATTGTCGGTGAGCATTGCCTCGGTCAGCGACAACTCGCGCGACGTGGTGCGCGATGCCGACAGCGCCGGCCGCCTGGCTGCAGATGGCGAAACGGTGATCGCCGCCACGCTGGACACCATCGAGCAAGTGGGGAAGCAGGTGCGACAGTCGCAACAGCAGGCCGATCTGCTGGGCAGCAAGTCGCAGCAGATTTCCGGCGTGGTGGCGGTGATCCGCGACGTGGCCGAGCAGACCAATCTGCTGGCGCTGAATGCTGCCATCGAGGCTGCGCGGGCCGGCGAGGCCGGGCGCGGCTTCGCCGTGGTGGCGGACGAGGTGCGCAAGCTGTCAGAGCGCACCGCGCAGTCCACCCGCCAGATCAGCGACATCATTGCCGAGATGGTGGGCAGCAGCCAGCAGGTGGTCAGCGGCATTCACGCCACGGTGGCCGGCATGGAGCAGGGGCTGCAGCAGACCCGGCAGGTGCGCGACACCGTGGCTGGCATCAGCGGCGATGTTGGCCGCATCAATCAGGCCATCCAGGCGGTGGCGGTGGCGCTGGCACAGCAGCAGGCTGCCAGCGGCAGCATTGCCGGCAATGTGGAGCAGGTGGCGCAGATGACCGAGGAAACCAGCACTGCAGCCACGCAGTCCGCGGTTTCCGCTGGCCAGCTGGAACAGATGGCGGGGGAACTGAAGGCGGCGATTGCCTATTTCACCCTGCCGCCGCAGCCGGCACAGTCCGCGGCGCGGCAGGCCACGGCCAGCATCGGCACATCCGGCCTGCTGGCGCAGGCTGCAAATGCAGCCTAGACCGGAAGGGGTACTGCACATGGCGGGCGAGGCGGGTACAATGCCCGCCCATCAAGATCAATCAGGCTGACACCATGAAACCGCATATTGTTGCCACCCTCACCGAAGCGCGCAGTGCCCTGGACGCGCTGCTGTCCAACCAGCAGGCGCTGGCAGCCATCGATGCTGCTGGCGATGCGCTGGTAACGGCGTACCGCAATGGCAAGCGGGTGTACAGCTGCGGCAACGGCGGCTCGATGTGCGATGCCATGCACTTTGCCGAGGAGCTGTCCGGCCGCTACCGCCTGGATCGCAAGGCGCTGCCGGCGGCATCGATCAGCGATCCCAGTCACATCAGCTGCGTGGGCAACGACTACGGCTACGAGGCAATCTTCTCGCGCTACCTGGAGGCGCATGCCGGCGCCGGCGATGTGCTGCTGGCCATCAGCACCAGCGGCACCAGCAAGAACGTGCTGGCGGCGGTGAAGGAGGCGAAGGCCATGGGCATGGTGGTGGTGGCGCTGACCGGGCGGCCGGATTCGGTAATCGGCCAGCTGGCTGATATCGATGTCTGCACCCCCGGCGGCAAGTACGCCGACCGCGTGCAGGAGCTGCATATCAAGGTGATCCACATCCTGATCGAATCGGTGGAGCGCGCGCTGTTCCCGCAGAACTACGCCTGAACGACAACCGTTCTGGTAACAGCAAGGCCCGGCTCGCCGGGCCTTGTGCTTTTTGCCGCCAGCCGGGTAGTCCGGATAGGCGCCGTGCTTCCGGGGAGGGGGCTCTCGTCGCTTTGCGGTGTTGTCTGGTGGGGTGGGGCTCAGTAACCGTTCACCGGCAACTCGTGGCCGCGTCTGGCGCTGTCGGCGCCCAGTTCGATAAGCCGCATCACCTGCGTGGCCTGCTCGGCCGGTACCGGGTTGGCCGCGCCATCCAGAATCGCCGCGGCCACCGCATCGTAATAGCAGCGGTAGTCGCCGGGCACGGTGGGGTAGACCGTGCCGTGCTCCTCGCCATCCTGCTGCCAGTAGTGCATGCCGTGCAGCGGGTCGTCGCCCCAGCCGCTCTCGCCCGGCTGCTGCCCGCGCTTGAGCATGGCCTCCTGGCTGTCCAGCCCGTATTTCACATAACTGCCCAGGCTGCCATGCACGGCAAAACGCGGCGAGCCGCCGCTGATCAGGCAGCTGCCGGATAGCCGCACCCGCAGCCGGGGGTAGCGCAGCAGCACGTGGAAATAGTCGGGGGTGACGGCGCCGGGGCGCTGGCAGGCCAGGTCGGCGTGAATGGCGTGCGGCATGCCGAACAGCTGCAGCGCCTGATCCAGCAGATGCGGGCCGAGGTCATACCACAGCCCGCCGCCGGCCACGTCGGATTCGCGCCAGCGCACCTGCACCTGCGGGCGGTAGCGCTCGAAGCGCGATTCGAACAGCGCGATGTCGCCCAGCGTGCCGGCCGCCAGCAGTTGCTGCACGGTGAGGAAGTCGGCATCCCAGCGGCGGTTGTGGAACACCGACAGCAGGCGCTGGTGATGCTTGGCCTGCACCAGCAGCTGCTGCGCCTCGCTGACGGTGACGGTAAACGGCTTGTCCACCACCACGTGCTTGCCGGCGGCCAGCGCCGAGTCGGCGTGCATGAAGTGGCTGTTGTTGGGGCTGGCGATCACTACCAGGTCGATCTGCGCATCGGCCAGCGCCTGCATGGTATCGCTGGCCACCACCACGCCGGGGTAGTCGGCCACTACCTGCTCTGCCTTGCTGCTGACGATGGTATGCAGTTTCAGACGCGGGCTGGCCTGGATCAGCGGGGCGTGGATGGTGCGGCCGGCATAGCCGTAACCCACCAGGGCAACATTCAGCGGAGCGGACATGACATGTCTCGTAAGCGAAGGGGAACCAGCTTTTACCGTAGCCCAAAGCCGCTGACAAGGCTGCTTTTGCTGTAGTGGCAGCACTACATGGATTTTGCCGCAAATGCTTGCCTGGCAAGGCTTTGCGGCCAACCGGCCTATTGCTTCAGCAGGGAGACCAGCTTGCTGTCGAACAGGCGGGCCAGCTGTTGCTGCTGTTCGTCGGACAGGCCCAGCGCGGCGCTGTCGGCCGGCAGCTCGCGCCGCAGGGTCAGCATGGCGCCCTGCATGGCATCCAGTTGCTGTTTGAGCTTGCCAACCTCCTGCTGCAGCTCGTCCAGCGCCTGGGCACGGGCGGCGGCAACCTCGGCCAGGATGGCCAGGTGGTCGCGCAGGCGGCCGCAGCGGGTCTCGTCGTCCACCGGCATGTCGCGCACGATCAGGCAGCAATGCGGGTAGTTGAACGAGGTATTGCTGCCGCTGGAGTAGATATGCGCCAGGGTGCGGGCATTGGCGATGATGCTTTGCTCCAGCGCGGTGGCCGGGCCGTCGGTGGAGCGCAGGTTTTCGCCATGGCTGCCGTAAACCTGCACACAGCCGTGCAGGCCGTAGGCATCCAGCGTGCTGCAGATGGCGGCGGCAATGTGGCTGTAGTCACCCAGCCGGCTGGCGTTGCGGATAAAGTCGATCAGCACGCCCATTTCCGACATCGCACTCATCGCGGTCATGGCAGTGGAAAACGCATACTGGCCGCTTTGCTGCAGCTCGCGCTTTTCTGCATGCGCCCGCAGCGCCAGCGCTACCTTGCGCAGCATCTCCTGGCCTTCTACCGGTTTGCACAGGAAGTCGTTGCCACCGGCGTCGTAGCCCTGCAGGCGGTCCTGCAGGCTGCCATGGGAGGAGACAAACAGGATGGGCATGTCATGCCCGCCATCGCGCAGCTGGCGGCATACCGCGTAGCCGTCCATGTCCGGCAGCTCCACGTCCAGCAACACCGCATCCGGTAGCTGTTCCACCACGCTGGCCAGGGCGTCGCTGCCATTGCTGGCGAAGCGCAGCGCATAGCAGCTCTCGAATAGGCTGCGGTACAGCGCGCACTGGCTCTGGCTGTCTTCCACGATCAGCAGGGTGGCCTCGGACATGGTGTGTTCTCCTGTGGGGCGGGCAATCTGGCGGCAACTTTACTGCATCTTTTCTCCAGCGTAGATGTTATTTCAATGATGGTTTGACCTGACTGCATGCCGTGCAGATGGCGTGTCAGCCATCCTTGCCGTCGATACGCGCCTTCAGCAGCCATGGGGCGCCCAGCCACAGCCAGCCCAGCAGCAGCAGCGCCAGCAGGGCGGAGGCTGCCGCCAGCAGCAGGTTGGCCGCACTGCTGGCGATGTCGGCCAGTACCCGCAGCATGGCCACGCCATGCAGCAGCAGGTACAGCCGCCATAGTGCCGGCGAAGCCTGCAGCGGTCGCCCGGAGTGCCCCAGCATCACCCGCGAGGCAAAGCCCACCAGCATGGTGATGAAGAATCCCAGGGTAATGGCGTGCAGGCCGGCCAGCGGCGACAGCAGCCCCAGGTCAGCCAGCGCCAGCAGCAGGAAGGCCGCGCCCAGCCAGGCAAAGGCCAGGTGCAGCATCGCCAGCAGCGGCACCGTCAGGCTGCGGCGCAGCTGCCAGCGCCAGCTGGTGTAGCCGAACAGCCCGGCCAGCAGCAGGTCCAGCGGCCATTGCGGCAGCAGGGCAATGCCCAGCGCGCCATGCAGCAGGCTGCCGGCCAGCCACAGCTGCAGCAGCCAGTACGGTCGCCACGGGGCGTAAGGCTTGAGCACACTGCCGCTGAAGAACGGCAGCATGCGGTGCGCCACGGTAAGGAACACCGGCAGCAGGAAGCCGTACAGCGCCAGGTGCCGCGTCCACCACCAGCCATTGGCGAACAGCCCGGCCAGCCACAGCGCTGCACACAGCAGGCCGGCGGCACCGAGTGCGAAGCCGGCCACCACCAGGCTGGCATGGCGGCGGTCGGCCACCTGGCTGCGGCGGATCATGCCGAGCAGTGTCAGCGCCAGGGCGGACAAGCCCGCCAGCTGCAGCAAGCTGCCGGCTAGCAACCAGCCGTGGCCCAGCCACAGGCCGGCCAGCCAGCATAGCACCCCGCCAAGCAGCAGTAGCGGCACGCCAACAAACAGTCGCGGCGGCGGGTTGACGGTATTCAGCCAGCGCGGCACGGCGGTATAGCAAAAGCCGCACATGAAGAACGGGAAGATGCCGTACAGCATGATCAGGCCATGCGCCTGCGAAATGGCGATGCTGGTGGCGATGCTGCTGCCCGTCAGGCGTGCGGCCAACTCTGCCGCCCAGAACACTGCCAGCAGCAGGCAGATGGCAATGCCGGGCACAAAGCCGGCGCGATGCGGCGAGCGGGTAATTAGCTCTAATGGTGGATGGTGGGCCATGGCGCTAACTGTTATTAACAGTCCATAAACATAACAACCGCAGTGTCCGTTCCGTCCGTCAGGGCGGGAATGATGGTCGTCAAGAAATCAGGAGCCCCCACCATGCAAGCATCCGCCATCCGTTTTTTGCAGCACCTGCCGCTGTTCGCCAGCTGCTCGCCCGAGCATCTGCAGCAGATCGCCAATGTCACCACCGAGCATCGCTACGACAAGGGCGCGGTGCTGTTCCAGCGCGGCGACCGCTGCGACGGCATGCACGTACTGGTGTACGGCAAGGTCAAGCTCAGCGTGTCCTCGCGTAGCGGCAGTGAAAAGGTGGTGGAGATCATCTACCCCGGCCAGAGTTTCGGCGAAGCCATCATGTTCATGGCCGGCAGTTACCCGGTAATGGCGCAGACGCTGGAGGACGCGCTGGTACTGTTTGTGCCGGCGGAGCCGCTGCTGGCGCTGCTGGATAGCGACCCGCAGCTGGCGCGGCGCATGCTGGCCGGTTTGTCGATGCGCCTGCACGGCCTGCTGCAGGATGTGGCCAGCTACAGCCTGCAGGGCGCGGTGGCGCGAGTGGTGAGCTACCTGCTGCAGGCGCTGGGCGAAGGCGAGCATGCCGGCGCGGTGACGCTGCCGGTGAACAAGCAGGTAATGGCGTCGCGGCTCAATCTCACGCCGGAAACCTTTTCGCGCGTGCTGCAAAAACTGTCGGAGCAGGCGCAAATCACGGTGGAAGGGCGGGAAATTCACATTCCGGATGCAAACAAGCTGCAGCAACTCATTGAGCTGACTTGATTTTTTGTTTTTGCACCGCCTTCTTACATCTCTTGAAAAAGTGTAAGGCCATGTCGCAAAGCGGATATGGCCGGCTTAAAAGTTTCGATTAGAATCGATGCAAGCTTCAGGGACAGGCCGTAGGCAGCATGCGCGCCACGGTCGCCACACAAGAATTCAAGACAAATTGCAGGAAGGAACCCATCAATGAGCAAGCAAGTCAGCCGCGAAACTTTCGACCAGGTCATGGTCCCCAACTACTCCCCGGCAGCTTTCATCCCGGTAAAAGGCGAAGGCTCCCGCGTGTGGGATCAGCAGGGTCGCGAGTTCATCGACTTTGCCGGTGGTATCGCGGTGAATGCGCTGGGCCATTGCCATCCGGAACTGGTGGCCACCGTGACCGAGCAGGCACACAAGCTGTGGCACCTGTCCAATGTGTTCACCAACGAGCCGGCACTGCAGCTGGCGTCGCAGCTGGTGGAAAAGACCTTTGCCGACCGCGTGTTCTTCTGCAACTCCGGCGCCGAGGCCAACGAAGCCGCTTTCAAGCTGGCACGCAAATACGCTCATGACCATTTCGGCGCCGACAAGCACGAAATCATTTCCTGCAAGAATTCCTTCCACGGCCGTACCGTGTTTACCGTCAACGTGGGTGGTCAGCCGAAGTACGCCGAAGGCTTCGGCCCGAACCCGGCCGGCATCACCCACATCGAGTTCAACAATATCGACGCGCTGAAAGCAGCGATTTCCGACAAAACCTGCGCCGTGGTAATCGAGCCGGTACAGGGCGAGGGCGGTGTACTGCCGGCTACCCCGGAATTCCTGAAGGCCGCGCGCGAACTGTGCGACCAGCACAACGCGCTGCTGATTTTTGACGAGGTACAGACCGGTGTTGGCCGCTGCGGCACCCTGTACGCCTACCAGGCCTACGGCGTGACCCCGGATATCCTGTCCTCGGCCAAGGGCCTGGGCGGCGGTATTCCTATTGGCGCCATGCTGACCACCAGCAAGGTGGCGCCTAGCCTGGCAGTAGGCACCCACGGCACCACCTACGGCGGCAACCCGCTGGCTACCGCCGTGGCCGGCAAGGTGGTGGAAATCGTGTCCCGTCCGGAAGTGCTGGCCGGTGTACAGGCCAAGCACCAGCGTTTTGTTGACGGCCTGAACGCCATCAACGCCAAGTACAACGTGTTCAAGGAAATCCGCGGCATGGGCCTGTTGATTGGCGCCGTGGTAACCGACGAGTTCGCCGGCAACGCCCGCGACTTCCTGAAAGCCGCCGAAGCCCAGCAGCTGATGGTGCTGGTGGCCGGTTTGTCCGTAGTGCGCTTCGCCCCGTCGCTGGTGGTGGAAGACAAGGACATCGACGAAGGCCTGGCCCGCTTCGACGCCGCCGTAGCAGCGGTGGTTGCGGCCAAGCGCGGCTGATTCCAGTCGCGACTTAACTAATTCCTTACCAATCCAGGGGAATCCTGCCGCCAGCTGGCGGCAGGACGGGCGCTGTTGCGCCTGATTTCCGGGTCACTACGAGAGAGAGGCAAGCCATGCTGACAGTGCGCCCAGTTCGTATTTCCGACCTGCCAGTCATCGAGAAGATGGCGGTAGACAGCGGGATCGGCGTTACCAGCCTGCCGAACAATCGCGAAAAGCTGTACGAGAAAATCCAGTCCTCGCTTGGTGCTTTCGAGCACGAAGCCATCGCCGGTACCGGCCGCGAATACTATATGTTCGTGCTGGAAGACGAAGGCGAGGTGGTGGGTACCGCTTCCATCAGCGCCTCCGCCGGTTTCGAGGAGCCGTTCTACAGCTACCGCAGCGAAACCATGGTGCACGCGTCGCGCGCGCTGCAGGTGAACAACCGCATCCACGTGCTGAACATGTGCCACGACCTTACCGGCCAGATCCAGCTGTGCGGTTACTTCTGTGCGCCCAAGCAGCAGATGCGTGCCTACGAGCTGCTGTCGCGTGCCCGGCTGATGTACATCTCCGCGGCTCGCGCCCGCTTTGGCCGCCGCATCCTGGTGGAAATGCAGGGCATTCTGGATGACAACGACCAGTCGCCGTTCTGGGACGCCATCGGCCGCCGCTTCTTCAATATGGACTTCCCGCAGGTGGAGCAGGCCTTTGCCCAGCGCAGCAAGACCTTCATTGCCGAGCTGATGCCGACCTATCCGATCTATGTGCCGTTGCTGCCGGATTCCGCGCAGAACGCCATCGGTCAGATCCATCCGGATTTCGAGCGCCCGTTCGATATCCTGACCCGCGAAGGCTTCGAGGCCGACAACTACATCGACATCTTCGACGGCGGCGCGGTGCTGACTGCCGAGGTGGACCAGCTGTTCACCCTGCGCGAGCAGCGCATGCACCGGGTGGAAGTGGCGCCGGTACTGCCGGAAGGCGCGGTGGAAATGGTGATCTCCAACCATCGCAGCGCGGAATTTGCCGTAACCCAGGCGCGTGGTGTGGTGGTGGACGAGGTGTTGTTCATGACGCCGGACACCGCACGCGTACTGGCACTCACCAGCGGACAGCAGGCCTGCGTGGCCCCGCTGCTGCCGCAAGCAGGGAGGACTGCAGCATGATGATCATTCGCCCGATTCGCGATAGCGATCTGGACGGTCTGATGGAGCTGGCGCGCAGCGCCGGCGTGGGTCTGACCTCGCTGCCGGTGAACGTGGAAAGGTTGGCCGCACGCATCGCGCGCTCCGAGAAGACCTTTGCCGGCGAAGCCGAGCAGGCCGACTGTGGCTACGTGTTCGTGCTGGAAGACAGCGAAAGTGGCCGCGTTGGCGGTATCTGCGCGCTGGAAGCCGCGGTAGGTCTGAAAGAGCCCTGGTACAACTACCGCGTCGGCACCATCGTGCATGCTTCGGAAGAGCTGGGCGTGTACACCCGTCACGAAACCCTGTTCCTGTCCAACGACCACACCGGTTACAGCGAGCTGTGCACGCTGTTCCTGCACCCGGACTTCCGGGTAAACCGCAATGGCGGCCTGCTGTCCAAGAGTCGCTTCCTGTTCCTGGCGCAGTTCCCGGAGCTGTTCGGCAAGGTGGTGGTGGCCGAGATGCGCGGCGTGTCCGACGCCGATGGCAAATCCCCGTTGTGGGAAGCGCTGGGCCGCCATTTCTTCTCCATCGATTTTGCCGAGGCGGATTACTTGACCGGCGTGGGCCAGAAGGCCTTCGTGGCCGAGCTGATGCCGAAATTCCCGGTGTACATCGACTTCCTGCCGCAGCAGGCGCAGGCGGTGATCGGCCAGACCCACGAAAACACCCGTCCGGCGGTGGCAATGCTGTATGGCGAAGGCTTCCGTTACGAAGGCTATGTCGACATTTTCGACGGCGGCCCGACGGTGCAGGCCTACACCCGCGACATCCGCGCAGTGCGCGACAGCCGCCTGCTGCCGGCCAATATCGTGGCCAGCGTGACCGAAGGCGATTTCCAGCTGCTGTCCAATACCAGCCTGGAAGGCTTCCGCGTGATCATGGCGCAGCAGCAGGTTGGCCGTGACGGCATCGACATCACTGCCGAACAGGCCGCGGCACTGAATATCAAGCAGGGTGACATGGTGCGCGTGGTCGCGCTGTCGCCGAAGGAGACTGCACAGTGAGTACCCAATTCATCAACGGTTTGTGGCTGGCTGGTAGCGGCGAAGCCATGAGCAAGAGCAACCCGGCTACCGGCGAAGCGATCTGGCACGGTAACGCCGCCGGCAGCGAGCAGGTGAATGCCGCCGTAGCCGCCGCGCGCGCCGCGTTCAAGGCCTGGGCGCGCCGTCCGCTGGACGAGCGCATTGCCATCGCCCACCGCTTTGGCGAGCTGCTTGCGGCCAACAAGGCCGCGCTGGCCGAGATCATTGCCAAGGAAACCGGCAAGCCGCTGTGGGAAGCGCAGACTGAAGTGACCACCATGGTGAACAAGGTGGACATCTCGGTGAAGTCCTACCAAGAGCGCACCGGCGAGCGTAGCGCCGCCATGGGTGACGCGCAGGCGGTGCTGCGCCACAAGCCGCATGGCGTGGTGGCAGTGTTCGGCCCGTACAACTTCCCTGGTCACCTGCCCAATGGCCACATCGTGCCGGCGCTGATCGCGGGCAATACCGTGATCTTCAAACCGTCCGAGCTTACCCCGTGGACCGCACAGGAAACCGTGCGCCTGTGGAACGAGGCCGGTCTGCCGGCTGGCGTGATCAACCTCACCCAGGGCGCGCGTGATACCGGCGTGGCGCTGGCAGGTCACCACGGCATCGACGGTCTGTTCTTCACCGGCAGCTCCGCCACCGGCAACCTGCTGCACAAGAACTTCGCCGGCCAGCCGGAGAAGATCCTGGCGCTGGAAATGGGCGGCAACAACCCGCTGATCGTCGGCAAGGTAGCCGATATGGATGCCGCCGTGCATCACGTGATCCAGTCCGCCTTCATCTCCGCCGGCCAGCGCTGCACTTGCTCGCGTCGCCTGCTGGTGCCGGCAGGGCAGTGGGGCGATGCCTTTGTGGCGCGCCTGGTGCAGGTTGCGGCCAACCTCAAGGTGGGTCTGTATAACGAAGAGCCGCAACCGTTCATGGGTTCGGTGATTTCCAATGCGGCTGCCGATGCGCTGCTGAAGGCGCAGGCCACGCTGCTGGCCAATGGCGGCAAGCTGCTGCTGGAAATGAAGCGCCTGTCCGATACCGGCGCGCTGCTCAGCCCCGGCATCGTGGACAGCACCGCGGCACAGCGCCCGGACGAAGAGTTCTTCGGCCCGCTGCTGCAGGTAATCCGCTATACCTCGTTTGATGAGGCCATCGACATCGCCAACGACACCCGCTTCGGCCTGGCCGGCGGCGTGCTGTCGGATGACCGTGCCGAATACGAACACTATCTGCTGGAAAGCCGTGCTGGCGTGGTGAACTGGAACAAGCCGCTGACCGGCGCCTCCAGTGCCGCCCCGTTCGGTGGTATCGGCGCCTCGGGCAACCATCGCCCCAGCGCCTATTACGCGGCTGATTACTGCGCCTGGCCGGTGGCGTCGCTGGAGTGCGACAGCCTGACCGTTCCATCTCAACTTTCCCCGGGGATCGTACTGTGAGCAACGCATTTGAAGTGAACTTCGACGGCCTGGTAGGTCCGACGCACAACTACAGCGGCCTGTCCTACGGCAACGTGGCGTCCACCGGCAACCAGAACGCGGCATCCAACCCGAAGTTGGCCGCATTGCAGGGCCTGGCCAAGATGAAGGCGCTGCACGACATGGGCTTCAAGCAGGGCGTGCTGGCCCCGCACGAACGCCCGGACGTGGCCAGCCTGCGTCGCCTGGGCTTTGGCGGTACCGACGCGCAGGTTGTCGAGCGCGCCGCCAAGGAAGCGCCGGCGATCCTGGCTGCGGCCAGCTCGGCCTCCTGCATGTGGACTGCCAACGCGGCTACCGTCAGCCCGTCCGGCGATACCGCCGATGGTCGCGTGCATTTCACTCCGGCCAACCTGAATAACAAGTTCCACCGCTCCATCGAGCATCCGACCACTCGCCGCATCCTGCAGGCGATGTTTGCCGACGAATCGCGCTTCGCGGTACACGAGGCGCTGCCGGCCCAGATGCACTTCGGTGACGAAGGTGCGGCCAACCATACCCGCTTCTGCCACGAATACGATGGCGCCGGCGTGGAGTTTTTCGTGTTCGGCGCGGCGGCCTTCGATAGCCGCTACCCGGCACCGGCCCGCTTCCCGGCGCGCCAGACGCTGGAAGCCAGTCAGGCCATCGCCCGCCTGCACGGCCTGAAGGAAGAGGGCGTGGTGTACGCGCAGCAGGACCCGGCCACCATCGATGCCGGCGTGTTCCACAACGACGTGATCTCGGTGGGCAACCGCAATGTGCTGTTCCACCACGAGAAGTCCTTCCTGCATCAGGCCGAGGTATTGGCCGAGCTGGATCGCAAGTTGGCCGCAGTCGGTGGCAAGTTCATCAGCATCGAAGTGCCGCAGGCAGAAGTGAGCGTGGAAGAGGCGGTGAAGAGCTACCTGTTCAACAGCCAGCTGCTGTCGCGCGCCGATGGCAAGATGATCATTGTGGTGCCGGAAGAGTGTCGCAACATTGAGCGCGTGTGGACTTACCTGCAGAAGCTGGTGAACAGCGGCGGCCCGATTGCCGAGGTGCGTGTGTTCGACCTGAAACAGAGCATGCAGAACGGCGGCGGCCCGGCATGCCTGCGACTGCGCGTGGCACTGTCCGAACGCGAGATCGCCGCGGTAAATCCGAAGGTGATGATGAATGATGCATTGTTTGGCACGCTTAATGCTTGGGTGAACAAGCATTATCGTGATCGTATCGCCCCGGCCGATCTGGGTGACCCGCAGCTGCTGCTGGAATGCCGCACTGCGCTGGACGAACTGACCGGCATCCTGGGTCTGGGCTCGGTGTACCCGTTCCAGCTGGTGTAAAACAGCTCGCTTTACCTGGATAAAAGCCGCTGCACGATGATGGTGCAGCGGCTTTTTTGCGTTCGCAAACGAATAAGATAGATTGTATACAGTAGTTTGGTGACTTCTGTTTCGTCATATGCGCGAAAACGATCAAATTTGTTTTCGAAAAAGAAACTATATGTTTTTAGAATGAAAAATTACGAAAATTTTTAAATAGAACAAAGCTGGAAAAGATCACGGAAAACATGGCTTGGTTGCACTGCAACATGGCGGCTGTTGCGTTTTGTTACGCAATTAAATTCAATTAAATCAATGACTTGCATTGTGTGGAAAATTTGTCAGAAAACGTCCTGTTTCGGCTGTTTTAAGATTGACAGTCGATTGGATACGCCTACATAATCCGCTCGGCTTGTAGGGCTGGTTGACAGTCGGCACTACATGGCTGGCAAGGCGGCAACAAGGGGGTCCACCCTACAAAAAGCCGTCGGGAAGTTCATCCAAAGGAGATCCCACCGTGGACATTTTTCTGCAACAGATCCTGAATGGCCTGGTGCTGGGCAGCATTTATGCCCTGATCGCACTCGGTTACACCATGGTGTACGGGATCATGGGCCTCATCAACTTCGCACACGGCGAAGTGGTGATGTTTGGCGCCATGGTTACCATCACCGTCATTTCCGTTTTGACCAATGCCGGCGTGGCGCTTCCGGGCGGCGTACTGGTATTGATCGGCCTGATGGTGGCGATTCCGGCATGTATGCTGCTGGGTTACACCATCGAGCGCGTGGCGTACCGTCCGCTGCGCAATGCCCCCAAGCTGGCACCGCTGATTACCGCGATTGGCCTGTCCATCGTGCTGCAGCAGGCTGCCATCATGATCTGGGGTCGTAACTACATTCCGTTCCCGCCGATTCTCGACCACGACACCATCGATATCTTCGGTGCCACCATCACCCAGCTGCAGGTGCTGATCGTGATTCTGTGTCTGGTACTGATGGCCGGCCTGCTGCTGGTGGTTGAAAAAACCAAACTGGGCCGCGCCATGCGCGCCACCAGCCAGAACCCGGGCGTTGCCGGTCTGATGGGCGTGAACGTCAATACCATCGTATCCGCTACCTTCGTGATGGGCTCCGCACTGGGCGCCATCGCCGGCGTGATGGTTGCAGCCAACTATGACCAGGCTCACTACTACATGGGCTTCATGATCGGTCTGAAAGCGTTTACCGCTGCGGTGCTGGGTGGTATCGGCAACCTGGGTGGCGCGGTGGCCGGTGGCATTCTGCTGGGCATCATCGAAAGCCTGGGCGCCGGTTACATCGGCGACCTCACCGGTGGTTTCCTGGGTTCGCACTATCAGGACATCTTCGCTTTCGCAGTGCTGATCGTGGTGCTGATCTTCCGTCCGTCCGGCTTGCTGGGCGAAAAGATTGCCGATCGCGCTTAAGTCCAGGCAGGAGCACACAATGACTAGCAATAAAAAACTGGGCGTCTTCGTCGCCTCTGCCATCGTGCTTGCCGTTCTGCCATTCGTGGTAGGCAGCACGCTGGGCAACTCCTGGGTTCGTACCATCGACTTTGCATTGCTGTACGTGATGCTGGCGCTGGGTCTGAACATCGTGGTGGGCTTTGCCGGCCTGCTGGACCTGGGTTTCATCGCCTTCTACGCAGTGGGTGCCTACACCTTCGCGCTGCTGGGCTCGCCGCACTTCGACATTCACCTGCCGTTCTACATCACCATTCCGCTGGGCGCGGCCTGCGCGGCGCTGTTCGGTGTGATGCTGGGTACCCCGGTGCTGAAGCTGAAGGGTGACTATCTGGCGATCGTGACCCTGGGTTTCGGTGAAATCGTGCGTATCTTCATGAACAACCTGAACGCGCCGATCAATATCACCAATGGCCCGCAGGGTATCAACCTGATCGACCCGATCCAGTTTGCCGGCTTCTCGCTGGGCAAGATGACCCAGATCGGTGCCTTCACCCTGAACCCGGTGCACCTGTACTACTACATGTTCCTGTTCCTCACCGTGCTGGTGGTGATCATGGTGTCGCGCCTGCAGCATTCCCGTATCGGTCGTGCCTGGGTAGCGATGCGTGAAGACCAGATTGCCGCTTCGGCGATGGGTCTGAACATCCGCAACATCAAGCTGCTGGCTTTTGCCCTGGGCGCGCTGTCTGGTGGTGTGGCTGGTGGTCTGTTCGCGGCCTTCCAGGGCTTCATCTCGCCGGAATCCTTCGGTCTGCTGGAATCGATCATGATCCTGGCCATGGTGGTACTGGGCGGCATGGGTCATATTCCAGGCGTGATCCTGGGTGCCGTGGTGCTGACCATTGCGCCGGAAATCCTGCGTGACGTGATTGGCCCGCTGCAGATGCACACTTTCGGCAAGATGATCGTCGATCCTGAAAATGCTCGGATGCTGCTGTTCGGTCTGGCCATGGTAATCATGATGCTGACCCGCCCAGAAGGCATGTGGCCGTCCAAGCGACGCCAGGCCGAGTTCGACGATGCCAAGAAAGGTTAAGCCATGGCTGAAGTTCTGCTGAAAATCGAAGGCATCCACAAACGCTTTGGCGGTCTGCATGCCCTCAACAATGTTGCCCTGCATATCAACAAGGGCGAGATCTACGGTCTGATCGGCCCGAACGGCGCCGGCAAGACCACCCTGTTCAACGTGCTGACCGGCCTGTACACCCCGGACGAAGGCCAGTTCACCTTCGCCGGCCAGGACCTGTTCCGTGCCCCTCCGCACATCGTGGTGGCCGGCGGTATCGCCCGTACCTTCCAGAACATCCGTCTGTTCCATGAAATGACGGCGCTGGAAAACGTGATGGTTGGCCGCCACATCCGCTCCAAGGCCAATGCACTGGGCGCGGTGCTGCGCAACAAGGCCACCCGCGACGAAGAGGCGGCAATCGAGGCCAAGGCCTGGGAGCTGCTGCGCTACGTGGGTATCGAGGATGTGGCGTACGAACGTGCCCGCAACCTGTCCTACGGTCACCAGCGTCGTCTGGAAATCGCCCGTGCGCTGGCCACCGAGCCGAAGCTGCTGGCGCTGGACGAACCGGCCGCCGGTATGAACCCGAGCGAGACCGAGGGCCTGAAGGCACTGATGGAAAAGATCCGCAACGACGGCGTGACCGTGCTGCTGATCGAACACGACGTGAAACTCATGATGGGCCTGTGCGATCGCATTGCCGTGCTGGACTACGGTAAGAAAATCGCTGAAGGCGTGCCGGAAGTGGTGCGCAAGGATCCTAAAGTTATCGAAGCATACCTGGGAGCGGCACACTCATGAGTCTCTTGGAAGTCAAAAACCTGCAAGTCGCCTACGGCGGCATCCAGGCCGTGCGCGGCATCGATTTTCACATCAACAAGGGCGAGCTGGTGACCCTGATCGGTGCCAACGGCGCCGGCAAGACCACCACGCTGAAAACCCTGGTGGGCATGGTGAAGAAGTCCGGCGGCAGCATCAACTTCGACGGCAAGGACACCTCCGCGATTGCACCGTACAACTTCGTGCGCAATGGCCTGGTGATGGTGCCGGAAGGTCGTGGCATCTTCGGCAAGCTGACCGTGGAAGAAAACCTGCAGATGGGCGGTTTCCACCGTAACGACAAGGACGGCATCCAGCGCGACATCGAGCGCGGCTACGAGCTGTTCCCGCGTCTGAAGGAACGCCAGAAGCAGCTGGCCGGCACCCTGTCCGGCGGCGAGCAGCAGATGGTGGCAATGGCGCGTGCCATTGTTTCCCAGCCCAAGCTGCTGCTGCTGGACGAGCCGTCCATGGGCCTGGCGCCGCTGATCGTGGAAAAGATCTTCGAGATCATCCAGATGGTGGCCAAGGAAGGTGTGACCATGCTGCTGGTGGAGCAGAACGCCAAGCTGGCACTGGAAGTGTCGCAGCGCGGTTACGTGATGGAAAGCGGCCGCATCACCATGAGTGGCCCGGCGCAGGACCTGCTGGCCGACGAGCGCGTGCGAAACGCCTACCTCGGCGAGTAAGCTGTACTGTTGCCAACAAACGCCTCCGCTTGCCGGGGGCGTTTTTGTTTCTGGCGCTGCATGCCGGCGCTTGTGCGGGTAAATGGTTGTGGAGTTGCTGATGGCTAGTGATGTCAATCTGACGGTATTTGTGCACCAGTTATTGGGCGCGGTGCTGTTGCCACCGTTTCTCTATCTGTTGCCGGTATTGCTGGCACTGCTGCTGTGGCAACGCCGGCCAGGGCTGGCACGCGGCCTGATGGCCATCAGTCTGCTGCTGGCCTGGCTGCTGGCATTGCCGGTGACGGCCATCACGCTTAATGGCTGGCTGGAGCGCTATCCGCCGGCCGATCTGGTGCAGGTGCGGCAGACGCAGGCCATCGTGGTGCTGTCCGGTGGCAAGAAGCCGGCACCGGAATATGCGGCCAACGTGCTGACCTCGGATGCCGCCGGCCGGCTGCGCTACGCCGCCTGGCTGGCGCGGCATACCGGTCTGCCCCTGTTGCTGAGTGGGGGCGCGCCACTGGGGGGCGAGCCGGAGGCGCTGGTGATGGCACGCACGCTGCGCGAAGATTATGGTTTGCAGCCGCGCTGGGTGGAGGCGGCATCCAATACCACGCTGGAAAATGCCCGGCTGAGCGCCGCCATGCTGGGAGAGACCGGGGTGGGGCGCATCACGCTGGTAACGCAGGCCTGGCATATGCGCCGCGCGCTACCATTTTTCGAGGCTCAGGGTTTGCGGGTGTTGGCGGCGCCCACCGGCTTCACCCGTTATGAGGCTGGCGGCCTGCTGTTGTGGATTCCGCAGGGCAGGGCGATGCAGGAGACGCATCAGGCGCTGCGTGAGCTGCTTGGTATATTGTACTATACAATTCGCGAGCACTTTACGGGATAAAGCACATGAATATTGGCGCCTTGATCATTGGAGACGAATTGCTGTCCGGCAAGCGACAGGACAAGCACATGCAGGCGCTTATCCGCCTGTTGGCCGCACGCGGCATGAAGCTAGCGTGGGCCGAGTACCTGGGCGACAGCCCGCAGCGTATTGAAGATGCCCTGCGGCGTGCCTTTGCCGGTGGTGACCTGGTGTTCAGCTTTGGCGGTATTGGCGCCACGCCGGATGACCATACCCGCGGCTGCGCGGCAAGGGCACTGGGCGAGTTGCTTACCGTGCATCCGCAGGCGCGCGAACTGATCGAAGGCCGTTTTGGTGCGGAGGCCTACCCGCACCGCATCAATATGGGGGCCTTCCCGGCCTCGGCCAGCATCATTCCCAACCCGGTGAACCAGATTCCCGGTTTCAGTTGCCGGGACGTGCATTTCGTGCCGGGCTTCCCCAGCATGGCGTGGCCGATGGTGGAGTGGGTGCTGGATACGCATTACCGGCCGCTGCACAGCGACAGCCCGGATGTGGAGCAGGGCTGTATTGCGTTGCAGGCGAAAGAGGGCGACCTGATTGGCCTGATGCAGGAGTTTGTCGATCGCTATCCCAAGCTGCGCCTGTCCAGCCTGCCCAGCTTCGGCAACGAGACAATACCGCAGATGCATATCGAGTTCGGTTTCAGTGGCCAGCCTGCGCTGGTGGCCATTGCGCTGGATGAATGGAAGAAAGCTCTGCAGGCACGCGGATACGTGTTACAGGACAAGCCCCGAGCCGGCTGATGCAGCCATGAAAAAAGCCACCGCAAGCGGTGGCTTTTGCTTTGTCGATCTGTTTTCAACTCGGTATCGCCGAAGCGTAGCAGATCGTCCGTAGTTGCTTAGCGCTCGCCACGCTTCGGCGGGCTAAACAGTGCCGCCTGCTGCTGGCGTGGCTTACCACTGCCGCCGCGACGGCCGTTGCTGTTGGCGCCCTGACCCTGACCCTGGCCGAAGCCTTGCTGCTGGCGCGGGCCGCTGTTGCTGCGTGCGGCCTGCGGTTGGCGCGGCTGCTTGCCCGGAATTAGGCCCTGGCTCAGCTCGTGCATGGTCAGTGACGGCTGGCGCGGGCCATTATCATAGAACACATTGCCGTTCGGTTCGTTCATGCCCGGCAGCGACTTGTTGCGCTTTTCCTGCGGCTTGCGCTGTTGCGGCTGCGCTTGCTGCTGGCGCTTCTGGCCTTGTGCAGCCGCTGCCTGCGGCTGCTGGCGGTCGGAGCGGGGCTTGTCGCTGCGCGGCTTGCCACCATCGTTCTGCTTGGCAGCCGGCTTGGCCTGCTGCTGGCGCGGCTTGTCGCCAGTGTCGGCAGGCTTGGCGCGGTTCTGGCCCTGCCCTTGGCCCTGACGGCGCTGGCCGCCACGACCACGGCTGTCGCCCTTGGCGCCTTTCGGTGCGGTGGTCGGCACCAGGGCGCCATGAATGTAGCGGCCCAGGCCGATTTCGATGGCTTGCGGCTCGGCGTTCAGGTCGGCTTCGAAGCCTGGCTGGGTGAAGCGCTCGATCGGCTTCTTGGTCAGCTTCTCGATATCGCGCAGGAAGCCCAGCTCGTCCACGCAGACCAGTGAGATCGCCTCGCCGTTGCAGCCGGCGCGGCCGGTACGGCCGATGCGGTGTACGTAGTCTTCCGGCACGTTGGGCAGCTCGTAGTTCACCACGTGTGGCAGCTCTTCGATATCCAGGCCGCGGGCGGCGATGTCGGTGGCCACCAGAACCGGCAGACTGCCATCCTTGAAGCCGGCCAGCGCCTTGGTGCGGGCACCCTGGCTCTTGTTGCCGTGAATCGCCATGCTGGCCACGCCGGCTTTTTCCAGTTTTTCCGCCAGGCGGTTGGCGCCGTGCTTGGTACGGGTGAATACCAGTACCTGATGCCAGTCGCCGGACTTGATCATCTCGATCAAGAGATCGGTCTTGCGGTCGCGGTCCACCATGTAGACCTTCTGCGTGATCTGCTCGTTGGTGGCGTTGGGGCGTGCCACTTCCACCAGCTTGGGCTGATTCAGCAGTTTGTCGGCCAGCTTCTTGATGTCGTCGGAGAAGGTGGCGGAGAACAGCAGGTTCTGACGCTGTGCCGGCAGCAGGGCCAGCACTTTCTTGATGTCGTGGATGAAGCCCATGTCCAGCATGCGGTCGGCTTCGTCCAGCACCAGGATTTCCACCCCGGACAGGTCCACGGTTTTCTGGCCGGCGTGGTCGAGCAGGCGGCCAGGGGTGGCCACCAGGATGTCCACCGGCTTTTTCAGCGCGTTGATCTGGGGGTTGATACCCACGCCGCCGAACATCACCATGGATTTCAGCGACAGGTATTTGCCGTACTCGCGTACCGATTCTTCCACCTGGGCCGCCAGTTCGCGGGTAGGGGTCAGCACCAGCGCGCGCGGGCGGCCTTTCTGTTTGCTCGGCGCGTCCATCAGGCGGTGCAGCAACGGCAGGGTGAAGCCGGCGGTCTTGCCGGTTCCCGTCTGTGCTGCGGCCAACAGGTCGCCACCTTGCAGTACTTGCGGAATGGCCTGCGCCTGGATAGGGGTAGGCTGGGTGTAGCCGGTATCGGCTACGGCTCGCAGGATGGGCTCAGCAAGGCCCAGTGCGGCAAAATTCGATTCTGACATGTATTAGTTTTGCAAGCAGATGCCTACCCATTGCGTAAGACAATACCAATCCGGGTAGACATGAGTTCTGTTTGTCGAAGGTGGGCCGGGCAGGAAGCCAAGGGCCAAGAAGAGGTCGCGCTGATTGGCAAAGGCGCGAGCCGCTAGTGTACTCCGATTGTTTGGTTTTTGCTGTTGAAATTACGGGGATTTTGCGGCAAAGGCTGATTATTTCGATAACGCGGCGTCAGGGCTGCGGGTTCTGGTGTTTGCCGGGCCGCAAATGGCACGGCCGGCTTGCCTGTCGCTATGGTAGTGAGAGTGCTGCTAGCCGCGGCGTACTGCCAGGAATACGCCTGCCGCCATCAGGATCAGCCCAATGGCCCGTTGCGGGGTGATGGCATGGATCGGGGCGCCCAGCAGGCCAAACTGATCTATGGTTGCCATCGATAGCAGCTGCCCCAGCAGCACGAAGGCGACGGCATTGCCAACGCCGAACTTCGGCGCTACCCAGGTGATGCTGAGAACGTAAAATGCCACGAACACGCCGCCCAGATAGAAATAGAACGGCAGCGCCATTTTGGGGAATGGCTTCAGGCCGCCCTCTACAGCAAACAGGTAGGCCACGGAAAGCAGCAGCGCAACGGTAAACAGGATGCTTGCCGCGAGTGCCGAGCTGCCATACCTGGCGCCCAGGGTTCCGCTTAGTGTCGCCATTATCGGGATGCCGATCCCGGTTGCCATCATGAGGCTTGAGTAGAAGACCTGGTTTCCCATCAGACAGAACCTTTCAGATCGAGTGGCGGGCAAGGCCGCCGGTGCCTTGCGCCCTTGGCAAAATATCACATTCGCAAGACTGCTTGCGCCAGTACGCACCATGGCGTGCATCGATCAGGGGCCGGCTTTGGTGGCAGGTAAGCCTGGGGCACGGCTGACGTACCCCAGGGCTTCTGCTGCGGCTTAGCGCCGGAACTGCTGCAGGATGCTGGAGAAATCCAGCTTGCCGTTACCTGCGGCCACGTGCTGTTCGTACAGGCTGCGTGCCAGTGCCCCCAGCGGGTTGGCCGCATGGCTGTGCAGTGCCATTTCCTCGGCCAGCCCCAGGTCTTTCAGCATCAGTTCCGACATGAAGCCGCCCTGGTAGCCGTGGCTGGCCGGCACGTTGTCCATCACCCCCGGCCACGGGTTGTACAGTTCCAGCGCCCAGTTGCGGCCGGAGCTGCTGGCCATGATCTCCGACAGCACTGCCGGGTCCAGCCCGTTTTTCACGCCCATGGCCAGCGCTTCGGCGGTGCCGGCCATCAGAATGCCCAGCAGCATGTTGTTGCAGGCCTTGGCGATCTGCCCGGCGCCGATGTCGCCGGCGTGGAAGATGCGCTTGCCCATGGCCGACAGCAGCGGCCGTGCGGCATCCACGTTGGCCGCATCGCCCCCCACCATGAAGGTGAGGGTGCCGGCGGCGGCGCCGGCAGTGCCGCCGGAAACCGGCGCGTCGATGAAGCACAGCCCGCTGTGTTCCGCTACGCGCCCGACATCGCGCGCTGTCTGCGCGTCGATGGTGCTGCAGTCGATCACCAGTGTGCCTTGCGGCAGGGTGGTGAACAGCCCTTCGCTACCCTGGTACAGCGCGGCGACGTGCTTGCCGGCTGGCAGCATGGAGATGATGGTGTCGGCGCCATCGACAGCCTCCGCCACCGAGCGCACGGCGTTGCCGCCGTGCTCGGCGAAGTGTGCCAGCGCCTCTGGCGACAGGTCGAAACCGCGTACGGCGTAGCCGGATTTGACCAAGTTGATGGCCATCGGGCCGCCCATATTGCCCAGGCCAATGAATGCGATGTGTTGCATGATGCGGCTCCTTGCGATGAGGAATCCAGGTGCCGGCGCCATGGTGAGGCTGCGCCAGCGCTGGTGGCACTTACAGCGTAGCCAATGGATGATTCTGTGGCCGCCACGGTGAGGCGAAATGTTGTGCGACATAGCCGGAATCCACCGCGGCGAGGGTGGGGCGCGACCAGCGCGGCTGTCTGTCCTTGTCCACCAGCAGCGCACGCACGCCTTCGCGGAAGTCCGGTGCGGCGCAGAAGTTCACCGACAGCACCAGCTCCATGCGGAACACTTCGGCAAGCGACAGGTGACGCGCGCGGTGGAAGATTTCCCAGCACACAGCGGCGCTGGCCGGGCAGCCGGCGCGGTAGGTCTCGGTGGCCGCCGCCAGCCACGGGTCGTCGAAGCTGCCGTGGCGCAGCGCGTGGTCGAAGGCTGCCAGCGAGCCCTTGTTCAGCAGTGCGTGGATGGCCGGCAGGTTACGTGCCAGGTTGCCGTCAGGCACCACGTCGCTGTTGCCGGCTTCCAGCTCGCCCAGCAGTGCGGTGAGCAACTCATGGTTGGCCGCAGGCTCCGCCTGCCAGGCAGCCTGGCGCAGCAGGTCCAGCAGCAGCGGCCAGCCGGTTTGCGGCAGGATGTGGTCGGCCAGGTTGGTCAGCAATGCATCGCGGGCGTTCAGCGGAGCGCCGGTGAGGCCGAGGAACAGGCCGCAGCGTGCCGGCATGCGCTGCAGGAACCAGCTGCCGCCCACGTCCGGGTACAGGCCGATGGTAATTTCCGGCATGGCGATGCGGGTGCTGGCGGTGGCCACACGGTGGCTGGCGCCGGCCAGCAGCCCCAGGCCGCCACCCATCACGATGCCGTGGCCCCAAACCAGCAGCGGCTTGCGGTAGGTGTGGATGCGGTAGTCCAGCGCGTATTCGCGGCTGAAGAATTCGGTGGCCAGCGGGTTGGGGTAGCTGTCGTCGGCCAGAATTGCCTCGCGCATGGCGCGCACGTCGCCGCCGGCGCAGAACGCCTTGTCGCCGCTGCCGCGCAGCAGTACCGCCACAATGCCGTCGTCACGGTCCCAGATCGACAGCCGTGCGTCCAGCAGGCGAATCATCTCCAGGTTCAGCGCGTTCAGCGATTTCTCGGCATTGAGCAGCGCCACGCCGATGCGCCGGCCACCGGCGGTGGCGATTTCGTCAAACAGTACCGCGTCGTTCATGGTGTTCCCTTTGTTCTTGTTGGCGGGCTCAGGCGTTTTTCCAGGTCGGCGTGCGTTTTTCCAGAAACGCCTGCACGCCTTCGCGCTGATCCTGGGTATCGAACAGCTTGATGAACAGCTCGCGCTCGTGGATCAGGTTGGCCGCAGGCGGCGCGTGGCGCGCGGCCTGTACCAGGGTCTTGCAGGCGGTGACGGAGCAGGGTGACTGGCGGCCAACCTTTTCCGCCAGCGCCAGCGCCGCGTCGCGGGCGGCGCCGCGAGACACCACTTCTTCCACCAGGCCGATGCGCAGCGCAGTGGCGGCATCCACCCGCTCGCCACACAGGATCATGCGCTTGGCCCAGCCTTCGCCTACCAGCCACGGCAAGTGCTGTGTGCCACCGGCGCAGGGTAGCAGGCCAACTGCGGCTTCCGGCAGCGCCATCTGCGCCTGTTCCTCGGCGATGCGGATGTCGCAGGCCAGTGCGCATTCCAGCCCGCCGCCCATGGCATAGCCGTTGATGGCGGCGATGCTCACGCCGCGGAATGCCGACAGCGCCTCGAATGCCTCGCCGAACAGGATGGTCATGCTGGCCGCTACGCCCTTGTCGCCATCGGCGAACAACTTGAGGTCGGCGCCGGCGGAAAAGAACTTCTCGCCCTGGCCGGTAATCACCAGCGCGTAGATGTCGCGGTCGGCGTTCAGGTCGGCCACCAGCCGTTTCAGCGCCTGCAGGCTGTCGTAGGTCCAGGTGTTGGCCGGCGGGTTGGCGATGGTGACGAGGGCGGTGTGGCCGATTTTTTCGACCTGCAGATTGGTGTAATGCATGTTGAAGAGTCCTTTGTTTTTGCCACGGAAGCACACGGAAGAACACGGAAATTTCTGGCCACGAACCCCACGAAAAACACGAAAAAAAGAGCAGTCAACCAAGCGCATTGTTTTCTTTCGTACCTTGCCGTGAGCGCCCTTGGCTAAAAAATCCGGCTGGCTGAAGCGTCGGGTAGCCAACAGCAGGTCAGGCAGCGTTTCGTGTCCTTTCGTGGGGTTCGTGGCCAGAGCGGTTTTATGTTTGCCACGAAAAACACGAACAAAAAGCAGTCAATCAAGTTCATTGTTTTCTTCCGTGCCTTTCCATGTGCTTCCGTGGCTAAAAAATCCTGCTGGCCTTCCGTGGCGAATCAGCTTGTTGGTCAGCGCAGCGTGTCCAGCGCGCCTTCCTGCCGCAGGCGGCGGGCAATGATCACGCGCATGATTTCGTTGGTGCCTTCCAGTATCTGATGCACGCGGTTGTCGCGCAGGTAGCGCTCCAGCGGGTATTCCTTGATGTAGCCGTAGCCGCCGAACAGTTGCAGCGCCTCGTTGGCTACCTTGAAGCCGGTATCGGTGGCAAAACGCTTGGCCATGGCGCAGTAGCTGCTGGCGTCCGGGCTGGCGTTGTCCAGGTTCCATGCGGCCAACCTTACTAGCTGGCGTGCGGCGATCAGCTCGGTGGCCATGTCGGCCAGACGGAACTGCACACTCTGGAACTCGGCCAGCGGCTGGCCGAACTGCTGTCGCTGCTGTACGTGGCGGGTGGCAGTCTCCAGTGCGGCCTGCGCAGTGCCCACCGAGCAGGTGGCGATATTGATGCGACCGCCATCCAGCCCCTTCATGGCCAGCGCAAAGCCCTGGCCTTCCTCGCCCAAGAGGTTGGCCGCAGGCACGGCGACATTGTCGAAGGTGATGGTGCGGGTGGGCTGGCTGTTCCAGCCCATCTTTCTCTCTTTTTTGCCGTAGTTGATGCCGGGGGTGTCGGCAGGCACCAGCAGGGCGGAAATGCCCTTGGGCCCCGGCCCGCCAGTGCGCGCCATCACCACCAGCACATTGCTGCTGCCGGCGCCGGAGATGAAGGCCTTGCTGCCGTTCAGCACGTAGCTGTCGCCCTGGCGTTCGGCGCGGGTGCGCAAGCTTGCGGCGTCGGAGCCGGCGCCGGGTTCGGTAAGGCAGTAGCTGCCCAGCAGCTCGCCGCTGGCCAGTCGCGGCGCCCATTCGGCGGCCACTTCCGGGCGGGCAAAGCTGCCCACCATCCAGCTCACCATATTGTGGATGGTGAGGTAAGCGGTGGTGGAGGTGCAGCCGGCGGCCAGCTCTTCGAACACGATGGCGGCATCCAGCCGGCTCAGGCCCAGCCCGCCGTATTGCTCCGGTGTGTACAGGCCGCAAAAGCCCATGTCGCCGGCGCGACGCAGGGTGTCCAGCGGAAAAATCTCTGCTTCGTCCCAGTGCGCGGCATGCGGCGCCAGTTCATGGCTGGCAAACTCGCGCGCGCTGTCACGAAAGGCGATCTGGTCGTCGCTGAGGGCAAAATCCATATGGCGTCCTTTCGGCCGGCTAGCGCAGCGCAATGGTGGTATGCACCTTGCCGCTGCTGGCTTCGTCGTCGAACCAGCGGCTGGTGACGGTCTTGGTCTGGGTGTAGAACAGCACCACCTGCTTGCCGTACGGGCCCAGGTCACCCAGCTTGCTGCCGCGCGAACCGGTAAACGAGAACAGCGGCACCGGCACCGGAATCGGCACGTTGATGCCTACCTGGCCCACGTTGATCTCTTCCTGGAACTTGCGTGCCGCTGCGCCGCTTTGCGTGAAGATGGCGGTGCCGTTGCCGTGCGGGTTGGCATTGATGATGGCGATGGCTTCGTCCAGGCTGTCTGCGGCCAACAGGCACAGTACCGGGCCGAAGATTTCCTGCTCGTAGATGCTCATGCCCGGCTTCACGCCGCTGAAAATGGTGGGGCCGACGAAGTTGCCCTGCTCGTAGCCGGGCACGTGCACGTGGCGGCCGTCCAGTTCCAGTCGCGCGCCTTCCGCAACGCCCTTGGCGATCAGCCCGGTCACACGTTCGCGCGCGGTGCAGCTGATCAGCGGGCCGAGATCCGGGTTGTCTTTGCCGGCGCCCACGCTAAGCGATTTGGCGCGTGCCACCAGCTCGGGTATCCACTGCTGCGCCTCGCCCACCAGTACTGCAACCGACAGGGCCATGCAGCGCTGGCCGGCGGCGCCGAATGCCGCGCCGGTGAGCTGATTCAGCGCCTGGTCCTTGTTGGCGTCTGGCAGCACGATGGCGTGGTTCTTGGCGCCCATCATGCACTGCACGCGTTTGCCGTTCTGGCTGGCGCGGTGGTAGACGTGGCTGCCAACGCGGCTGGAGCCGACAAAGGACACCGCCTTGATGTCAGGGTGGTCGCAGATGGCATTCACCACCTCCGGCCCGCCGTGTACCACATTGAGCACGCCCGGCGGAATGCCGGCTTCCAGCGCCAGCTCCACCAGCCTCATGGTCACCATCGGGTCCTGCTCCGAAGGCTTCAGTACGAAGGTGTTGCCGGTGGCGATGGCCATCGGGAACATCCACAGCGGAATCATGGCCGGGAAGTTGAATGGGGTGATGCCGGCGCACACGCCCAGCGGCTGTTGCAGGGTGTAGGTATCCACGCCGCCGGCCACGTTCTCGGCGAATTCGCCCATCTGCAGGGTGCCGATGTTGGCCGCATGCTCCACCACCTCCAGGCCGCGGAAGATGTCACCCTCGGCATCGGCCAGGGTCTTGCCCTGTTCGGCGGTGAGGATGGCGGCCAGTTCCTGCATGTGCTCACGGATCAGTTGCTGGTACTTGAGGAAGATGCGGGCGCGGGCGCCGATCGGAGTTTTCTTCCAGCTATTGAAGGCGCGGCTGGCAGCGGCTACCGCGGCGTTCACCTCATCGGCGGTGGCCATCGGCACGCGTGCCAGCACCTGCTGGGTGGCGGGGTTGATCACCTCGCGCCATTCGCTGCTCTGCGATTCGACGAATTCGCCGCCGATCAGCAGCTTGACGGTGGGAAGCTGAGACATGGTATTGCTCCTTCCTGCAGGCGCGCCGGGCGCGCATCCAAAGGTTGGCCGCAAGCCGGCTGGTGGCTGGCGGCGGCGTTCTTGCTGTTGGCAACATTCCCTGATCCAGGGCGGGTAGCGCGGGGTCAGGGGTGTTGTCGGTAGCAATCAGTAGCGATAGAAGCCCTGACCGCTCTTGCGCCCCAGGTGTCCGGCCGCCACCAGCTGCACCAGCAGCGGGCAGGCGCGGTACTTGGAGTCGCGGAACTCGCGGTACAGGATGTCCATGATGGATAGACATGTGTCGAGGCCAATCAGGTCCGCTAGCGCCAGCGGGCCGATGGGGTGGTTCATGCCCAGCTTCAGCACTGTGTCGATGTCCTCGGCGCTGGCCAGGTTTTCGTACAGCACGAAGGCCGCCTCGTTGATCATCGGCATCAGCACGCGGTTGGAGACAAAGCCCGGGCCGTCCTTCACCGTTACCGGGGTTTTGCCCAGCTGCAGGCTGAGTGCGTGGATGGCGGCGTGGGTGGCGTCGCTGGTCTGCAGCGCGCGGATGATCTCCACCAGCTGCATCACCGGCACCGGGTTCATGAAATGCATGCCGATCACCCGCTCCGGCTGCTTCACCCAGGCGGCGATGGTGGTCAGCGAGATCGACGAGGTGTTGCTGGCCAGGATGCAGTCCGGGCTCACGATATCTGCCAGCTCGCGAAAGATTTTTTCCTTCACCGCGGCGTTTTCGGTGGCGGCTTCCACTACCAGCTGGCAGCCGGCGAGGTCGGCCAGCAGGGCGCTGCCACGGATGCGCGACAGGGTGGCCACCGCCTCGTTGTCGTTGAACTGGCCCTTTTTCACCAGCCGGCTCAGGCTGTTGCTGATGCTGGCCAGGCCGCGGTCCAGCGCCTGCTGGCCAACATCGGCCATGATCACGTTGAAACCCGCCTGGGCGAATACCTGGGCAATACCGTTGCCCATGGTGCCGGCGCCAACAACGCCGATGGTGGTCATGCTCATCTTGCTTCCTCCGCTGATGGATGGTTGGCAAAATTAATTCTAGTTTACGTAAACGTCAACTATAATGAAAAAACTTGTACGAATCGCCATGCCGCAGGCCGGCTGCCTGCTGGCCGCAGTGCGGGATATGCCGGATGCCGCAAACGCGGCCACGTATTACAATCCGGTGATTGCGTACTTGCCGGCCCCGTGCCGGCGCTTTGCCGAACCTTTCCAGGAGTTGTCGTGAACGTAGCTGCTGATCGCACCTTCAGCATTTCCGAGCTGGCGCAGGAGTTTGATGTCACCACCCGCGCCATCCGTTTTTACGAGGCTGAAGGCTTATTGTCCCCCGCACGGGAAGGGCAGCGCCGCATCTACACCCGCCGCGACCGTGTACGGCTGATGCTCACCCTGCGTGGCAAGCGCATCGGCCTGTCGCTGCAGGAAATCCGCGAGCTGTTCGAGCTGTACGATGCGGCCAACACCGACGAGCCGCAGCTGAAGAAATTCATCGACCTGCTCAGCAGTCGCGAACAGCAGCTGAAGCGGCAGATGCAGGATCTGCAGCTGGTGCTGAAGGAAATTGGCCAGGTGCGCGGCCAGTGCGAGGAATGGCTGCACACGCGCAGCAAAGGCTGAGCGTTTTCGAGACTCCCTATCGCGTTTACGCGACAGCCGCCAACGAGGCGGCTTGTTTTTCAAATTAACTTTACGTTAACGTAAACGTACACATCACGCCGGAGGCTGTAATGCAACAAGATGCAATTGTAATCGTGGGCATGGCGCGTACCGCCATGGGTGGCTTTCAGGGCAGCCTGTCGGCGCTGAGCGCCAGCGAGCTGGGCGCCGCCGCCATTCGCGCCGCGGTAGCGCGCGCCGGCCTGGCGCCGGAGGCGGTGGAAGAGGTGATCATGGGTTGCGTGCTGCCGGCTGGTCAGGGCCAGGCTCCGGCGCGCCAGGCGGCGATCAAGGGCGGGCTGCCGCAGTCCGCCAACGCCACCACGGTGAACAAGATGTGCGGCTCCGGCATGAAGGCGATGATGCTGGCGCACGATCTGCTGCTGGCCGGTAGTGCCAGCGTGATGGTGGCCGGCGGCATGGAAAGCATGAGCAACGCCCCGTACATCATTCCCAAGGCACGCGGCGGGCTGCGCCTGGGCCATGGCGAAATCAAGGACCACATGTTCCTGGACGGGCTGGAAGATGCCTACGACAAGGGCAAGCTGATGGGCGTGTTCGCAGAAGCCTGCGCCGACAAATACGGCTTCAGCCGCAGTGCGCAGGACGAATACGCGATTGCCTCGCTTAGCCGTGCGCAGGCGGCCATCACCAGCGGCGCTTTCAAGAGCGAGATCACGCCGGTGACGATAGTTGGCCGCAAGGGCGAGGAGGTGATCGACACCGACGAGCAGCCGTTGAAAGCCAACCCGGACAAGATTCCCACCCTCAAGCCGGCATTCCGCAAGGACGGCACGGTGACCCCGGCCAATGCCAGCTCCATTTCCGACGGCGCCGCCGCGCTGGTGCTGATGCGTGCCAGCGAAGCCGCCGCACGCGGGCTGACGCCGCTGGCACGCATCGTGGCGCACGCCACCCATGCGCACGAGCCGGCCTGGTTCTCCACCGCGCCGGTGGGCGCGATGCAGAAGCTGCTGGCCAAGGCTGGCTGGAACGTGGCCGACGTGGACCTGTTCGAGATCAACGAAGCCTTCGCGGTGGTGACCATGGCGGCGATGCACGATCTGGCGTTGCCGCACGACAAGGTGAACGTGAACGGCGGCGCCTGCGCGCTGGGCCACCCGATCGGCGCTTCCGGCGCGCGCATCGTGGTGACCTTGCTGGCAGCACTGCAGGCCCGCGGCCTCAAGCGTGGCGTGGCCAGCCTGTGCATTGGCGGCGGCGAAGCTACCGCGCTGGCAGTAGAGCTGGTGTAAGGAGCGCGACATGCTGCTGACTGCTGAACAGGAACTGGTAGTAGACGCCATTCGCCACTACGTGCAGCGCGAAATCGCGCCGCATGCCGCCGAATGGGACAAGAGCCATGCCTTCCCGCGCCAGGCGCTGATGGGGCTGGGCGAGCTGGGCTGCTTCGGCCTCACCGTGGCCGAGGAGTGGGATGGTGCCGGGCTGGACTACGTCACCCTGGCTGCGGTGATCGAGGAGATCGCCGCCGGCGACGGCGCGCTGTCCACCATCATCTCGGTAATCAACTCGGTGGGCTGCGGGCCGATCGAGCGCTTCGGTAGCGACTGGCAGAAGCAGACCTTCCTGCGCCCGATTGCCCGTGGCGAGTGGATTTCCGCCTTCTGCCTCACCGAGCCGGATGCCGGCTCCGACGCCTCGGCGCTGCGCACCCGTGCAGTGCGTGACGGCGACGACTGGGTGATCAGCGGCGTGAAGCAGTTCATCACCAACGGCAAGCATGCCGACGTGGCCATCGTGTTCGCGGTCACCGACCCGGCGGCGCACAAGAAGGGCATCAGCGCCTTCCTGGTGCCCACCGCCAGCGCCGGTTACAGCGTGGCCAAGGTGGAGGACAAGATGGGGCAGCATGCCTCCGACACCTGCCAGGTGGTGTTCGACAGCGTGCGCGTGCCGGCCAGCCACCTGCTGGGCAAGGAAGGCGAGGGCTACCGCATTGCGCTGGCCAACCTGGAATCCGGCCGTATCGGCATTGCCGCGCAGTGCCTGGGCATGGCGCGCGCGGCATTGCAGTTTGCCACCCGCTACGCCACAGAGCGCCAGACTTTCGGCCAGACCATCATCCGCCACCAGGCGGTGGGCTTCCGCCTAGCGGAGGCTGCTGCGAAGCTGGAGGCTGCACGACAGCTGGTGTGGCACGCGGCAGCACTGAAGGACGCCGGCAAGCCGTGCCTGAAGGAATCCAGCATGGCCAAGCTGGTAGCGTCGGAGATGGCAGAGGCGGTTTGCTCGGCCGCTATCCAGACTCTGGGCGGCTACGGCTACCTGGCCGACTACCCGCTGGAGCGCATCTACCGCGACGTACGCGTGGCGCAGATCTACGAAGGTACCTCGGACGTGCAGAAGCTGGTGATTGCCCGCGCGCTGGAAGATGAAGTGATGTAAGGCTTGCGGCCAACGTTGGCACTAAGCAGAAACCCATGCCATGCATGGGTTTTTTTATTGATATCGAGCCCATTCGCCGCGATGATGAGCAGATGACAATAACAAGCGTGCACAAATGGGGAGAGGGGATGAAACGCGGCTTTTTCCTGCTACTGCTGCTGTGGCCCTTGCTGCTGGCAGCGCAGCAGCCGGTGCTGCGGGTGGGCTACTTCTATCTGCCGCCACATGGCTACCTTCAGGATGGCGAGCCGGCCGGCTACGCCTTGCAGTATTTCCAGCGGCTGGCGCAGTTGATGGGGGTGCAGCCCAGCTATCGGCAGGAGCCGCTGTCCCGGCTGCTACAGGATAGGCAACTGGATATGGTGCTCTACCTTGCCGGCAGTGCCGAACGGCGGCGACAACTGCAGTTCGCCAGTCGCCCGCTATTGCTGATGCGGGGTGTGCTGGTAGTGCGCCAGCAGTCGTCCTATCGCGAAATTCGCGTGGCAGAACAGTTGCAGGACATGCGTATCGGCATCTGGGCCGATGGCTATCTGTCGCCGCTACTGGCCAGCCGCCGTTCCCAGCTGGATGCCATGTCAGGTGACGATGTACTGGAACGCAGCCTGCAGAAGCTGACGCTGGGCCGTATCGATGCCTTCTATAGCCCGGAGCCTTATGCGGTGCGCGAAGTGTTGCGGCGGCGGGGGGGGCAGGAGCAGTTCCGCCTGCTGCCCTTGCCGGAGCAGCCAGTGGGGCTGTATGCGGCCTTTACCGAGCGCGGGCGCCGCCATCTGCCACGCTACGAGCAGGCGCTGGACGCCGCGCAACGCGAACAGAGTTATGCCGACTATCTGCAGTTGCAGCTAGGGGCCGCTCCTGGCTGACCGGCTGCCAGCTCAGGCGCCAAACCAGCCCTGCTGCCGCGCGTGCTCCAGCTGCGCTTCCAGGTAGACCCACAGCGCCGGGCAGCCTTCGCGGATCGGCGGGCCGATGCGTTTTACCACCCGCTCGTGGCTGATGCCGTTCTCGCGCCAGCTCTGGCCGTTGTTGGCCAGGTTCAGCAGCACCGGCATGGCGCGGTCGGCGGCGTGGGCGAAGCGCGCTTCTGCCGTTTCGCCGTCCTCGAATTCCTGCCACAGCGCCAGAAAGCGCGCGCCCTGTGCCTCCGGCAGCAGGCCGAAGATGCGCGTCACTGCCGCCAGCTCCGCCGCCTTGCGCTCCTCCCAGCCTTCCTCGGCATAGACGATGGTGTCGCCGGTTTCGATCTCGCCGATGTCGTGCACCAGCAGCATGCCGATCACGCGGTGGATGTCCACCGGCTGCGCCGCGTAGGGTTGCAGCGAGGCGGCCAGCATGGCGATCTGCCAGCTGTGCTCGGCGGAGTTTTCCTGGCGGTCCAGCCCCAGCGGCCGGGTCTTGCGGGTAACGCCCTTGAGCCGGTCCAGCTCCAGGATGAAATCTACGATGGCTTGCATAGTGGGAATCCTTTATTGCTCAAGGTTGGCCGCATCCAGGCTGCGCAGGAAATCGCCGGCATCCTGATAACCGATCACCTGCTGAGTCTGCCGGCCGCTGGCGTCGTACAGCATGATGCCCGGCGGGCCGTACAGGCCGAAGCGCTTGAGCATGTCCTGTTGTGCCGGGGTGTTGGCGGTGACGTCGGCCTGCAGCAGCTGCATCCGGTCCATGCGCTGGCGTACCGCCGGGTCGCGGAAGGTGGTTTCTTCCATCTCGATGCAGCTCACGCACCAGTCGGCGTAGAAATCCAGCAGTACCGGCTTGCCGGCTGCCTTGGCTGCTGCCAGCGCGGCATCCAGCTCGGTATTGTTCTGTACGCGGGTAAACACCGCCTTGGGGAGCTGCTGGCCATGCCAGATGCCGGCCCAGGGCAGGCGTGGTGACGGCGCGCCGGTGGCGGCGCCGAGCAGCTGCAGCAGGCCGGCCACGGCAAACAGCACCGCCAGCAGACGGCGCAGCCATGCCGCCACCCCCTGACCGGCCGCGCGTGCCAGTCGCCAGGCGATGCCCAGCGCCAGCGCGCCCCACAGCAGCATGGTGACTGGCGTGGGCAGGAAGGGGCCTGCCATCCAGATCGCCACACCCAGCATCACGCAGCCGAAGCCGGCCTTGACCGCGTTCATCCACTGCCCGGCACGCGGCAGCACGTGGCCGCCAAAGGTGCCTACCAGCAGCAGCGGCAGGCCCAGGCCCAGCGCCATGGCGTACAGGGCGGCGCCGCCCAGCAGTGCGTCGCCACTCTGGCCGATATAGCCCAGCGCCACCGCCAGCGGCGGTGCTACGCAGGGGCCGATCAGCAATGCCGACAGCGCGCCCATGCCGAACACGGTGGCGACATGGCCGCCGCTCAGGCGGTTGGAGGTGGTGGCGAGCCGGGTTTGCAGCGCGGCTGGCAGCTGGATGCTGATCACGTCGAACATGGCCAGGGCGAACAGCACCATCAGCCCGGCAGCGGCCAGAATCACTGCCGGTTGCTGCAGCCACACGGTGAGCAGGCTGCCGGTAAGACCGGCGGCCACGCCCACAGCGGTGTAGGTGAGCGCCAGTCCCTGCACATACGCCAGCGACAGTCCGAAGCCACGGCGCTTGCTCAGCCGGTGGCCGTGGCCGGCGATCAGCGACGACACAATGGGTAGCAGCGGGTACATGCAGGCGGTGAATGCCATGGCGAGGCCGGCAGCAAAGAATGCCGCCAGCGTGGCGGCCAGCTTGCCGCGCGCCAGGGTGGGCGCGCCGCTCTGGCTGGGGGTGCTGTCCAGCCACGGGTTGCTGCTCATGCCGTCGCCCACTTTCAGGCTGCGGGTCAGCGGCGGGTAGCACAGGCCGGCATCGGCACAGCCCTGCACCACGGTTTTCAGTACAAAGCCGGGCGGTAGCGGGCCGTTCAACGGCAGGCTGAGGGTGATGCCCTGGTGGAATACCTGCTGGCGGCCGAAATAGGGGTCATTCTTGGCTTCGCCCGGTGGTAGCGCCGGCACGTTGACACTGCCGGCAGGCTGCGGGGCAAGCTGGATGCGTTCGCGATACAGGTAGTAGCCCTTGGCCACATCCAGATGCAGCAGCAGTGTTTGTCCCTGCTGTTCCAGCCGCGCGGCAAAGGCGCGCTCCGGTGGCAGCAGTTCATCGGGATTCAGCGCCCAGCTGCCGGCACTGAGCAATGCCAGTAGCAGCAGGAAAATCGGTCGGATCAGGCGAGACAGTGACATGGTTGGTGGCGATTGCAAGTATCGGTAAGTGACCACCGTAGGGTGGCTTGGTTCAGGCCGGCAGCTTAACAGGACACCTCGAAAAACTCCCGCTTTCGTCGCGATACTGCGTTGCTCACGAAAAACTTCTCCTTACATACCAGATATATGCTGCGTCGAATTTTTTCGTTCGTGCCTTGTTTCGCTTAGAAAGCGGGGTTTTTCGAGGCGCCCAACCGTGTGTGCGGCCAACGTCATGCCGTGGAGCCTGAGCCAAGCGTTTGCTTGGTGTATGATGCGGCATTCGCCATGGAAACCCGGACATGAAACTGCATTTCGGCCACGCCAACAGCTTTCCCGCCTCCATCTATCGCAAGCTGCACCAGCGACTGGGCGAGCACGGCTATGAAGTGGGCTACCTGGATGCCATCGGCCACGATCCGGCGTACCCGGTTACCGACTGTTGGCCGCGGCTGGTGGACGAAACGCTGGCCTATATGGACGCGCACTATCGTGAGCCGGTGCTGGCGGTGGGCCATTCGCTGGGCGGTGCCATCCTGTTCATGGCGGCGATTCGCGAGCCGCAGCGCTTTCGGCGGCTGATCGTGCTGGATTCGCCGCTGCTGGGGCCACGCAGCGCACTGGTGATCTGGCTGGCCAAGCGGCTGGGCTTCATCCAGCAGCTCACCCCCGGCGGCACCGGCACGCTGCGGCGGCGCGACAACTGGGCCAGCGTGGAATCGGTATATGACTTCTTCGCCCGCAAGCCGGTGTTCAATCGCTGGGACGAAGACTGCCTGCGCGACTATGCACAATTCGGCACGGTGGATAACGGCGCGGGCGGGCGTTGCCTGAAATTCCGCCCGGCAGTGGAGCATGCCATCTACGAGACCCTGCCACACGATGCCTGGTTCCAGCGCGGCAAGCTCACGGTACCGCTGGATTACGTGGTGGCGGCGCAGGGCAGCGCGGTGCGGCCGCATGATCTGGCCTTCATGCGCCGGCACCTGGCTGCCAGGGTGGTAAGCCAACCGGGCAGTCATCTGTTCCCGCTGGAGCACCCGCTGGCAACCGCCGACCTGATCGCCCGCCTGGCTGCGGGCGGCTGAATTACAGCAGAACGCTCAGCGCCAGACCTCCCAGCATGCCTACCATGGCCATGGCCAGCGTGGGCAGGCAGCGCATGGCCAGCTCGCGGCCGGCAATGCTGAAGATCAGGCTGAACTTGAACGCGGTATTGACCAGCACCGCGATGGTTACGGTAACCAGCAGCGGTTGCAGTGCTACCTGCTGCTGGCCGAACATTTCCAGTGACGTCAGGGCAATGGCGTCCACATCGTTGATGCCGGAAACCAGCGCCATGATGTACAGGCCGCTATTGCCGAAGATGTCCTTCAGCCATGCCGAGCACAGCATTACCACCGCGAACAACGCGGCAAACCCCAGGGCAATGTTCAGTTGCGCCGGGTTTTTCAGCTCCAGCTCCGGGGCGTTTTCCTGCTGCTGACTGCGACGCTGGCTGATGAAGATGGTCAGCACGCCCAGTGCCATGCCCGGCAGCATGATGCCCAGCATCGGCAGGGTTGCCGCCGGCGAGATGGCCATGGTCAGCACCTGCAGCCGCAGGAACAGCACCATATTGGCCAGCAGGATCACCCGTGCGGCCAACTGCTGCGAGCTGGGGTTGCGCGCGGCTTCGCGTGCATACACCAGGCTGGTGGCGGTGGTGGATACCAGCCCGCCCATGAAGCCCAGCAGCGGCGCGCCCACTTTTTCGCCCAGGATTTTCACCGCCAGGTAGCCGGCCAGCCCCACGCCCACGATCAGCACCACCAGCAACCAGATCCGGTGCGGGTTGAAGGCGGCGTACGGGCCGAAGCCGTGGTTGGGCAGCACCGGCAGGATGATGAAGGTGAGGGTGGCGAACTGCAGCAGCGCCAGCAGATCGTAGCGCAGCAGTTTGTGGGTAAAGCTGCTCAGCTCCGGCTTCAGATACAGCAAACCGGTGGTGAGCACGCCCAGTGCCACCGCCAGTTCGATATTGCCCAGGGCGATCATCACGCCCAGGCTGTAGGCCACCAGCAGCGCGATCACCGTGGTGGTGCGCGGTTCGTGCGGCTCGTCCGGGGCGCGATTGGTGGCGGGCAGGATGCCCATGGCGGCTACCGCCAGCAAGCCGGCGGCGGGAAGCCAGGCGCTACCCAGGCTGGGTACCAGCATGGTCAGCAGCGTGCCCAGCATGCATACCAGCGGAAAAGTACGGATGCCGGCCAGGGTGTGCTGCTTGCGCTCTCGCTCCACGCCGATCAGCAGGCCGATGCCCAGGCTGGAAAGGTAGGACGGCAGACTCTCGTATGGTGTGCCGGCCAGATGCAGCCAGGCGGAAAGGTCCCATTGCATATTGTTGTTCTCCGGGTAGATAGCAAAACGGCCAGCAGCGCGGGGCTGCTGGCCGGTGTCACTGGCGGCTGGGCCTTAGCCGCGGCCTGCCAGTCTGGTGGCGATGCTGTTGGCGATGCCGGCTGCGTCCAGGCCGCAGCCCGACAGCAGCAGTGCCGGGTCCCCATGCTCAACATAATCGTCCGGCAGGCCCAGCAGCAAGGTTTCGATAGCGATGCCGGCGCTGGACAGCGCCTCCAGACAGGCGCTGCCGGCGCCGCCCATGATCACGTTTTCTTCCACCATCACCAGCAGTTCATGGCTGGCGGCCAATTCTCGCACCAGTGCCGCATCCAGCGGTTTGACAAAACGCATGTCGGCCACGGTGGCGTCGAACTGTTCGGCTGCGGCCAACGCCGGGGTCACCATGCTGCCAAAGGCGAGGATTGCCACCTTGCCGGCGCCCTGGCGGCGGATGTGCCCCTTGCCGATCGGCATGGCCGACATTTCCTGCAGTACGGCCGCGCCCGGGCCGGTGCCGCGCGGGTAGCGCACCGCGCTGGGAGTGTCCAGCGTGAAGGCGGTGTACAGCATCTGGCGACATTCGTTTTCGTCCGACGGCGCCATCACCGTCATGTTCGGGATGCAGCGCAGGAAGGACAGGTCGAAGGCGCCTGCGTGGGTGGGGCCGTCGGCACCCACCAGGCCGGCGCGGTCGATGGCGAACACCACCGGCAGGTTCTGGATCGCCACATCGTGGATCAGCTGATCATAGCCACGCTGCAGGAAGGTGGAGTAGATCGCCACCACCGGCTTCATGCCGTCACAGGCCATGCCGGCGGCGAAGGTCACCGCGTGCTGTTCGGCAATCGCCACGTCGAAGTAGCGGTCCGGGTGTTCCTGCTGGAAACGCACCATGCCGGAGCCTTCGCGCATTGCCGGGGTGATGCCCACCAGCCGCGCGTCCTGCTTGGCCATATCGCACAGCCAGTCGCCGAAGATCTGCGTGTACTGTGGCTTGCCACCGCCGCTCTTGCCGGCGGCCAGGCCGTTTACCGGGTCGAACTTGGTAACGCCGTGGTATTTCACCGGGTCGTTCTCGGCCAGCTTGTAACCCTGGCCCTTCTTGGTGACGATGTGCAGGAATTGCGGGCCGGACAGGCTCTTGATGTTCTTCAGCGTGTCCACCAGCACATCCACATCGTGGCCGTCGATCGGGCCGATGTAGTTGAAGCCGAATTCCTCGAACAGCGTGCCGGGGGTGAAGAAGCCCTTTACGTGTTCTTCCATCTTGCTGGCGATCTCGCGCAGCGGCGGCGCAATGCCCAGCACCTTGTTGCTGCCCTGTTTCATCGCCGCGTAGAAGCGGCCGGACATCAGCTTGGCCAGGTAGTTGTTAAGCGCGCCGACATTGGGCGAGATCGACATATCGTTGTCGTTGAGGATCACCAGCAGGTCGGTGTCCATCGCGCCGGCGTTGTTCAGCGCCTCGAAGGCCTGGCCGGCTGTCATGGCGCCATCGCCGATGATGGCCACGCACTTGCGCGGGATGCCCTGGGCCTTGGCCGCTACCGCCATGCCCAGCGCGGCGCCGATGGAGGTGGAGGAGTGCCCCACGCCAAAGGTGTCGTACTCGGATTCGCAACGCTTGGGAAAGCCGGCCAGGCCGCCCAGCTGGCGCATGCTGCCCATGCGCTCCTTGCGGCCGGTAAGAATCTTGTGCGGGTAGGTCTGGTGCCCCACGTCCCATACCAGGCGGTCGTCCGGGGTGTTGAACACGTAGTGCAGGGCGATGGTCAGCTCGATGCTGCCCAGGTTGGAGGCAAAGTGGCCGCCGGTCTTGCTGACGGTTTCCACCAGGAACTGGCGCAGCTCCTGCGCCAGTTGCGGCAGCTCGTGGCGACCGAGTGTTCTCAGGTCGGCCGGACTCTGTATGGTGTCGAGCAATGTTGTCATATTGATTTTTTTGTGGTGATCAGAACGAGCGGGCGACGATGTAGTCGGCCAGCTGTTTCAGGCGCGCGGCCTTGTCGCCGAACGGCGCCAGTGCCGCCAGCGCGTCGTCGTACAGGTCGCGGGCATAGGCCTTGGCCTCGCCCAGGCCCATCAGGCTGACATAGGTGGGTTTGTCGTTGGCCGCATCCTTGCCAGCGGTCTTGCCCAGCGTGGCGGTGTCGGCTTCCACATCCAGCACATCGTCCACCACCTGGAACGCCAGGCCCATGCGCTTGGCAAAGTGGTCCAGCGCTTCGGTCTGGGCGTTATCCAGCGGCGTGCCGCACATGGCGCCCAGCAGTACCGAGGCGCGAATCAGTGCACCGGTTTTCATCAGGTGCATGAACTCCAGCTCCGGCTGCGACAGCGGCTTGCCGACACTGGACAGATCAATGGCCTGGCCGCCGGCCATGCCGGCGTGGCCGGATGCCTGCGCCAGCAGCTTCACCATGGCCAGCTGCTGCGCGGCATCCACGCCCGGTAGCCCGGTGGCCACCAACTCGAAGGCCAGCGTTTGCAAGGCATCGCCCACCAGCAGCGCGGTGGCTTCATCGAACTGCACGTGACAGGTGGGTTTGCCACGGCGCAGCACGTCGTCGTCCATGCACGGCATGTCGTCGTGCACCAGCGAATAGGCGTGGATCATCTCCACGGCGCAGGCCACGCGCGACACGTTGGCCGCATCGGCGCCCACCAGCTCGGCGGCGGCGAAGGCCAGCAGCGGGCGCACGCGCTTGCCGCCCTGCAGCGTGCTGTAGCGCATCGCCTCGTGCAGCACGTGCGGCGCTCGGCTGGCATCCGGCAGCAGGGCTTCCAGCGTGCCTTCCACGGCTTGCTGGGTGGCGGTCATCCAGGCGGTGAAGTTGTCATTGGCCATCGGCGAGGTCCAGCGGCTTGAGTTCGTCGTTCTCCAGCACGCGCAGCTGTTGTTCGGCGTCTGCCAGCTTGCTCTGGCAGAACTTGATCAGTTCCATGCCCTGCTTGTAGGAGGTCAGGGCGTTGTCCAGCGGCATGTCGCCGCTTTCCATGGCACGAATGATGTCTTCCAGTTGAGCCAGCGCGCTCTCGAAGCTGGCCTGGGGCTTGTTGGTTTTGGCCATTGCTGGTCTTTCCGTCAATGAATGGCAGGTCGGCCGCCATTGTAGGCGTTTTTGCTTCGGCTAACAAAGCCGGCATATCGCGCTGCAACAGATGAAAAACCCCGCTGCCAGCTGGGCTGTAGCGGGGTTGTCGTACTGCCGGGCAGCCGCTTAGTGACTGCGCTTGGGGAACAGCAGCGAGGCGATTACCGAACCGCCGATCACCGCGAACACCACGCCCAGCGAAATGCCGATCGGCACATGGAATACCTGCAGCAGCAACAGCTTCAGGCCGATGAAGGACAGCACGATGGCCAGGCCGTAGCGCAGCAGGTGAAAGCGGTCGGCCACGTCGGCCAGCAGGAAGAACATTGCGCGCAGGCCAAGAATGGCAAAGATGTTCGACGTCAGCACGATGAACGGGTCCATGGTCACCGCGAAGATGGCCGGAATGCTGTCCACGGCGAACACCACGTCCGACAGCTCCACCATCACCAGCACCAGGAACATCGGCGTGGCGTAACGCAAGCCGTCCTTGATCACGAAGAAGGCTTCGCCGTGGTAGTCGTTGGTCATGCGGATGTGGCCGCGCAGGAATTTCAGCAGCGCGTTGTTGGTCAGGTCCTGCTCTTCCTCTTTTTCCGGCAGCATCATCTTCAGGCCGGTGAACAGCAGGAAGGCGCCGAACACGTACAGGATCCAGCTGAACTCCGCCACCAGCGCGGCGCCCAGGAACACCATCACCGTGCGCAGCACAATGGCGCCGAACACGCCGTACAGCAGCACGCGACGCTGGTATTCCACCGGCACCTTGAAGAAGCCGAAGATCATCAGGAACACGAAGATATTGTCCACCGCCAGCGATTTTTCGATCACGTAGCCAGTGAAGAACTCCAGTGTCTTCTGATTGGCCACTGCCTCGCCATAGGCGGGGTCATTGGCCAGCGTCCACCACAGCCAGCCGCCAAAGGCACAGGCCACGCTGACCCAGACCAGCGACCAGCCGGCGGCTTCCTTGATGGAAACCTTGTGCGAACCGCTCTGTTTCAATGCCAGCATGTCGATGATGACCATCACCAGCACGGCAACAAAGAACACCGTGTAGAAGAAAGGCGATCCGATCGAAGGGAGGGCCTGTTCCATAGTGGGGAAAACTCCTTAGTGTGAAGGCGCGTAGAGAGTGTGTTTTGTTATTATCGGCCAGGTTTGGCAACAACCCCGGTCAGCGATGTACATATTGTTACATATGCAGGCATGTCTGACGAAACGGGGCATCACTGGTTCAATCCATGCACAAAAATAATCTGAAAAATATTCTGATCACCGGCTGTTCCAGCGGCATCGGCCTGGATGTGGCGCGCGGCTTGCGCGCCGATGGCTGGCGCGTGTTCGCCACCGCGCGGCGTAGCGAGGACGTGGCCAGCTTGGTCGCGGAGGGCTTTGCCGATGCGCTGCAGCTGGATGTGGACGACAGCGACAGCATCCACGCGGCGCTGGCCGAGGTGCTGCGCCGCACTGGTGGCAGGCTGGAGGCGCTGTTCAACAATGCCGGCTTCGGCCAGCCTGGCGCGGCGGAGGACATTCCGCGTCACGCCATGCGTGCGCAGTTCGAAACCAATCTGTTTGGTGCCTGGGAGCTGAGCAACGCGGTGCTGGCGGTGATGCGCCGCCAGGGGGGAGGCCGCATCCTGTTCAATAGCTCGGTGCTGGGTTTTGCAGCAATGCGCTACCGCGGCGCATATAACGCCAGCAAATACGCAATGGAAGGGCTGTGCGACACGCTGCGTCTGGAGCTGGCCGGCAGCGGCATTCATGTCTGCCTGGTAGAGCCGGGGCCGATTGAAAGCCGCTTCCGCCCCAATGCACTGCAAAAATTCCTGGCCAATGTAGATATCGATGGCAGTGCGCATCGGGCGTCCTACCAGCAGCAACTTGCCCGGCTGCAGAAGGTGGGGCATGCACAGCCGTTCACCCTGCCGGGAACGGCGGTGCTGGCGGAAGTACGCAAGGCGCTGGCGGCGCGCCGCCCGGCGGCACGCTACCGGGTGACTTTCCCCACGCACCTGTTCTGGCATCTCAAGTGGCTGCTGCCTACCCGCTGGCTGGATTGGGTGCTGGGGCGGGTGTGAGGGTGTTGTCGGGTCGCTTCTGACCGTCGGCCACGGTGAGCTGCCGTCTTAACACCTGGCGAACACCATTTTGACCGGCGCTCCCCGTAGGGCAATTGGGCGCTACCCAACGTTGGCCGCAAGCGTGTCGGCTTTTGTCGCTGGGTAGTGGTTACGCCGCACCGCGCTTCAGTGCCCGCATGGCGTCGGTCAGGCCGGCCACGGTGAGCGGGAACATGCGCTCGTCCATCAGCTCGCGGATCATCTGTACCGACTGGGTGTACTGCCAGTGTTCCTGCGGCAGCGGGTTCAGCCACACCGCGTGCCGGAACTGCTGCAGCAGGCGTCGCAGCCAGACTTCGCCCGGCTCCGGGTTCATGTGTTCCACGCTGCCGCCCTTGAGCACGATTTCGTAGGGGCTCATGCTGGCATCGCCAACGAAGATCAGCTTGTAGTCGTTGCCGAAGGTGTGGATCACGTCCCAGGTGGCGGTCTGTTCGCTGAAGCGGCGGGCGTTGTCCCGCCACAGCTTCTCGTACACGCAGTTGTGAAAATAGTAGTACTCCAGGTGCTTGAACTCGGCCTTGGCGGCGGAGAACAGTTCCTCGCACACGCGGATGTGGTCGTCCATCGAGCCGCCCACGTCGAACAGCACCAGCACCTTCACCGCGTTGTGCAGCTCTGGTGTCATCTGCACATCCAGCAGGCCGCCGTTCCTGGCCGTGGCGGCGATGGTGGCTGGCAGGTCAAGTGTTTCGGCGGCGCCAGCGCGGGCGAATTCGCGCAGGCGGCGCAGCGCCACCTTGATATTGCGGGTGCCCAGTTCCACCGAGTCGTCGAAATTGCGGAACTCGCGCTGATCCCACACCTTCACCGCGCGGCGGTGGCGTGACTCGTGCTGGCCGATGCGCACGCCTTCCGGGTTGTAGCCGTAGGCGCCGAACGGGCTGGTGCCGCCGGTGCCTATCCACTTGTTGCCGCCCTGGTGGCGCTCTTTCTGTTCTTCCAGCCGCTGGCGCAGGGTTTCCATCAGCTTGTCCCAGCCCATGGCCTGGATCTGCTGTTTTTCCTCCTCGCTCAGGTATTTCTCGATCTGCTTTCGCAGCCAGTCTTCCGGAATGCTGGTCTGCAGATCTTCCAGTGCCAGCTCCAGCCCTGTGGCGTAGCTGGCGAAAACCTGGTCGAAGCGGTCGAAGTATTTTTCGTCCTTGATCAGCACCGTGCGCGCCAGTTGGTAGAACTGCTCCACGCTGCCAAAGGCCAGTTGCTGTTGCAGGGCCTGCAGCAGGGTGAGGTGTTCTTTCAGCGATACCGGCAGGCCGGCGGCGCGTAGTGCCAGGAAGAAGTCGAGCAGCATGAAAAAAGGCGGTGACAAGGAAGAGAAAACTATCTAGAGTCACAACTCTAAACAATTGTTTGATTGCGCTGGAGCATAGCATATGAAAGCTGGCAGCCCCATTGCCGACAGTCTGCACGCATCACTTGCCCAACTGCAACAGCTGGCGGCTGGCAATGCGCCCGATCTGGTCACCCGCCGGGGCTGGCTGGATGGCCTGGCGCGCATGGTGCGCGAGCATCAGGCCGAGTGGATTGCGGCGGTGAATGCCGATTTTGGCTGCCGCAGTGCGGTGGAAACCCGGCTGGCGGAACTGTTCCCGGCACTGGAAGGCATCACCCTGGCGCGGCGCAAGCTGCGTGGCTGGATGCGGCCGCAGCGGCGCGGCACCAGTTTCTGGTTCTGGCCGGCACGGGCCGAGGTACGGCCGCTGCCGCTGGGCGTGGCGGGGGTGATGGTGCCGTGGAACTACCCGATTTTCCTGGCGCTGGGGCCGCTGACCAGCGCACTGGCTGCCGGTAACCGGGTGATGCTGAAAATGTCGGAGCTGAGCCCGCACACCGGTGCTCTGCTGGAAAAGCTCTGCCGGCGCTATCTGGGCGACGATGTGGTGCGGGTGGTGAATGGCGGTATCGACGTGGCGGCGGTATTTGCCAGCCTGCCGTTCGATCACCTGCTGTTTACTGGCTCCACCCGGGTTGGCCGCGTGGTGATGCAGGCGGCTGCGGCCAACCTCACGCCGGTAACACTGGAACTGGGTGGCAAATGCCCGCTGCTGCTGGCGCCTGGTTTCGATATGCGGCGCGCAGTCGGCAGCATCGTGGCCGGCAAGCTGCTGAATGCCGGACAAACCTGCGTGGCGCCAGACTATGTGCTGCTGCACGAGCGCGATCGCGATGCCTTTGTTGCGGCATTGCGCCAGCAGGTGCTGCGGGCCTACCCGCAGCCGGCAGGCAACCCGGATTACACCGCCATCATCAACCCGGCGCATTACCAGCGGCTGCTGGCCTGGCGAGACGAAGCCGCCGAGCTGGGCGCACGGGTGGAAGCAATCTGTGACGACGACCCGGCGGCCATGGCCGCCGCCGGCAAGCTGCCGCTGACACTGATCGAAGGCGCCCCGCCGCAGGCCACGGTGATGCACGAGGAAATCTTCGGCCCGCTGCTGCCCATTGTTAGCTACCGCGAATATGGCGAGGCGCTGGCGTATATCAACGCCCGTCCGCGGCCGCTGGCGTTGTACCTGTTCGATGCCGACCGCCGCCGGGTGCAGCAGACCCTGCAGCAGGTGCGCTGCGGCGGCGTAACGGTAAACGACACTTTGCTGCATGTGGTGCAGGACCAGCTGCCGTTCGGCGGCATCGGCCCATCCGGCATGGGGCATTACCACGGCTACGAAGGCTTCCTCACGTTCAGCAAGCTGTTGCCGGTGTTGCACCAATCGCGGCTGGCCGGGGCGGTGCTGACCCAGCCGCCGCATGGCCGCACCGTACAGCGGCTGCTGCAACTGATGCTGGGGAAGGTGCGATGAGCCTCAGCCGACGACAGTTGATCCAGACCGGCCTGCTGGGCGGGGTGGTGCTGGCCTTGGGCAGCCGGCTGGCCATGCCGCCGCAGGCGCCCAGCTTTGCGGCCAATCCTGCCGACCGCGAGCTGATCGCCGCACTCGGGCGCGGCATGCTGGGGCCGCTGCCGGCCAGCGGGCAGCTGGCGCTGGCAAGCAATGTGCTGACAGCGATTGCCAGCCTGCCGCTGGCGGTGCAGGCCGAAGTGCGGCAGCTGTTCGACCTGCTGCAGCAGCCCCTGGCGCGCCGGCTGCTGGCCGGCGTATCGCCGACATGGGCCGAGGCGGGCGAGGCCGAGGTGCGCGCCTTCCTGCAACGCTGGCGCCACAGCCGGCTGCTGCTGTTGCGCAGCGGCTACCAGGCCTTGCACGGCCTGCTGTATGCCGGCTGGTATGGCGATGCGGCCAGCTGGCCGGCCATCGACTACCAGCTGCCACCGATGATGAAAGGTTTGCTATGAGCCGGTTGCCAGATCCGTGGCAGACAGGGTTGGCCGCAGGCTGGCAGGCGCACGACGGCGCCAGCCTGCGGCAACACCGTACCGTGGAGTGTGATGTGGTGATCGTCGGCAGTGGCGCCGGTGGCGGCATGGCCGCCGAGCTGCTGGCGCAGGCCGGGCTGAAGGTGCTGCTGCTGGAGGAGGGCGCGCGCCACAGCTCGCAGGATTTCCGTCTCAACGAGGCCGAGGCATATCCGCAGCTGTACCAGGAATGTGCCAACCGCCAGACCGCCGACAAGGCCATCACCATCCTGCAGGGGCGTAGCGTGGGCGGCAGCACCACGGTGAACTGGGCCAGTTGCTTTCGCACCCCGGCCGACACCCTGGCGTGGTGGCAGCAGCGGCATGGGCTGCAGGCGCTGGGCGAGGCAGCGCTGGCGCCGTGGTTCCAGCGTGCCGAACAGCGGCTGCACATCGCGCCGTGGCCGGTGGAACCCAATGCCAACAATGCGGTGCTGGCGCGTGGCTGTGCCGCGCTGGGCTGGCGGCATGCGCCCATCCCCCGCAATGTGCATGGCTGCTGGAGCCTGGGCTACTGCGGCACCGGCTGTGCCACCAATGCCAAGCAGTCGATGCTGGTCACCACCATTCCGGCGGCGCTGGCGGCCGGTGCCGAACTGTACAGCCGCATGCGGGTGCGCCGCCTGCTGCTGGAGGGCGAGCAGGTGGTCGGGGTGCAGGCCGATGCCTTGCAGGCCGACGGCGTGCGCGCCAGCGGCGTCACGCTGACCGTGCGTGCGCGGCAGGTGGTGCTGTCGGCTGGCGCCATCGGCACGCCGGCCATACTGCTGCGCAGTCATGCGTCGGACCCGTACCGGCAGCTGGGGCAGCGTACCTTCCTGCACCCGGTGCTGCTGTCCGGCGGCATCTTTGCCGAGCGCATCGAGGGCTACTACGGTGCGCCGCAATCGGTATACAGCGACCACTTTCTGCACACTGGCGCCATCGACGGCTCGTTGGGTTACAAGCTGGAAGTACCTCCCATCCACCCGCTGATCATGGCTGCCACGCTGCCGGGCAATGGCGGCGAGCACCAGCGGCTGATGCAGCGGATGCCGCACATGAACGTGGTGCTGGCGCTGCTGCGCGACGGCTTTCATCCGCGCAGCCAGGGTGGCCGGGTGCGGCTGCGCAGCGATGGCTCGCCGCAGCTGGATTACCCGCTGGGGGAGGTGGAATGGGAGGCGGCACGGCGCGCGCTATTGAGCATGGCCGAGCTGCAGTTTGCTGCCGGCGCCCGCGCGGTGTTGCCGGTGCATGAGGATGCCGGGCTGGCACGCAGCTGGCGCCAGGCGCGGCAGATGATCGCCAACCTGCCGATGCAGGCCTTGCGCACCCGGGTGGTGAGTGCGCATGTGATGGGCGGGGCGGCAATGTCGGCCGAGGCGCGCAGCGGCGTGGTGGATCACCTTGGCCGCCACTGGCAGCTGGACAACCTCACCGTGATCGACGGCTCGCTGTTCCCCACCAGCGTTGGCGCCAACCCGCAGCTATCGGTGTATGCCTTTGCGCTGCGCGCGGCGGACGCGTTGCGGCAGCGCATGCAGGCTGGGTGAAATGGCTGCGGCCAACCTTGGGGTTGGCCGCATGGCTAGCTGTAGGTCGGAAGCCCCGCAGGGGCGTTCCGACAAATTATTGCGTGCGTGTTGGGGGTGGCTACTCCGCCTCCAGGTGTCCAACGTTTGGCGTGCCACAGCATGAGGCGGAACGCCCTGTCGGGCTTCCGCCCTACTTGTGCTGCTCAGAACAGCTCGATATCGCCACCGGGCTGTGCGCTGCCTGCCGTGCCGGACAGTGACAATTCGCTGGTGCGCGCCTTGATGCGCTTTTGCTCGCTCCACTGGTAGTGGCTCAGCTCGAAGTGGCTTAGCGCGGATTTCAGCTTGTCGCCCAGCTTTTGCAGATCGTCCGGCGAGATGGCGTGGATGCGGCTGGTGGCCAGGGCGTCCTGGTTCAGCTGCAGCAGGATGTCGCAGGAGGATTTGGATGAGCTTACCGCGGCATCCTGCGCATTCACCGCCTGGGCGATCTCCATGGTGGCCAGGTTGATGTGGCCGATGGCGGTGGTGATCTGCTCCAGCGCGCTGCGCGACTGGTCGGCATGGGTGGCGGCGAAGTCGGCCTGGCGGTGGGTGTCCGCCATCGAGCGCACCACGCTGCGGGTGCCTTGCTGCACTTCGGCCATGATGTCGCGCACCTGGGCGGTGGCTTCCTGGGTGCGGTGCGCCAGTTTGCGTACCTCGTCCGCCACCACCGCAAAGCCGCGGCCAGCCTCGCCAGCCCGCGCCGCCTCGATGGCGGCATTCAGTGCCAGCAGGTTGGTCTGGTCGGCAATGTCGCGGATCACATCGAGAATGCCGCCGATGCGCTCGGATGCCGCCGACAGTGCCTGCACGTCGCGCTCCGACTGTTCCAGGGTACGGGCGACATCGGTCACGCCATTGATGACAATCAGCGTGGCGTCGCGACTGGCGCTCATGTCCTGTTCGGCGGTGCTGGCCGCCTGGGTTATCGCCAGCAGCTGGCGGTGCAGGGTTTCGGCCTGGGCAATCATGTTGGCTATGCTTTGAATCAGTACCTCGCCGTGGCTGGCCTGCAGCAGGTTTTTCTGCAGCATGGCGCTGTAGGTGTCGGTCAGCTCCTGCGCCATCGGCATCAATCGTGCCGTGGTGGCCATCACCATGCCCATCGCCTCGTCCACGTGCTGGAACATGTGATTGATCTTGTCGCTACAGTGCGCCCACTGCGGCAGGTCTTTTTCCGTCAGCGGCAGCGAGAAGTTGATCGGCTCGGTAGCCAGCGCGCTGAGGTGGTCGCCGATGCGCTGCATCGGGCGGATGAACAGCCGCCAGATGCTCCAGGCCAGGCTGCCCAGCACCAGCAGGCCGGCCAGCAGGGTCAGCAGTACCTGGTTCAGCGTGCCGGCCGGTAATAGCCAGGCCAGCAGTGGCAGCAGCAACAGGGGGGGCAGGGCGGGAAGCAGGCAGCGTAACAGGGGGTGATTCATTAGGTTTCCCTGAAAGAAGGAGGAGGGAGTCGGCTTCCCCTACAAAAAGTGCGTGTATTATCCCGACCGGTCTGCACTTGGCAAGTGTGCGGAAGTCGTAGACTGATTAACAATAAGCCAGATTTATCGAAGGTGACCTGTCATGTGGGAGTGGCTGTTGGGTGGTAACCAGTCGATCAGCCGGTCGAATGTCGAATCGGCGCTGGAACGGCTGGTGGAGGAGGTGGAGCCGCGCATCAAGCTGCTGCCGGATGGCCGGCGCAAGCTGCGTCGTGGCGTGCGGCGCACGCTGCAGTACATGCACGATATGTGCGAGCACCTGCCGGATTCGCTGGACCTGAGCGTGCCCGGCTACAGCCTGGATCGCCGCGTCGGCCTGCTGTTCGCCTCGCCGCAATCGCTGAGCGACATCCTGGCGGGCAGCGAGTCGCTGCATGAATATTTCTCCCACCCTTCCTCCGCCGATACCGTACAGCTGATGCTGGCGATGCAGCCTACCGAGTCCCACCGGCTGGGCAGTGCCTTGCTGCCGGACGGCTCGATCCGCAAGGATGTGCCGCAGACGGTGCTGAGCTTCGATCGCCATCGCTTCATTGCCGCCGGCAGTACCCGCGACGAGGCGATCCGCAAGGGGCGCGAGCATGCGTTTGCCGTGTGGTGCGCCACCCTGGGGGATGGCATGCAGTCGCTGGAGGCACGGCAGCGGCTGTTGAAGGTGGAGCGGCAGGCGCTGCAGCTGCAGCTGCGCAGCGGCGGCCAGGTGCTGAATGCCGAGGCGCTGAACCTGAGCGGTGTGCTGGACAAGGATGGCGCGCAGCAGCGGCTGGTGGAGGTGGAGCGGGAGCTGGCGGCAGGACGGCAGCTCGACTCGCTGGCCGGCAAGCTGGACCTGTTGCGACAGGTAATGGAGGGGCCGGAGGAGTACATCCAGGCGCGCCAGGATACGGTGTGGGTGAATCGCATGGGGGTGCTGACGCCGCCGGAACAGGGTGGCCAGCAGCTGGACTATGCCGAGGTGCTGCTGGGCTACCTGCAGCAGCGCCGCCGCGTGGTGTTTCCGGCCACGCTCAGCCGCGATGCCTGGCGCGAGTGGCAGCAGCGTTGGCCGCAGCAGGAGGCCATGCTGCTGTGAGGTGCCCGTGAGTCAGCCCTGGCCGTGGCAGACAATCAGCGGCACCTGCATTTCGGCGGCACTCAGCCCGCCGTGGTTGCCAATCAAGCGGGGCCGTTCGCTGTCGTCCACCATCTGCAGCAGCCCCCAGTCATCTTTCAGTAGCAGCACGTAGTCGCCCGCCCTTGCGGCCAACTGCGGGTGCAGCGGCGCCGGGCCAAACCACCCGGCCGCCAGTACATCCTCGGCCTTCAGTACCCACAGCGCATGCCCCAGCGCGGCCTCGACGGCTGCCGGAAACGCCTCGGCACATTCCGGGCGCGGTGCGCAGAACGCCACCCGCGGCTCGCCCCACAGCGGCCGCGTCAGCATGGCGGCCAGTTCCGGGTAATCATTCAGAAACAGCAGTTTTTCCGGCGGGATATCCAGCTGACCGTGATCGGCGGTGATCAATAGCCGGGCGGTGCCGGGCAGCGTGGCCGCCAGCGCGGCGCAGTGGCCATCGATGCGCTGCAGCAGCTGCTGCGCCTTGGGGTGGCGGGTGCCCTTGTGGTGCATCAGCGAATCCAGGTCCGGGATATACGCATACACGAACTTGCGGGCTGGCTGCCGGGCCAGCGCCGCCAGCTGCGCGAACAGCGCATCGTAACCGTGCCATGGCAACGCCTCGGCTTCGCCGCCGTGGTGGCGGCTGTAGTGCGAATCGGCAATGTACTCCGGCTGCAGCACGTAGTGGCGCCGATCGCCGCCGGCCAGTGCCGATGGCTGGCGGTACAGCGTAGTAGCCAACGCTTCGTCCGATAGCGCTTCACCCTCGCCACGCCAGTGCTCGCGCAGCGGCAGCGGTGTGGCGATGCAGCCGGCCTCCGGCGCCCATACATGCCAGGACAGCAGGCCGTGCTCCGCCGGCGCTGCGCCGGTGAGCAGGGTGCTGATGGCGGCGGTGGTGGTGCTGGGGAAAACCGACTGCAGCGTGCAGCGCGGCTGCCGCGCCAGCCAGCCATCCGGCGCCAGTGCGGCCAACTGTGCCTCGCCCATGCCGTCGATCAGCAGCAGGATCACCGTTTCCGCATCCTCCAGCCCGTGCAGCAGCGCATGCTGCAGCGGCGGCACGCTGTGGCGGCCATAAAGCCGTGCCGCCAGGTTGGCCAGGCTCTGCTGGTAATCGGGGCGGGGCAAATCGGCGGGAAGCTGGGCGGGCGTGTGCATGGCGAGGCTGGCAGGTGGCGGGTATAGTGCGGTTTTTACCATGCCGGGCCGCTGCCTGCCCACCGTTTGCCATGTCATCTGTGCTTCGTGTCAGCTGTACCGAGTGCGGCGCCTGCTGTGCCGCCTTTCGCGTGTCGTTCCATAAGTCCGAGCTGGCCCACGGCGAGGTGCCGGGCGTGCCGGTGCACATGGCGGTGCACGAGGTGAACAACACCATGCGCATGTGCGGCACCGACGAATCGGTATCGCGCTGCGTGGCGCTGGTGGGCGAGGTGGGCAAGCAGGTGTCGTGCAGCATCTACCAGAACCGCCCGTCGCCATGCCGCGAGTTTGGCCAGTTGGCTGATGTCGGCATCTACGAGGAAGCCTGCAACCGCGCGCGTAGCCGCCACGGCTTGCCGCCGCTGCCGGTGGAGTCCTGGTGAACGCACGCGCCTGATGCCATCGGGGTATTGCGGGCGCCGGCTTGGGGCGCGGCGATGCTTCGTGCTATCCTTGCGCCCCTTTTTTCTGTGTGACGCGTCACCCAACCCATGCGAGACCCCTGCGACCACTACACCATTGACCTGATTGGCGGCGTTCGCGCCAAGCCCGGTCGCAAGCCGCTGGGGGAGCGCGCGATGACACCGGCCGAGCGCAAGCGCCGTAGCCGCGAGCTGCGCCGCAATCGCCTGCAGGAGCTGTCGGTTACCGTGGAGCTGTCGCGCGACGCGCAAAAGGCGCTGGACAAGATGATCGAGTGGTGGGGGGTGAGCAAGAAGGAGGCCATCAACCGCGCCATGCTGATTGCCTGCCACTCGCAGACCGGGCGCACTGCCTCGCTGTTCGAATTCGAGCCGGAACCCCCGGCCAGGTACAAGCCGCGCCGGCACAAGGCCTGAAACAACAAAGCCCTTGCGTAGCGCGCAAGGGCTTTGTCGTTGGCGAGAGAATCAGCCCTGGCGTTTGCCGCCGGTAAGCTGGTGGTGCGCCGCCAGCACCTGGTAACAGCCCTGTGCCGCCTGCTGCAGCGCGGCAGCCTGCGGATGGTCGGCAAACTGCAGCTCGGCATCCAGTGCGCGCAGTGCGCGGCGCGCGCTGGTGCATACCTCTACCGCGGCATTGAAGTCGGCGGCGCAGATTACCTTGCCGTTGCGGATGCGGCGCGCGTACACCCCGGCCATCTGCGCGTACTTGGTGGCCAGTTCGCAAGCCTGCCAGGTCGGGTCCTCCGCCAGGGTGGCAAACAGCGCCAGGGTATGGGCGCAGGCAGCTTCGGCCTGGGCAAAGCGTTGCTGCTCGGCCTGCCGGCTGCCGGCGGGTTTGCGGGTCTTGTCGTTCATGCTGCCTCTCCGGCGTAAAAACATTCGGCACATACCGCCTGGTAGCGGCTTTCGTCTCCTATCTCCACCTGCGGGCCCTGGTGCAGGCGCTGGCCGGTGGCATCGGTGCGGATGTGCATGGTGGCCTTGCGGCCGCAACTGCAGATGGTCTTGATCTCCTCGATATCCTCGGCCAGCGCCAGCAGCCAGGCGGCGCCGGGGAAAGGTTCGCCGCGAAAATCGCTGCGCAGGCCAAAGCAGATCACCGGCAGCTGGCGCGTATGCGCCAGGCGGTGCAACTGGCGTACCTGCTCCGGGGTAAGGAACTGCGCCTCGTCCAGCAGCAGGCAGGCCTGGCCGCTGTAGTCGCCGGCCAGGAAATCATGCGCGGCATCGAAGGTATCGGCATCGCGCTGGATATTCAGCCGCGAAGTGATCTTGCCCTGGCCGTAGCGGTCGTCGATGGCGGCGGTGTACAGCCGCACCGGCTTGCCCATGGCTTCGTAATTGTGGGCGATCTGCAGCAGCATCGTGCTCTTGCCACTGTTCATGGCGGCGTAGCGATAGAAAAGTTTGGCCATGGCGGCGATGTGGTGCGGGAAGGGCGGCCATTGTACCTGCCGGGGCCTGCCGGGTGAACAGGGCATTGCCCGGCGCGCAGCCTCGGCACATGGTCTGGTGGGCGGGCCATCTTACGTTAACGTCACTGTGTGGTTATGATTGCTGCGCTGCACATCAAAAACAACAAGGGCTGACACATGGAAAAGCAACTGCCACTACTGGATACCCGCTACATCACCATGCGCTGGGGCGATATGGACGCGGTCGGGCATCTCAATAACACCTATTACTTCCGCTACATGGAACAGATCCGCGTGGAGTGGCTGGAGGACGCCGGCTTCCCCATCGAGCCGACCGGCATCGGCCCGGTGCTGGGGCATACCAGTTGCCGCTACCAGCGCGAGCTGACCTACCCGGCCACGGTGGCCATCACCATTGAAGTGGAAAAGGTTGGCCGCAGCAGCCTTAAACTGCGCCACCACTTTTACCGCCAGGACGACCCGGCCACGGTGTACGCGGTGGGCGAGGCCACGCTGGTGTGGGTGGACTACCAGGCCGGCAAGACGGTGTCGATCCCCGACCCCATCCGCACGCTGCTGCGCGCGGCCGGCGTGGAGGCCTGAAGGGCCGACTGGTCGGTGTGACGGTTACCGGTCAGGGGGGGGCAGGCCCCTCCGCCGTAGTCATGCAGGTGACTGCCATGCACAGGAGCCTGCTTTGCGGCCAATGCGTGCTATCCGGCCAAAACTGTCGTTCGCAACTATGGGGAACGGCTTCTGCTTCCAGTCAATGGCAGCTTTGCGCAAGCAACAGGTTTGGTCGACAAGCCAGTAGCTAGCGCTCGTGTAGCTTGTCGCTGATACGCGCGCGCACCTCGGCGGGCATGCTGCCATCTGCTTCCGGTTGTTGTGCCTGAGCGGCCTGCAGCAGTCGCTGCATTTGCTCCAGCTGTGCCTTGTGGCAGCGGCAATGGCGGCAAATCATCAGGTGCAGGGCGATTTGCGCACGGCGGTAAGTGGTGAGCGGTACCTCGCTCGCCAGTGTCAGGTCACGCGTTACATCACGACAAGCTGCCATCACGGCCTCCTTCACTCAGGCATACCCGCAGTGTTTGCCGTGCCCGGAACAGCAGCTGGTACATGTTCGCGCTGCTGATGCCCAGGCTGCTGCATACCGATTCGGCCGGTTCGTCGTTCAGTTCGCGCAGCCAGAACAGTTGCGCCATCCGGCGTGGCAGTCGGTTCAGGCAGGCATCGATCAGCAGGCGCAACTGCTTGTTGTCCAGCTCGCGCGACGGGTCACGCCAGGCGACGGGGGTATGCGCCCAATGGCCAGCAGCGGTGAACAGGTCATCTTCGCCGACACTATTGTCCAGCTCGGCTTCATCCGGAACCTGCTGCCAGTGCTGCTGCTCGCGGAGCAGATCGATGATCTTGAACTTGAGGATGCCGATCAGCCAGGTCTGCACGCTGGACTGGCCGGCAAACCGTTCGGCGCCTTCGAGTGCCGCCAGTAGCGTGTTCTGCACGGCTTCCTCGGCAAGGTGCGGGTCGCGCAGACGGCGCAGCGCGAAGGCATACAGCACATCGCCGTGTGTATCCAGCCATTGCAGTGCAGGATTACTCATATTGTTCCTTATGCGTTCGCTTGTGCGACAGCCAGCCTTCCAGCGACCAGCTGCCTGCACCATGCAGCACAAGATAGCCCAGCAGTACGCCCCACAGGTAGTGGTCCTTTAGTTCCAGCGCCTCCAAGGCGGGGTAGGAGATCACCGCCATGGCATTCACGATGAATAGCCCGGCCGCGGCGAAGCGTCCCGGCCAGCCCAGCACCAGCAGCACAGGCAACAGCAGTTCGCCTGCGGTGCCCAGCACGGCTGCTGGTGCCGGTGGCAGCAGTGGCACATGGTACTCCTCGGTGAACAGCAGCAGGGTGGTGTCCCAGTCGCGCAGCTTGGTCAGCCCGGACAGGAAAAAAACCTTGCCGACATACAGGCGGGCGGCAAGTGCCGCCAGCGGCTGCAGCTTGATTGCTCCGCATGTAAACAGGCGGTATGCGGCCAACGTGGTATCCAGCAGTTTCATGCTTGTTCTCTTTCATGGGTGGCGAGCGCGGTGACGGCGCCACTGGCAAACAGCCAGCCCAGCCACTCGCAGACTGGCGCATCCGCATCCATGGCCAGGGCGGTTTCCAGGGCCGGCAGTACCGGCAGGCCACCTTGCAGCGCCTGGTACAGGGCAAACCGGGCCGGTGGTATCTGCAGCCAGTTGTCGCGCAGCACCAGTACGGCCTGACCACCGGCGGCAATATCCGCTGCTGCGGCCCCCTGATGCATGGCCAGCAGGTCGGCAATCGGCCAGTCTGCCGATTGCACCAGTTGCAGCGCCGGATGTAGCCGTAGCGTCAGGGTTGCCAGCGTGGCGGGCGGCGTGTCGTTCAGGGTGTCTGGTGGTATCGGCTCGGCCTCCTCGGCCAGAAAGGCCTGCCAGCACGCCCAGTCCAGCTGCGCCACCACAGCCAGATACGGCAGCGCCGCAGCCGGCGCGAAGCCTTCGATGAAGGCTGGGAAATCTGCGCCCAGTGCATGCAGGTTGGCCGCATTGGCCGGCGTGGTATCGACATGGACGCGCGCCATCGCCGTGAAAAAATCCGCGCCCACCAACGCCTGTACTGTGGTGAAGGTATTTGCCAGCGCCGCGATGCGATTGATGCGGCAGTTGGCGCGATAGTGGCGCATGCGTTCGGCGTGCAGCAGGCCGGCTGGCGGCGCTACGTCGTTTTCCAGCAGGGCAGCAAAACCGGAAATGGCGGTGGCGTAGCTCATGACATCGCCTCCAGGGTGGCGCCCTGCAAGCGCTGGATGTGGCTGGCCAGCTGGCGGTATTCCCGGTGCAGCGCGGCGAATGCGCCCAGATTGCTGTCGCGCTCCAGCAGTACCGGTCGAGGCCCCCAGGTTTGCAGGGCGTCATCCAGCAGCTCCAGTACCGCTGGTGCCGCCGGCGCACCATGCGTGTCGATGGCGGTGCCGTCGAGGTATTCGAAGCCGGCAACATGGATTTCCGCGACGGCGGCTGCCGGCAGCGCGGCGATTTCCTTGCGGGGCGCTATCCCCAGATTCAGGGCGTTGACGTGGAAATTGTTCAAGTCGACCAGCAGGCCGCAGCCGGTACGCCGGTGCAGCTCGGCCATCAGCTCGCCTTCGCCAATCACCTCGCCGGCAAAGCTCACGTAGGCCGACACGTTTTCGATCAGCAGTGGCCGCTGCAGCAGGTCCTGCACCTGGCAGATGCGGCTGGCCAGGTGGGCAATCACGCCATCGACACGCGGCACCGGTAGCAGGTCGTTGTAATAGCGGCCGGCATGGCAATTCCACGCCAGATGCTCGGATACCGCTGCGGGCTCGATACGTTGCACCAGCGTACGCAACTGCGCCAGGTGCTGTGCGTCCAGCTCGCCAATCCGCCCCAGGCCCAGCCCCACGCCGTGCAGGCTGAGCGGGTAATCGCGGCGAATGGCCAGCAGGCTTTTCAGCGGCGCACCGCCGCCAAAATAGTTCTCGCTATGTACTTCCCACCAGCCGATTGCCGGGTGTTCCGCCAGCACGGTTTCGACATGTGCTGCGCGCAAGCCCAGGCCGGCGGACAACGGCAAGGTAGCCAGCATGGCTATCTCCTCAAGGTGGATGGCCTGCAGCCATTCGCTGCGAATGGCTGCCGGTGCATCGCATGGTTACATTGCCTTGAGGGTGCCTTTCATATCCACGCAGGTGCCGGCCGGCACGTACTTCCACTCCTTGGCGTCGTTATCCTTGCTGGCCTGGCCGGCGCAGGCATGGCCATTGGCCTTGCAGTCGTTCTGGCCAGCCTTGGCCACGCCAAAGCATTTTTCTTTTTCGGCGGCGACGGCGGTGGTGCTGACACCGGCAGCCAGTACGGAAGCCAGGGCAAGCGACATCAGGGTAGTTTTGTTCATGGTGTGTCTCCAGTTCAGTGGTCAAGAGGAAGCGTCCTCTGTCACTTGGTCGGAGCACACGCCGGCTTCTGACAGCCAGGGACGAATTTTTTTGCAGCGGGGGTAGTTGCCGTAACTGGCAGGCACCATGAAGCGCCTGTTTGGCGGGGGAAGGTCCGGTTTGATGACTTAATGGGGCTTGCCCAGATAGCGCCTGGCCAGCGTATGGTAAAGCGGTGCCGAAAATGAGCGGGATACCATGCTTGCCAGAAAGGCGCTGGCAATCAGGCTGATGACCATCGAGTGTCCGTCGATCATTTCCATCACGATTACAAAGGCAGTAATGGGCGCCTGTGTGACTGCGGCCAGAAATGCCGTCATGGACAAGGCAATCCATGCGCTGTTGCTCACATCCAGCAATTGCAGGCTGGCCAGGTTCTGGCCGATGCCTGCGCCCACGGCCAGGCTGGGGGCAAAAATGCCGCCCGGGATGCCGGCAAAGTAGGAAAGCAAGGTGGCAAGCATTTTCTCTGGCGCATAGAGCAGTGGTAGCGCTTCCTGGCCATTTAGCGCTTGTTGCGTTGGCAGATAGCCACTGCCGTGGGTTGTGCCATTGGATAAGAACCCAAGAACGGCGACTGCAAAGCCGCAGCAGGCGGCAAACAGGACTGGCCGTTCAGCCCGGAGCCTGCCGATAAGGCCTGGCCAAGGCTGCAGGCCTAGCAACATGCAGCGCGAAAACAGCCCGCCAAGGCAGCCGGCAATCAGCCCGCTGAACAGGATGGGCAATGCCAGCTTGCTGCTGACATTGCCAACCACCAGGTGGCCAAAATAGGTGTAATTCCCCTGCAGGGAAATGGAAATGACACCGGCCAGAATGATTGCGGTCAGCAGCACCCCGTTGGTGCGTTCTTCAAATTTTCGACCAAGTTCTTCAATGGCAAACACAATGCCGGCCAGTGGCGTATTAAACGCCGCCGCGATGCCTGCTGCGCCGCCGGCCAGAATCAGGTGATGTGGCTGCACGGGGAAGCGCCGTGGCAATAGCTTGCGCATTGCGTGCATGACGCCGGCGCCCACCTGTACTGATGGCCCCTCTCGACCGCTGGAGAAGCCGCAGCCCAGGGCTGCCGTGCCAAGCAGAATCTTGCCAATGACAATGCGCAGCGATGTGAGGCGGAGTCTGTCTTCGTCACTGCTGTGTTTCAGTGCAGCAATGACTTGCGGGATGCCGCTTCCCTCGGCGCCGGGAAAAAAGCGGCGGGTCAGCCAGGCAATCAAGGCGCCACCGGCAGTGGTGAGCAGGAATGGTGACCAGGGGTGACTGTGCCGCAGGGTGTTGAACAGCTCGATGGCAATGTCTACCAACCGTGCAAACAGGACAATCAGCAATGCAGCGAGCAGAGCGCCGGTCCAGACGGCCAGGCGGCCTTTCCATCGGCGCCAGTGAACCAGCAGCAGGACGCGGGAGGAGGGGTAGATGAGTAGCAGCTTCATGATAAAAAACAGGCGTGGCTCCAAGAGCCACGCCCTGTACTGACAGTATGTATCGTTGTTCAGAGCTGCTCTCAACTCAGTGCTTAAGCGTAGCATGAATTTATTTTTGCACAAAACAACAATCGTGTTTTTCACACCAAGCTGTGGTGTACCCGGGCAAGAAGGGGCCTGGATATCTGCTGGTGTGCAATGTTTCGCGCACCTGATGTGTGGCTGGCCAAGCTTGTCGCCCGCGCTGTGATAGTGCGGGGCTTCGAACGTATTCATCTCAATCACGACTTTGGCCTTATTCAGTAACTCCAGGCTGGCCGGGCACAAGACGCGCAGATGCAGGGTTTTGCCTTCTTGCTGCTTGCGGCTGGGCAGTGTGTCGATTACCTCAGGGGCGAAGTTATCCGCCGCGCGCCGCGTAGCAATGGCTGCCGTGCTGCGCTCGTCCTGGTTCTGGTGTTTCCCTGTCGTTCAATCACAACATCCGGGTGCTTGCTTGCCGGCAGCTGGTGGCTTCTGCTTGCCTGCGCTTGGTTTTGATGTAATTATTTTCATAAATTACAGATATGAAAATAAATATTCATGACCACATCCTTGCACGACACCAGATTGATGCAGCGCGTACAGCAGGCCTTGCCGCAGTTGACGCCTGCGCTGCGCAAGGTGGCGGAACACCTGCTGCGCCACCCCTTGCTGGCCGCCACCCAGGGGATAGAGGAGTGGGCCAGGGCGTGCGATGCCTCGCCGGCAGCGGTAAACCGTTTTGCCAGCAGCATGGGCTACGCCGGTTTCGCGGCGCTGAAGGCAGAACTGGGAGCGACACTGCAGGCGGTTGCCTCGCCGCTGAACAAGCTCGCTCAGCAGCTGGACGGCACGCAAAGTCATGACACCTTCGGCAAGCTGATCGCCGTATCGCAGACGAATCTGCAGACCACGGCAGACAGTCTCTCTGCCGCCGGGTTCGAGGCCGTGGTGGCGTCTCTGTGTGCCGCGCGGCGGGTGTATGTGCTTGGCTTTGGCAATAGCTACTACCTGGCCGGGCTGGCGGCAAGCAACCTTGCCCCGTACTGCGATGCCCAGCTGGCCAGTGCCGAAGGCGGTAATGAAAACGCCGCCTACAAGCTGGCCGGCGCCGGGAGCGAGGATGTGGTGCTGGCAATCACCCTGCCGCGCTATTCCCGCGATACCGTGCAACTGGCGCGATTCGCCGCCGAGCGCGGCGCCCGTATCGTGGCCATTACCGATTCTCCTGCATCGCCGCTAGCCGCTGTGGCAAGCCATGCCTTGTATGTGGCGGCCGAGCATCCGGTGCTGTCTGCGGCCAACAGTGCCGTGTTGGCGCTGATCGAGGCACTGGTTGCCGCGGTGATGCTGCGCAACCCCGATGTGCTGCGCCTTTCCGCCGAGCTGTCGGAAAGCCTGCTGGACTACCTCTATATCGATCAGCCGCTGGCCGCGCCGCGTCCGCGTGGCCAGTGACAAGGGCGCGGGCAGCGGGCTGCCCGCATCCGCTCCGGATAACAACAAAAGCAGTGACTTTCGCAGCCGAAACGGAGGAGATATGACGCACCAAAACAAGCTATTGCCGCTGCTGCTGGCGCTGGCAGTGACCATGCCCATGGCCGATGCCCTGGCACAAGGGCACCTGCTGGCGGTGGGCGGTATGCTGCGGGCCAGCAACAGCACGGTCCATCAGAAGTTTATCGAGCTGGCAGGGGGCGCAGCGCAGGCCCGTATCGCCATCATGCCCACCGCCAGCGGCAGCCAGTCGTCCAGCAAGCGCTTCAAAGCGGAGTTGCAGGCACTGGGCGTGCCCGAGGCCAATATCAGCATCGTCAACATCGACCGCAAGAATTACCTGCAGACCATGAACGATCCCGCTGCAGTGGCCCCGCTGCAGGGTGCTACCGCGGTGTGGTTTGTCGGGGGTGACCAGGCGCGCATTGCCCGCGCGCTGTTCAATGCCGATGGCAGCCCGTCGCTGGCCATGCAGGCCATCCGCCAGGTGAAGGAGCGGGGCGGGGTGGTGGGCGGCACCAGTGCCGGCGCCAGTATCCAGGGGGCATGGATGCCCACCGCCTATGGCGTGGTGATGGATACCCTGGATTTCGGCGTGGCGCCCCGCGCCGACATGCGTGGCACTGCCGTACTGCGCGGCAGCGGGCTGTTCGACGGCATCATCGACCAGCACCTGGACAAGCTGGAAGAAACCAGCAGCGGGCGTGTTGCCCGCATGGCCAGCTACCTGCTGGGCAACAAGCAGCCGCGTGGCTACGGGCTGGATACCAATACCGCAATGTGGGTGAAACCGGATGGCTCGCTGGAAGTGCTGGGCGAGGGCTATCTCACCGTGCTGGACACCAGTGCTGCCAGCATGGGCTTCAATGAATTTGGCAGCGAGATCCGCAATGTCAGGCTAGCCATGCTGGGGCATGGTGACCGCTTCGACCCGGCGCAGGGGGTGGTGACACCGCACCCGCAAAAAACGGCCATCAAGCTTGGCGATGAATATCTGAATGGCAACAGCCTGATTCCCGACCTGTCCGCCGTCAACGCCATCGGCCGCGCGGTGACCTACGGCCTGGCCGACAACACCGCCAGCCGGCAGCAAGGTTTGATGGTGCGCTACAACCCGGTGAGCGGCTATCACTACGGTTACCGCTTCACCTTCAGCAAGGGCGACAAATTTGCAGCCTGGAGCCGTTTTAACGACTCCCTGACCAATTACACCGTCAACGATGTGCGAATGGATATCGAACCCGTGGATGCCATGCTGCAGCACCCTGTCCATACCGTGCCACGGGATATCCGCGCCAGCCGCCACCCGCAGGCGGTCAAGGCGGTGGTGTTCCGCGGCATCCTGTCCCGCAACGAAGGCGGCATGTTCGAGCCGGCACGGGCAATTACCCGTGCCGAACTGGCCACGGCGCTGCAGATGACCTTGCAGGGCGAGCCCAAGGCGGGCGAGCAGCCGCTGCTGCGCGATGTGCCGGCGGATCACCCGGCGCGGCAGCTGATTGCCATTGTGGTAGGTAATGGCTGGCTGGCCGGTCACGATCACTTCTGGCCGAACGATGCCGTGACGCGACAGGAGTTTGCCGTGGCTGCCGTGGCCATGTACGAGAAATTCCGGCAACAGAAGCTGGAGCAGAAAGCCAGCCTGAACGACGCCGGCAGCATGGATGTGGCCTATGCCGATGCTGCGGCCAAGGTGGTGGCCGCCGGCTTGCTGGATGCTCGTGGCGGCAATTTCCACGGCATGAAGCCGGTAACACGCGACGAGGCCGCCATGGTGATCGCCAGCATCACTGGCCTGGTCAAATGATCCACCCGCCTGACGGCAGTTTCCCTAACCCTTGCGCTCATTTTTTTGCATGCCTGTGGTGAGCGTTTTGCCCGCTTCGGTGGGCTTTTTTTATTACGGCATGAAGCTATGCCGGCCGGCAGCGGCATGTCCGCTGCTGATGGTCATGCAAGACACGCGGAGAAGCACTTGGTAGAAATCGGCCATAACATCCTGCCCGCCAGCCTGGGTAACAGTAGCAAGATCACCAGTTTTCACTTTGGTAGCACCAGTAGCAGCCGCAAGGTGTATATCCAGGCCGCGCTGCATGCGGACGAGATCCCGGGCATGCTGGTGGCCTGGCAGCTGAAGCAGCAGTTGCAGCGGCTGGAAGCGGAAGGCCATCTGCAGGCCGAGGTGGTGCTGGTGCCGCAAGCCAACCCGCTCGGCCATGCGCAGACGCTGCTGGGGCAGCAGCTTGGCCGTTTCTCGCTTGCCAGCGGCGAGAATTTCAACCGGAGTTACAGCCGGTTGGCGGCCAGAGCGTATTCGCAGGTCAAATCCGCCCTGGGTAGCTGTGAGGCGGAAAATACCCGCCTGATCCGCAAGGCGCTCCTGCAGGCAATTGCGGCGGAAGTGCCGCAGACCGAGCTGCAAAGCCTGCGCTGGCACCTGATGCGCCTGGCCGTGGATGCGGATGTCGTGCTGGATCTGCACTGCGACTACAGCGCCGTATTGCATGTTTACACCGCAGAACGGCTGTGGGCGCAATGTGCGCCGCTGGCCAGCCTGCTGGGCTCGCAGGTGAATTTCGTATCGGATGCCGCCGGTGGCGACCCGTTTGACGAGGCGTGCTGCAAACCCTGGTGGGAGATTCGCGACATGGCTGCCAGTGATGGCCTCGATGTGCCGGTAGCACTGGCCTGCCTGGGGGTGACGATCGAGTTGCGCGGGCAGCAGGATGTCAGCGCCAGCCTGGCACGCCAGGATGCGGATGCCATCCTGGATTTCCTGCGCCTGCGCGGCTATCTCACCGACTGGCCGGTGGAGGTGTCTGCCGCCGAGCTGGCAACGCCGACACCGCTGGCCGGTTCCGAAAACATCATCGCCCCGCACCCGGGCATCGTGCACTTCCTGACCACGCCCGGCAGTCGGCTGCAACCAGGCGAGCCGCTGGCGGAGATCATCGACCCGGTCAGCAACCGGGTTTCGGTGCTGTCATCCAGATACGGCGGTGTGGTCTACACGCTGGAAAACCGGCATTACGCTACTACCGGCATGTGGGTGGCCAAGGTCGCCACCGGCCAGGCATTCAAGACCGGGAATCTGCTATCGGCTTAGGTGCCGCGCCATGGGGCGGGCAGGGGGAGGCGGGTCTGTCTGGCAGTAGCGTGTCGCCAATGAAAAACCGGCCGCAGCTTGCGCTGCGGCCGGTTGTTTTTGCAGTTAGTGGTGCTAGTCGGGTGTCAGGCAAACACCTGCAGCACTGCGGCCAACTGGCCGCCGGCGGCGCCGGGCACCGCCATGCGGCTGTCCACCGCCATCATTACCGACAGCGCGGTAATGGTGACAATCGAGAAGGCGAACACCTGCCGTGCCCACACGCGGTCGTCTGCGGCCTTGTGGCCGGACAGCGCCATCTTCAGCCACCACAGGCTGGTAGCCACCGCCACCACCAGGTAGCCGTAGCCCACGTAGCCGCCCAGCATCAGCATGATGGTCGCCACCATGAAGGCCAGGATGTACAGCACGATCTGGCGCTTGGCGGCGGAGATGCCGCGCACCACCGGCAGCACCGGAATGCCCGCCGCCTGGTAGTCCTGCAGGCGGAAGATGGCAATCGCGTAGGAATGCGGCATCTGCCACAGGCAGAACATCAGCAGCAGGATCGCCGCGCCCATGTCGAAGCGGCTGGTGGCGGCGCAGTAGCCGGCCACCGGCGGTACCGCGCCGGACAGGCTGCCCACCACGGTGCCGTATACCGACTTGCGCTTCATGTACAGGCTGTACACGCCGGCGTAGATCACGAAGCCGAACAGCGCGCAGGCGGTAGCCAGCGCATTGGTGCCGAACCACAGCGTGGCAAAGCCGGCAACGCCGAGCACGATGCCGTGCGCCAGCGCCGCGCGTACCGACATTACGCCGGTAACCAGTACGCGGCCCTTGGTGCGCGCCATCTTGCTGTCGATGTCGCGGTCCACGCAGTTGTTCAGCGAGCAGCCGGAGGCCACCACCAGCGACAGGCCGATGAGGGTGGCCAGCATCTGCAGCAGGTCGACATGCCCCTGTGCCGCCAGCAGGTAGCCGCCGGCGGTGGAGATCAGGTTGCCGAAGATGATGCCCGGCTTGGCTACCAGCAGATAGCGCTTGAGCTTCACGTTGGCCGCACTCAGCTTGGCATCATCAGCGCGTCGGCGCTGAAGATGATCCATACCGACAGCACCACCAGCAGCACGATCACTAGCGCGGTGAACAGGAAGGCCAGGGTGTTGACGCGGCCTTCGCTGCTGAAGTTCAGGTGCAGGAAGTACTTCAGGTGCACCAGGATCTGCACCACGGCGAAGCCGGCGATGGTCAGCAGGGTGTTGTGCGGGGTCAGACCGCCGTTCATTACCAGCCAGAACGGAATCACGGTCAGGATCACCGACAGCACGAAACCGGTCAGGTAGGAGGAAACGCTGCCGTGGCTGGCGGCGTGGTCGTGGCTATGGCTCATCAGATCGCCCCTTTCAGGTACACCACGGTGAATACGCAGATCCACACGATGTCGAGGAAGTGCCAGAACATGCTCAGGCAGTTCAGGCGGGTCATGGCGCGGCCGGTCAGGCCGGTCTTGACCACTTCCAGCATCATTACCGCCATCCACAGCAGGCCGGCGGTCACGTGCAGGCCGTGCATGCCCACCAGCGCAAAGAAGCCGGACAGGAAGGCGCTCTTGTCCGGGCCGTGGCCCTCGGCGATCAGCGCGCCGAATTCGTGCAGCTCCATGCCGATAAAGCTGGCGCCGAACAGGAAGGTCACCGCCAGCCAGCCCAGCAGGCCGGCCTTGTTGCCCTTGTGGCCGCTGATCATGGCAAAGCCGTAGGTGATGCTGGAGAACAGCAGCGCGAAGGTTTCCACCAGCACGAACTTCAGTTCGAAGATGTCGTGGCCGGCCACGCCGCCTGCCACGTTGCCCACCAGTACCGCGTAGGCGGCAAAGGCGCTGGCAAACAGGATGCAGTCGGTCATCAGGTACAGCCAGAAACCCAGCTCTACGCTGGCGCCGCTGTCGTGGTGCTCGTGGTCATGGGCATGATCGTGGTCATGCAATGCGTTTACTTGCGAAGTCATGGCTGCTTACACCTGCTCCAGAGTTTTTGCCGTGTGCGGACGGACGTTGCTGTCGCGCTCCTCGTAGCGGTCGAAGTCGATGCCCATCTTCTCGAAGCGCGCGCGCTCGATGGCTTCCACTTCTTCCGGCTGCACGTAGTAGTCCTTGTCGTTGTCGTAGGCGCGCGCCAGCATGCTGGCCACGATGCCCACCAGGCCAACGATGGACAGCCACCAGATGTGCCAGATCAGCGCAAAGCCGCACACCAGGGTGAAGCCGCCGATGTAGACGCCGGCCGCGGTGTTCTTCGGCATGTGGATCGGCGCGTACTGCTTGGGAATATCGTAGGCCACGCCTTTTTCCTTCATGTCGGTGAACGCGTCGATGTCATGCACCTGCGGCAGGGTGGCGAAGTTGTAGAACGGCGGCGGCGAGGAGGTGGACCACTCCAGGGTGTGGCCATTCCACGGGTCGCCAGTCACATCGGCCAGTTGTTTGCGGTTGCGCAGGCTCACGAACAGCTGCAGCAGCTGGCAGCCGATGCCGATGGCGATCAGCAGCGCACCGATGCAGGCCACGTACAGCCACGGGGTCCACAGTGGGTTGTCTGTGTGGTTCAGGCGACGGGTCATGCCGAGGAATCCCAGCACGTACAGCGGCACGAAGGCGAAGTAGAAGCCGGTCTGCCAGAACCAGAACGATGCCTTGCCCAGGCGCTCGTCCAGCTTGAAGCCGAAGGCTTTCGGGAACCAGAAGGCGAAGCCGGCCAGGTAGCCGAACACCGCGCCACCGATGATGGTGTTATGGAAGTGGGCGATCAGGAACAGACTGTTGTGCAGCACGAAGTCGGCGCCCGGCACCGCCATCAGTACGCCGGTCATGCCGCCGATGGAGAAGGTGATGATGAAGCCCAGGGTCCACAGCACCGGCGCGGTAAAGCGCAGGCGGCCACGGTAGATGGTGAACAGCCAGTTGAATAGCTTCACGCCGGTGGGCACCGAAATCACCATGGTGGCAATGCCGAAGAAGGCGTTGACGCTGGCGCCGGAGCCCATGGTGAAGAAGTGGTGCAGCCACACCATGAAGCCCAGCACCGAGATCACACCGGAGGCGATGATCATCGAGGTGTGGCCGAACAGGCGCTTGCCGGAGAAGGTGGAAATCACTTCGGAGAACACGCCGAAGGCCGGCAGGATCAGGATGTACACCTCGGGATGGCCCCAGGCCCAGAACAGGTTCAGGTACATCATCGGGTTGCCGCCGGCTTCGCTGGTGAAGAAGTGGAAGCCCAGGTAGCGGTCCAGCGTCAGCATGGCCAGAGCGCCGGTGAGGATCGGGAACGAGGTCACGATCAGCACGTTGGCCCAAGTGCAGGTCCAGGTGAAGATCGGCATCTGCATCAGCTTCATGCCCGGTGCGCGCATCTTGAGGATGGTCACCAGGAAGTTGATTGCTGTCAGCGTGGTGCCGATACCGGATATCTGCAGCGCCCAGATGTAGTAATCCACTCCCACGCCGGGGCTGTAGGCCAGCTCGGACAGCGGCGGGTAGGCTACCCAGCCGGTCTTGGCGAATTCACCAACCCCCAGCGAGATGTTCACCAGCGCGGCGGCGGCCACCAGCAGCCAGAAACTCAGCGAGTTCAGGAACGGGAAGGCCACGTCGCGGGCGCCAATCTGCAGCGGCACCACGATGTTCATCAGCCCGGTCATGAACGGCATGGCCATGAAGATGATCATGATCACGCCGTGGGCGGTGAAGATCTGGTCGTAGTGCTCGGGCGGGAAAATGCCGTGCGCGCCACCGGTGGCCATCGCCAGCTGGGTACGCATCATCAGCGCGTCGGCAAAGCCGCGCAGCAGCATGACCAGCGCCACGATGATGTACATCACGCCGATTTTCTTGTGGTCGACCGAGGTCAGCCACTCTTTCCACAGGTAGCCCCATTTGCCGAACTTGGTGATGGCGGCAATCAGGGCCAGGCCGAGCAGGCCGGCGCCCGAAAGCGCCCCCATGATGATGGGCTCGTGGAAGGGTATCGCTTCCAGAGTCAGTTTTCCGAACATTGCTTGCTTACTCCTTGGCTGCTGCGGGGGCGCACAGGCTGCTGCTCAATGCCTTGAGCTGGCTGGCGCTGAGGCCGGATTCCATGGCGGTCTGGTGGCCGGCCATGTACTTGTTCAGCACCCCGTAGAACAGGCCGGGGGCGACGGAAGAGAAGTACTGCACCGGGTGGTTCTCGCTGCGCTTGAGCAGGCTGGCGTAGTTGGCCGCATCCAGCGGTTTGCCGGCGCGTACCTGTTTTACCCAGTTGTCGAACTCGGCCTGGCTGTTCATCGCCAGGGCCTTGAACTTCATGCCGGTGAAGCCGGCGCCGCTGTAGTTGGCGGACATGCCGTCATAGCTGCCGGCCTGGTTGGCGATCAGGTGCAGCTTGGTCTGCATGCCGGCCATGGCGTAGATCTGGCCACCCAGCTGCGGAATGAAGAACGAGTTCATGGCCGCGTCGGAGGTGATCTTGAAGTTCACCGGGGTGTTTGCCGGGAAGGCCAGCTGGTTCACCGTGGCGATGTTCAGCTGCGGGTAGACGAACAGCCATTTCCAGTCCAGCGCCACCACCTGCACCTCGATCGGCTTCACGGCCGAATCCAGCGGGCGGTACGGGTCCAGCTTGTGGGTGCTTTCCCAGGTGATGTAGGCCAGCACCGACACGATGATGATGGGGATGATCCACACCACGGCTTCGATGCGGCCGGAGTGCGCCCATTTCGGCGTGTAGGTGGCGCTTTCGTTGCTGGCGCGGTATTTCCAGGCAAAGCCCAGTGTCATCACGATTACCGGCACCACTACCAGCAGCATCAGCAGCGTGGCGGTGATGATCAGCGATTTTTCGTCGGCGCCTACCTGGCCCTTGGGGTCGAGAATCCCCCCGGAGCAGCCGGCAAGCAGGGCGGCCAGGCCGGGCGCCAATGCTTTCGACATGGTTGAAGCGGTGCGTTTTATCATCCTGCGACCTTGGTGGTTTATGAATAATCTGGGTGTCGCGCCGCGGGCGCATGGCTGGCGGCTGTCCGGGTGTGTCCGGCGGCCTGCGGGCCGGGGCCTTGGCCGCAACTGGGGTGGTGTGCGGCACGCCGGCCGTGCCGGGTGCTGGCGGGCGGGCGTATCAGGTGCGGCGCGGGGTATGGCGGCAAAGCGAATGCAGAGGCGGGGCGCTGCATTCCTGACATTCAGGGACGGGCGCGATTGGAAGCGATTTGGCGGGCCGGCTCAAGCCGCCGGCTGAACATCTGGAAACAATTTGGCGGCGCAGGCGCTTGCACCTGGAGAAAGATTTTGCTGCGTTGCGGCAACTTGTTGATGTAGATCAATATATGCCTGAGACATTTTTGCTTGCCGTTACAAACGGCAGCAAAAAAACTCAGCTATTTGCCGGGTTTGCCATGATCCAGATCATGGTTGTTGCATGAAAGTCGGTGCTTGCCGGCGCCAGCCACGGCTATAGGTAGCTGGCGCCGATGCGGCCGGTCAGCCAGCGTCTGCTGGCTTGTCGCGGCTGGCGGGGGGAATCAGGAAGTCGCGTGGCTTGCGTAGCGCCAGTTTCAGTACCGCCGGCAGCAAGGGCAGCGCATCGCTGCCCTTGAGCTTGCGCGAGCGCAGCGCCACCCACAGCGCCAGGTTGAAGCTCACCAGCAGGTTGGTCAGGCCGATCAGCACCACGCCGGCCACCGCCCACAGTGCCATCTGCAGCGGCAGCTGGTAGTCGTAGCTCACCGCGGCATAGGACAGATAGGCCGAAGAGAAGGTGATGTGGCGGATGTCCAGCGGCAGCCCCAGCAGAAAGCCCACCGTGCCGGTGATGCCGAGGCACAGCCCGAAGTAGAAATTACCGGCCAGGCCGCCCAGGTTGTGCTCCACGTAGTGCGCCAGCCGGCGGGTGCGGCGCTCGCCCAGCAGCCGGTTCAGCCACGGCAGTGCGGCCAACCGTTGCGGTATCTGGCGGTAGATCGCCAGATTGTCGTAGTAGCCGGCGATCAGCCCGGCCAGGAACAGGTACACGCCGGCAATGGCGGCATGCAGCAGCGCCAGGCTGCTTATCGGGTTCTGGTCCTGCAGCAGGTGGCTGGCCTTGTCGATATCGATAACCGGTGCGCCGGTGGCCGCCTGCCAGGCAACGGCAATCAGCCACGCTACCGGAATCGCCACCAGCACATTGCCCAGGATCGCCACCAGCTGGGTGCGCACCACCTTGGCCACCAGTTCGGCCAGCTGCTGCAGCTGCGGCTTGCCGTTGGCCTGGTGAATTACCGCGGCAATGCGCGCGGCGGTCATGGCGGGCTGCTTGGTGGCAATGGTGAAGTGCAGTACGTGGATCAGCATGAAGCCCAGCGAGTAGTTGAGACCGAACGCCAGCGCTTCCCAGACCAGCGGCAGATGCAGCTTGGCCAGCAGCAGCTTGAACAGCGCCATGAAGCCCACGATCAGCCCGGCACCCATCGCCGCCCGCGCCATGTCCTTCCACTCGTTGCGATTCTCGGCAATGTAGTGCTCGCCATGGCGGCCGGCATGTTCGGTAACCTGGCGCGCCAGCAGCTCGGTGGTGCCGGTGAAGACGTCGCGCACGCTGTACTTGCGGTTTTCCGCCTGCACCAGCTCCGCCAGCAGGCGGAACAGGGTGCCATCCGTGGCCGGGCTGATGTCCGGGTCCAGCAGATGCAGGATGTTGCGCAGGCGGGCAATGTGCTGTTCCAGCCGCAGCAGGTGATAGGTAAGGCTCACCGACACGCCGCGCTCGCCGGCCACCTTGCGCAGGCGGGCTATCAGCTGCTCGCACTGGTCGAGCAGCACCAGTATCTGCTTGTCGTCCTCGGCCTGATGGCTGCTGTCCAGCATCGCCAGCCGCGCGGATTCCACGAACTGCTGCGCCTCGGCGGACAGGTGCAGGAACGGCGATTCGAAACGCTCGATATCCGGGTAGACTCGCACCAGCTCCGGCTCCAGGCCAATGGCGGTGATGCGCGCGGTGAGCACCTGCACCGCCTCCAGCAGCTGCAGGCGGGTGGGGTTGGCCGCGGTGGCGGGCTCCTCGGCCCAGGCCAGCGCCTGCCACAGCTCCTGCCAGACGCGGGTGTCCACCGCCGCTACCCAGCGGTAGTCCTCGCTGCCGCTGAACATCAGCCCGAACTGGTCGCACAGGTGGCTGCTGGAGCGGGCGGGCGGCAACAGCCGCTCGCCGATGCGGCGCTTGATCACCTGGGAGAAGGTTTCATTGGAAAGCAGGCCGGTGTCGGTATACAGCTGCACCTGGCGGGCTTGTGCCATCAGTTCGATGATGGCGCGGCGCAGCCCGGCGCGCCGCTCGGGGTGGCGGCTCAGCAGGTAGGTGAGGGCGCGCAGGTTGCTGGTGGCCTGTACGAAATCGCCGGCATCGTCCGGGCGCAGCTGGGCAATCAGCGCGGCCAGTGCGGCGACGGGGGAGTCTTCCGGCTGGCGTGCGGCCAGCTTGTCGAGCAATTGATCCATGCGGTGTCCAGAGGGTTGAGTGCCGCCCGCAAGCAGCGGGGCAGCAGGGGCTGGGCGATGGCGCGCAGCTGGCGCGCCGTGTGGATAGCCTGAACAGGCTGTATGACAGACAGGCGGGCCGGCGCGGGAGTTCAATAAATTATTGCCGCCAGCATGGCGAAAGGCCATATGCCGGTGGCCAGAAACGTGCCGTTGGCCGCAAGAAAACGCCCCAACCGTAGCCCGGATATGCGCAGCGCATCCGGGGTGGCGCCACCTCATCGCCACGGCGGCATGCGGGGAAATGCCGGTGGTTGTTGGTGGCCTCCTTTGCGGCATCCCTGGATGCGCCTGCGGCTTATCCAGGCTACGAATGGGGGCAAACGTTGGCCGTAAAAAAAACGCCCCGCCGAAGCGGGGCCGAGTGGGGAATGATAGTGGCAGCCGGGCCGGCGCCACAGATTGCCGCCCAGTCGCTGCCAGGCCATCGCCAACACCCCTGTTGGATGCGATGGCCGCCAGCGGCGGGGCAAACTCTGTTGTGCTACTCGATGGCAGACGCGGCGTTGGTCTGCTGGCGCAGCAGGAATTTCTGGATCTTGCCGGTGGATGTCTTGGGAATCGGCCCGAAGATGATGCGCTTCGGCACCTTGAAGCGTGCCAGATGGGTGCGGCAATGTTCGATTACCGCCGCCTCGTCGCCGGCAATGCCTTCCTTCAGCTCCAGGAAGGCGCACGGCACCTCGCCCCATTTCGGGTCCGGCAGCGCCACCACCGCGGCGGTGATCACGCCGGGGAAGCGGCACAGCACGTCTTCCACTTCCAGCGAAGAGATGTTCTCGCCGCCTGAGATAATGATGTCCTTGGAGCGGTCCTTGATCTTCACGTAGCCATCGGGCTGGATCACCGCCAGGTCGCCGGTGTGGAACCAGCCGCCGGACAGCGATTCCTGCGTCGCCACCGGGTTTTTCAGGTAGCCCTTCATCACCAGGTTGCCGCGGAACATGATCTCGCCCATGGTCTCGCCGTCGTGCGGCACCTCGGTCATGCTGGCCGGGTCCATCACTGTCATACCCTGCTGCATGGTGTAACGCACGCCCTGGCGGCCGTTGCGCTCGGTGCGGCCGCCAATGTCCATGTCTTCCCATTCATCCTGCTTGGCGCAGACTGCCGCCGGGCCGTAGGTCTCGGTCAGACCGTAGACGTGGGTGATGTTGAAACCCAGTTTCTCCATGCCCTCGATTACCGCCGACGGCGGCGCGGCGCCAGCCACCAGACAGTTCACCTGGTGATCGATACCCAGTTTGCAGTCGTCCGGCGCGTTGATCAGCATGTTGTGCACGATGGGTGCGCCGCAGTAGTGGCTTACCTTGTGTTGCTTGATGAGGTCGAAGATCAGGCGCGGATCGACGCGGCGCAGGCAGACATTGCTGCCGACGTTGGCCGCCATGGTCCATGGGAAGCACCAGCCGTTGCAGTGGAACATCGGCAGCGTCCACAGGTAGGTGGCATGGCGCGGCATGCCCCATTCCAGAATGTTGCACACTGCGTTCAGGTAGGCGCCGCGGTGGTGGTAGACCACGCCCTTGGGGTTGCCGGTGGTGCCGGAGGTGTAGTTGAGGGCGATGGCGTCCCATTCGTCGGCCGGCAGCTGCCAGTCGTAGCCTTCGTCGCCGCCGGCGATAAAGGTTTCGTATTCGATATCGCCCAGCCGCTCGCCGGGGCCGGCGTATTCCGGGTCATCCACGTCGATCACCAGCGGCGGGGTCTCCAGCATGGCCAGCGCCGGGGCGATGGTGAAGGAGAACTCGCGGTCGGTGATCAGTACCTTGGCCTCGCCGTGGCGCAGCATGAAAGCGATGGCTTCCGGGTCCAGCCGGGTGTTCAGGGTGTTGAGCACGGCGCCGCTCATCGGCACGCCAAAGTGGCAGTCGAACATCGCCGGGATGTTGGGCAGCATCACCGCCACGGTGTCGCCACGCACGATGCCGGCTTTGCCGAGCGCCGATGCCAGCCGGCGGCTACGGGCGTAGGCTTCTGCCCAGTTGTAGCGTATGGCGCCGTGGATCACCGCCGGGCGTGTCGGGTACACGTTGGCCGCACGCTCGATGAAGCTCAGTGGCGACAGCGCCACGTGGTTGGCCGCGGTTTGCGGCAGGTCTTGCTGGTATGCCTGCAGGGACATGCTGTGCTTCTCCTCTGGTCTGTCGCCGCTGTGTCGTTGCCGCCAGCCGGTCGTCGTGCTGTGTTCTCTGTTATGCCATCGATGATTGCCGGCCAACCTTGCACAACTATGTGGCAAATGTAACGAATGATTGCAGCGCCCCATTGCAGGGCAGGCTTGGCCTAGAATCAAAACTTTCGAATTGTTGCCGGGGGCCTTGTACGCCATGTCCCAAGCCGTAGTTGCCGACACCGAACCGTCTCCGCGCGGCGCCATGCTGCTGGCCGGGCTGGATCTGCTGGACCAGGGGGTAACGGTATTCGATGCCGATCTCAAGCTGGTGGCCTGCAATCAGCGCTTCCTGCAGCTGCTGGACTTTCCGCCCGCGCTGGGGCAGGTGGGCACGCCGTTCGACGCATTCATCCGCTATAACGCCGAGCGAGGCGAATATGGCCCCGGCGACCCGGCGCAGCTGGTGGCGGACAGGGTGGCGCTGGCGCGGCGGTTCGAAGCGCATGACACCGAGCGCATACGCCCGGATGGCTCGGTGCTGCGCGTGCGTGGCGAGCCGCTGCCGGGCGGCGGCTTCATCTCGCTGTATACCGACAAGACCGAGCAGCAGGCTTACGAGCGGCTGCTGCAACAGCAGAAGCAGGATCTGGAGTCGCATGTGCGTGAGCGTACCGCCGAGCTGGAAGCCGCCAACCGCCAGCTGCGCGAGGCCGATGCGGCCAACGCCCAGATCACCGCCGCACTGCGCCGCAGCGAGGAACGGCTGCGGCTGATTACCGACACCATTCCGGCGCTGATCGCCTACTTCGACAAGGATCACATCTACCGCTACGCCAACCGCGGCTACGCCGACTGGTTCGGCCGCCGCAACGAACACATCGTTGGGCGCCACATCGAGGCGGCGCTGGGTGGCAAGTTCTACGCCGCGGTGGTGGGCTATGTGAACGAGGCGCTGTCCGGCAAGCAAGTCACCTACGAATACTCGATGGACAAGGACGACGGCAGCACTATCTTCGCGCGCAGCACGCTGGTGCCGGAGATCGCGGCGGATGGCCAGGTGCTGGGCTGTTTCGTGCTGTCCTTCGACATCACCGAGCAGACCCAGACCCAGGCGGCGCTGGTGCAGGCGCAGAAAATGGAAGCGGTGGGGCAGCTGTCCGGCGGTATGGCGCATGACTTCAACAATATGCTCACTGTGGTGATCGGCAACCTGGCCGAGCTGCGCAGCCGCCATCAGCACGATGCCGAGGTGCTGGATTACCTCGACCCGGCGCTGCAGGCTGCCGAGCGCGGCGTGGCGCTGGTGCGCCGGCTGCTTACCTTTGCCCGCCAGCAGCCGCTGGCGCCGCGTGCGGTGAGCATCGCCAGCCTGTTCCAGGACATGCTGCAGTTGATCCGCCGCTCGCTACCGGAAAACATCGCGGTGAGCACGCAGCTGCCGGCGGAGGCGCTGCACGCACTGGCCGACCCGCACCAGCTGGAAAGCGCCATTCTCAACCTGGTGCTCAACGCGCGCGACGCCATGGGCGAGGGTGGGCAGCTGACCTTGGCCGCCAGCCGCATCACGCTGGCGGAGCGCGACAGCGAACTGCACCTGCAGCCCGGTGACTACGTGCGGCTGGAGGTGCGCGACAGCGGCAGCGGCATGAGCCCGGAAGTACAGCTGCGGGTGTTCGAGCCGTTCTTCACCACCAAGCGCTTCGGCTCTGGCAGCGGGCTGGGCCTGGCCATGGTGTACGGTTTTGCCCGCCAGTCCGGTGGTGCAGTGCGGGTAAGCAGCACGCCGGGCCAGGGCACGGTGTTCAGCCTGTACCTGCCGCTGACGCAGCCGGAAGTGGCGCTCACCGGCCGGCTCAACTTCAGTGGCAAGGCGGGTGGGCGCGAGCGACCGCTGGTGCTGCTGGTGGAGGACGACCCGGATGTGCGTCGCGTGGTGCGGCTGCAGCTCACCGGCCTGGGCTTCCCGGTGCTGGAAGCGGAAAGCGGCGACGAAGCGGCGGTGATGGTGGCCAGCATCGACGACATCGGTTTGCTGCTCACCGACATCGTGATGCCCGGCCAACTGGATGGCCGCGCGCTGGCGCAGCGTGCGCGCCAGTTGCGGCCGAAGATGCGCATCGTGCTGATGAGCGGTTACGATGAGGCCGGCCGTGGTGCTGCGGCCAACTTTCCCAAGCTGGAAAAACCCTTTACCCCGGCCCAGTTGGCCGCTTTGCTCGACGAGGTGATGCTGTGTCCGCCGCAACCCTGAACCCGGCCACCGATGCCGACAAACTGATCTACCTGGTGGAAGACGACCTGGCGGTGGCGCGGCTGATCGGCAACGTACTGCGCGACTATCACTTTCGCTGCGAGGTGTTCCACAGCGGCAGCGAACTGCAGCGCCGGCTGCGCCAGCAGCTGCCGGACCTGGTGATTCTCGACCTGGGCTTGCCGGACATGGATGGCATGAGTCTTGTGCGCGAGATCCGCGCCCATGGCCGCTGCGGGGTAGTGATCCTCACCGGCCGTGGCCATGTGGGCGACCGGGTGATGGGGCTGGAAAGCGGTGCCGATGACTACATCATGAAACCGTTCGAACCACGCGAGCTGGTGGCACGTGTACGTAGCGTGCTGCGCCGCTGCAGCGAGTTGGCGCCGGATCCCGTCAGCCGTGGTGGGCGGGTTGCCAGCTTTGCCGGCTGGCGCTACGACGCGGAAAGCCTGACGCTGACTGCGCCGGATGGCGGCGAAAAGACCCTGAGTGCCGGCGAAGGGCAGATGCTGCAGCGCTTTCTGGAACGCCCCAACCGTGTACTGCCGCGCGAGCAGCTGCTGGGGCAGGACGATATGTCGCCGTACGACCGCAGCATCGATGTACGTATCTCGCGGCTGCGGCGCAAGCTGGAGGACGACTCCTACAGCCCGCGCATGATCAAGACGGTGTATGGCGCTGGTTACTTGTTTCTGGCTGCGGTGAGCTGGGCGTAAGCCCGTATTGCCTGGATCCGCGGCGCGTAGGGTGGGCAAAGCGTAGCGTGCCCACCGATGGCGCCTGGGTGGTGGGCACGCCCTGCGGCCTTTGCCCGCCCTACGAGCCTGCAAAATCGAGCCGGTGTGCTCCAAGCCCGTAGCCCGGATAAGCGCAGCGCATCCGGGGAAAGGATCCGGGCGGTCGAAGCCGTTTTCCCGGATGCGCCTACGGCTTATCCGGGCTACCAGCTATGTGCCCTCAAGCGCCAGCAGTCTCCAGCGTCTGACACACGTCCACCCACTGCCCATCCACGATGCGCGCCAGTTCCGCCGGGCTGATACGCACTGCGGTGTGTACGTCGCCGGCGGCTGGCAGCACTTCCTCGTATACCTGCAGTGAGCTGTCCACGTACACCGGTAGCGGTTGCGCCAGGCCGAACGGGCACACGCCGCCCACCGGGTGGCCTGTCAGCTCGTGTACTTCCTCCGCCGGCAGCATGCGGCCCTTGCCGAAGGCATCCTTGAATTTGCGGTTATCGATGCGGGCATCGCCGCGTGCCACCAGCAGCACCACGCGGCTATCGGCCAGCCGGAAGGCCAGGGTCTTGGCGATGCGGCCCGGCTCCACGCCGTGCGCCTCGGCGGCCAGCGCCACGGTGGCAGTGCTGGTGTCGAGTTCGATGATGGGGATGTCAAGCTGGCGTTGCGCGAAGAAGGCGCGTACCGATTGCAGGCTCATGTTTGCCTCATGGTTGGTAAGCAAACGCTGATTATCGCCAGACTCGTGCAAACTGCAAACCATGGCGGCGTGGGAAGGGGAAAAAGCAAAAAGCCTTTCCAAGAGGAAAGGCTTTGCGTTTTCTGGCGGAGCGGACGGGACTCGAACCCGCGACCCCCGGCGTGACAGGCCGGTATTCTAACCAACTGAACTACCGCTCCAACCTAAAGCTTGGTGGGCGTTGACGGA
>NZ_JBHRYH010000008.1:0-115509 GCF_042648905.1 Vogesella amnigena | reverse complement strand
CTTCCAAAACAACGGCGGGGGCGTGAATGCCCCCGCGTTGTGAAAAAGCTGCCATCCCGTTACCCAACCAAACAGGTTCGATCTGCTAAGTGAACGGCATTAGGCGCATTGGCCGGGCTTTTTCATTTGTTGCTGTTTACTGTGCTGCAGACGCTGCAGCATTGCTGCCCGGGGTGACACCCTTCCAGGCACCATCCTGCAGCTGGTACAGGGTAACGGTGCCGTTCTTCACATCGCCATTGTTTTCAAAGGCGATCGGGCCGGTAACGCCTTGCAGCGAGGTCTTGCCGATTTCCGGCAGAAACTTCTTCGGGTCGGCAGAGCCGGCGCGCTTCATTGCGTCGATCAGCACCTTGGTGGCGTCGTAGGTATACGGTGCGTATGCCTGGATTTCACCGCCGAACTTGGCCTTGTACTTGGTGTTGAAGTCGGCAAAGCCCGGCATCAGCTCCTTGGATGCGCCGGCGCTAGAAGCGTAGGCACCTTCGGCGGCCTTACCTGCCAGTTTGGCAAACTCGGCGGTGTTTACACCGTCTGCACCCATAAAGCGGGTTTCCATGCCCAGCTTGCGCATCTGTTTTACCAGCGGGCCGGCCTGTGCATCCATGCCGCCGTAGAACAGCAGTTCCGGCTTGCTGCCCTTGAGCGAGGTCAGGATGGCCATGAAGTCGGTGGCGGTATTGTTGGTGTATTCGCGCTTCACCACCTTGCCGCCGGCGGCTTCCACTGCCTTGGCAAAGTCGTCGGCCAGGCCCTGGCCGTAGGTGGTGCGGTCATCGATGATGGCGATGTTCTTCAGCTTCAACTCGCCCACGGCAAACTTGGCCAGCGCCTGACCCTGCTGCAGGTCGTTGGCGATGATGCGGAAGGTGTTGTTATAGCCTTGCTGGGTGAATTTCGGGCTGGTTACCGAGCCGGCCACCATCGGGATGCCGGCTTCGTTGTAGATGCGCGAAGCGGGGATGGCCGCGCCGGAAGTGAGGTGACCCACTACGGCAGCCACGCCGCCATCGACAAAGCGTTGGGCAACCTGGGTGGCGACTTTCGGGTCGGCCTGGTCATCTTCCGACACCACTTCAAAGCTGACTTTCTGACCATCCAGGGTCAGGCCTTCCGCGTTGGCTTCTTCCGCAGCCAGTTTCACGCCGTTGTCGGCGTCGCGCCCCCAGTGGGCGAACGGGCCGGTCAGCGGGTTGGCCGAGCCGATGCGCACTACCTTGCCTTCGGTGGTTGCAGTGCTGCCGGCACTGGCCTCCTGGCTGGCGGATTGTTCGGCGTTGCCGCAAGCGGCGAGGGCGGCAGCGGTTGCGGCTGCCAGCGCGATATTGGTGATTTTCATAGGTAAAGCCGGTCCCTGCTCCTCGATGGGAGCATTCATTTATAAGTTGTCGGTGATCTATATCAGTGGTCAGGCGCCCTGTTGGGGCGCTGCGCTACTACAGAAGCATGTGCCGGTCCATGGGTGTTGGGCGGCGCAGCTGGGGACGGTCGAAAGGATACAATCGACATCGCAGTGCAACATACTAACGATGGCAGCCTGGATGTGCAAGTCGATGGGGGAAAACAAAAAACGGCACCCGAAGGTGCCGTTTGCATGCAGCGGAAAAGACTTAGTTGGCAGCGGAGGCCGGAGCAGCGGCAGCAGCCGGGCCACCCACGGTGGAAACCACTTCCCACTTGCCACCCTTAACCTGGTACACGGTTACCGCGCCATCCTTGATGTCGCCCTTGTCGTCGAAGGCGATCTGGCCGGTTACGCCGGTGTAGTTGGTTTTGCCAACTTCAGCCAGGTAGGTTTTCGGGTCGGTGGAGCCGGCGCGCTTCATGGCGTCAACCAGTACGCGAACTGCATCGTACTCGTACGGAGCGTAGATCTGTACTTCGGTGTTGAACTTGGCCTTGAACTTGTCGTTGAAGGCAGCAAAGCCCGGCATCTTGTCGCGCGGTACGCCGCAGCTGGAAGCGTACTGGCCTTCGGAAGCTTCACCAGCCAGCTTCACGAATTCCGGAGTCTGCCAGCCGTCGCCACCCATCAGCTTAGCCTTGATGCCCAGACGCTGCATCTGCTTGGCCAGCGGGCCTGCCTGAGCGTCCATGCCGCCGTAGAAGATCACGTCCGGCTGGGAAGACTTGATGGAAGTCAGAATGGCGTTGAAGTCGGTGGCGGTGTTGGTGGTGAATTCACGCTTCACAACCGAAGAGCCCTTGGCTTTTACAGCCTTCTCGAACTCGTCAGCCAGACCCTGACCGTAGGCAGTGCGGTCATCGATGATGGCCACTTTCTTGGCTTTCAGGCCGTCAACAGCGAATTCGCCCAGAGCCTTGCCCTGCTGTACGTCGTTGGCGATAACGCGGAAGGTGGTCTTGTAACCCTGCTTGGTGTAGTCCGGGTTGGTTGCGGACGGGGAGATCTGCGGGATGCCGGCATCGGAGTAGATCTTGGAGGCCGGGATGGTGGTGCCGGAGTTCAGGTGGCCCACAACACCCACCACACCAGCGTCAACCAGACGCTGGGCAACCTGGGTGCCGATTTTCGGGTCGGCCTGGTCATCTTCGGAAACCAGTTCGAATTTGACTTTCTTGCCGCCGATCTCAACGCCTTCGGCGTTCAGGTCTTCGATGGCCAGCTTGGCACCAAATTCGTTGTCCTTGCCCAGGTGAGCGATCGGACCAGTCATCGGCGATACCTGACCGATTTTCACCACGGTTTCGGCGCCGGCGCTGGCCTCTGCAGCAGCGGATGCGTCGCCAGCCGGTTGTTCTTCTTTGTTACCGCAAGCGGTCAGTGCAATGGCGGCAGCTGCGAAAAGGCTCAGACGAGCAAATTTATTCATCTTATGTTTCCCCTGATCTTAAGTCTGTGACTTGATTAAAGCTGCTTGGCATCTTGTGGATGAGCAGTTGCGGCGATTATGCGGAGCGCTTTTTCCGGGTGTCAACGAACTTCGATATGCGCGGATTACAGCCCTTGCGACGACTTTTTAGTGCTGCATTGCCGCATGCACCAAGGAAAACCGGTATATACAGAAAATATGTTCACATACGAACAATGGCGCCCCGTTGTGGTGCGCCATTGCGAAAAAAACAGACACTTTTGTCACTGTTTTGCGCCATGCGAGCGAGCGCGCAACTGTCGCATATTTGCATCTGGAGGTGTTGTTATCCAGCCACCAAGATTGTTAAGGACCAAATCCGCCAGTGCCGCAATCCAGTCGTCGCGCTCATTCAGGCAAGAGATATAGCGATATTCCTTGCCGCCGGCAGCCAGGAACAGCGTCTTGCCCTCCATGGCGATTTCCTCCAGGGTTTCAAGGCAATCGCCGGCAAAGCCGGGACAAATGATGTCGAGCTTGCCAACACCTTGTTTCGCAAGCGAACTTAATGTGTCAAAGGTATAGGGCTTGAGCCATTCCGCCTTGCCGAAGCGACTCTGAAAGCAGACTGTGTAGTCGTTGCCGGACAAACCCAGGGCCTCCGCCAACAGGCGGCCGGTCTTCAGACATTCGCAGTGGTAGGGGTCGCCCTTGTCCAGGGTGTAGCGTGGCACGCCGTGAAAACTCATCACCAGCTTGTCGCCACGGCCGTTCTGTTGCCAGTGCTGGCGCACGCTGGCGGCCAGTGCGGCGATATAGCCCGGGTGATCATGGTAGTGGCGCACGGTGCGTACTTCCGGCATGTTGCGCAATTTCATCAACGTGCGGAACACCTCGTCCAGCGCGGTACCGCTGGAGGACGCCGCGTACTGCGGGTACAGCGGCACCACCAGCAGCCGCTCCACGCCCTGGGAGCGCATGTTCTGCAGCACGTCCGCCACCGCTGGCTGGCCATAGCGCATGGCGAATTCCACTACCAGCTGCTGCCCCTGGCTGCCGAGCAGGCCTTTCAGCAGGCTGGCCTGCTTGCGGGTGTGTACCAGTAGCGGCGAGCCATCCTTGCTCCAGATGCTGGCGTATTTCTCGGCGCTCTTTTTCGGGCGCAGATTGAGGATGACGCCGTTGAGGATCAGCCACCAGATGGCACGCGGTATCTCCACCACACGGCGGTCGGATAGGAACTGCTTGAGGTAAGGGCGCAGCGCCTTGGCGGTGGGCGCTTCCGGTGTGCCCAGGTTCAGCAGCAGCACGCCGGTTTTCGGGGTGTAGCCATGGTCGAAAGCGGGTTCGGTCAGGTAGTCGGGCATGGTGTTTCCGTAGCGATGCGGATACGGGCCGGGGTTGGCCGCAAACAGGGTAAACGGCAGCGCTCGGGGCGCGCTGCCGTGTGGGTCATTCTTCGCGTGCCGGCACCAGTACCGAGCGGTTGCCGTTGGTTTCCATCGCTGACACGATGCCGCTGGCTTCCATCTGTTCGATCAGGCGCGCGGCGCGGTTGTAGCCGATGCGCAGCTGGCGCTGCACCGAGGAAATCGATGCCTTGCGGGTCTTGAGCACGATGGCCACTGCCTCGTCGTACAGCGGGTCGGCCTCGCCATCCGCTGCGCCGCCAATGCTGGCTTCGCCGCCGGCATCGTCGCTGTCGGCAGCGCCACTGAGGATGCCCTCGATGTAATCCGGCTCGCCGGTGGTCTTGAGGAACTCCACCACCTGGTGCACTTCGTCATCGGCCACAAAGGCGCCGTGCACGCGTAGCGGGTAGCCGGTGCCGGGCGGCAGGTACAGCATGTCGCCCTGACCGAGCAGAGTCTCGGCGCCCATCTGGTCGAGAATGGTGCGGCTGTCGATCTTGCTGGATACCTGGAAGGCAATGCGGGTAGGGATGTTGGCCTTGATCAGGCCGGTGATCACGTCCACCGACGGTCGCTGCGTGGCCAGGATCAGGTGGATGCCGGCGGCGCGCGCCTTCTGCGCCAGGCGGGCAATCAGCTCCTCGATCTTCTTGCCTGCCACCATCATCAGGTCAGCCAGTTCGTCGATCACCACCACGATCAAGGGCATGGTTTCCAGCGGCTCCGGTGTTTCCGGGCTCAGGCTGAACGGGTTGGGGATCTTCTCGCCGCTCTTTTCGGCATCGCGGATCTTCTGGTTGAAGCCGGCCAGGTTGCGCACGCCCAGCTTGGACATCAAGCGGTAGCGACGCTCCATTTCGCCCACGCACCAGTTCAGCGCGTTGGCCGCCTGCTTCATGTCGGTAACCACTGGCGCCAGCAGGTGCGGAATGCCTTCGTATACCGACAGTTCCAGCATCTTCGGGTCCACCATGATCAGCCGCGCTTCCTTGGGCGTGGCCTTGTACAGCACCGACAGGATCATGGCGTTGATGGCCACCGATTTACCGGAGCCGGTGGTGCCGGCCACCAGCACGTGCGGCATCTTGGCCAGGTCAGCGGATACCGGCTGGCCGGCAATATCCTTGCCCAGTGCCATCGCCAGCCGCGAGCTCATGTTCTGGTAGCCTTCGGAGCCGACGATCTCGGACAGGCGCACGATCTGGCGCTTGGGGTTGGGTAGCTCCAGGCCCATATAGGTTTTGCCGGGGATGGTTTCCACCACCCGGATCGACACCAGGCTCAGCGCGCGCGCCAGATCCTTCATCAGGTTAACGATCTGCGCGCCCTTGACGCCGACCGCGGGCTCGATCTCGTAGCGGGTAATCACCGGGCCGGGGTAGGCGGCCACCACTTTCACGTCCACGCCGAAATCGGCCAGCTTGCGCTCGATCAGGCGCGAGGTGTACTCCACGGTTTCCGCCGATACCGGCTCGGCCTGTTCCTTGGCTGCGGCCAACAGTGCCAGCCCTGGCAGCGCCTCATCCTCCGGCGCGGCAAACAGCGATTGCTGCACCGGTTTCACCGCCTTGGGCGATACCGGTACTTCCAGCACCGGGGTCTCGATGCGCACCGGCGGCTTGTCTTCGATTTTCTTCTTCTCGGTGCTGACTTTTTCTTCGCGGCGCTGGGCGATTTCGCGGCCGATCTCGCGATCGCGGCGCGCCTGCCAGGCTTGCCAGGCGCGCATCACGCCATCTTCCAGCAGGCCGCCCACGCGCTCCATCAGGTTGAGCCAGGACAGACCGGTAAACAGCGAAATGCCGATGGCCGCCAGCACCAGCAGCAACAGGCTGGCGCCGCTGGCGCCGAAGGCGTGCGCACTGCTGCTGCCCAGCGCCTTGCCCAGCAGGCCGCCGGGGCCGGCCGGCAGGGCCAGTTGCTTGCCCAGCAGGATCAGGAATTCCAGGCTGCAAAAGCCGATCAGTGTCAGTTGGAAGCCGATCAGTGCCGGCCAGGTGAGCGGGCCGTCATCGAAATCGGTCTGGTCGATGCGCCGGTAGCCCCAGGCAATGGCGAATACGCAGAAGCCCACCAGCAGCCAGGCTGAGTAGCCGAACAGGTACAGCAGGATGTCCGCCATCCAGGCGCCGAACACGCCGCCATAGTTGCGGATGGTGGGGTCTGCGGAGCTGTGTGACCAGGACGGATCGTTGGGCGAATAACTGAACAGCGTCAGCACCAGGTAGATGGCGGATACGGCCAGCAGCAGCCACCAGGCTTCGCGCAGCAGGCCGGCGAGCTTGGGTGGCAGCGGTTGGGTATTGCGTACAACGGCTTTACGCTTGAACAGGCGCATTGAATTTGAATAAGAATGGTGTCAGCCGCGCATTATATCGACAAAAGTGCAGCTTTCTGTTGTCTGGCCGCGATTGCCCGTTATTCATTGCGCGGCCAACGCTGAAAAAGGCAAAAACCATGCCGGCGGGAACGGTTCAGCGCGGGTACAGCGCGCCCAGTACGCGCAGGCCACTGGCGCCGGTGACCTCCGGCAGGTTGCCCGCCTGACGCTGGCTGAAACGCCAGCCCAGCCAGGCAAAGGCAGCGGCTTCCACCTGCTGTGCCGGTAGCCCAAGTGCATCGGTGGCGGCGATGTGCACGCCAGGCAGCAGGCTGGCCAAGGACTGGCATAGCGCGCCATTGCGCACGCCACCACCACACAGGTACAGCTCGCGGGTGGCCGGCGCAAAGCGTGCAATGGCATTGGCGATGCTGTGGGCGCTGAGCTGCAGCAAGGTGGCCTGTACCCCGGCCGCATCGATGTCGCCATGCTGCAGCCGGTGGCGCTCCAGGCGTTCGGCCAGCCACTCCATGCCGAACAGGTCGCGGCCGGTGCTCTTGGGTAGATCGGCGGCAAAGTAGGGCTCGGCAAGCAGGATCTGCAGCAGGCTGTCGCAGCATTGTCCGCTGGCGGCCCAGGCGCCGTCGGCATCGTAGGCCACCCCGCGGTGGTGGCGAATCCAGGCATCCAGCAGCATATTGCCAGGGCCGGTATCGAAGCCGACCACCGGCAGGCCGGGTTGCAGGCGGGTGAGGTTGGCGATGCCGCCGATATTGAGAATGGCGCGCGGCGTGTCCGGGCTGGCGAACATGGCCTGGTGAAACGCCGGCACCAGTGGTGCGCCCTGGCCGCCGGCGGCCACATCGCGGCTGCGCAGGTCGCCGATGACGTCGATGCCGCAGCGCTCGGCCAGCAGTGCATGGTTGCCGATCTGCAGCGTGTAGCCCGCCTGTGGTGCGTGGCGGATGGTCTGGCCATGGCAGACCACGGCCTTGACCTGGTCGCTATGCAGCCCGCTGTTCTGCAGCACGGCCTGTACCGCGGCGGCGTACAGCTGCGCCAGCTCGTTGCCCAGCCGCGCACTGCGGTCCAGTTCGTTGTCGGCAATCAGTTGCAGTGCCAGCACCTGCTCGCGCACGCTGGCCGGGTAGGCGACAAAAGCCTCGCCCAGCAGCTGCATGCCAGCTTCGCCAATGCGCACGGCCACGGCATCGACACCGTCCAGGCTGGTGCCGGACATCAAACCAATAAAGACTTCAGACATGAAAAACCCTGGCAGGAAAGTGCTGCCAGGGTGGTTGGGCGATGGGCGGCGGGCTTAGTCCAGCTGCGCCACGCTGACCGGAATGTCCCTGAGCAGCTTGAGGTTGGCCGCAAGCTTAACGCTCTGCCTGGAGAAGGCCAAGCGCTCGCTGTCGCTCAGCACCCGGGTAGGCAGCGCAGTGGTGGCCGGGTCCACGGCCTGGCCATTGATGCGCACTTCCATGTGCAGGTGCGGGCCGGTGGAGCGACCGGTGCTGCCGACATAGCCGATCACCTGGCCGGCCTTTACCTTGCTGCCGGCCTTGAGGCCAGCCTCAAAGCGGCTCATGTGCGCATACAGCGTGGTGAGCTTGTCGTTGTGCCGCAGGATCACCACATTGCCGTAGCCGCTTTGCTGCGCCACGGTATCCACGGTAGCGTCGGATGGCGCCAGGATCGGGGTGCCGGTGCCGGCAGCGTAGTCGATGCCCTGGTGCATGCGCAGCGCGTGCAGTACCGGGTGGAAGCGCATGCCGAAGCCGGAGCTGATGCGGGCGCCGCTAACCGGCTGCAGGTTGAAGCCTTTTTTCAGCGGCTTGCCGTCAGCGCCGTAGTAGGCGCCGGACTCGCTATCGTGGGCAAAGTAATAGGCCTGGTAGTTGCTGCCGCTACGCTCTATCTCCACCGCCAGGATATTGCCGGTAGTCAGCGGCGTGCCGTTGTACAGCAGGGTCTCGTACACCAGGCTGATCTTGTCGCCACGCTTGAGGCTGGACAATTCGAACTGGTCGGAGAAGATCTCGCCCAACTGGGTGCGCACCTCCACCGGCACATCCGCCTGCGCCAGCGCGCCGCTGGCACTGGTGCGCACCTCTACCGAACGCACGGTCTGCATGGCTTCGGTCTGCGGCGCATCGGCGCTGGCCTGCCAGCTGTCGCCAACTTTCTCGATGGCTACCAGCACGCTTTCGCCGTTTTCGTCATCATTCAGGAAGCGCAGGCCGAACAGCTCGCCCTGGTCATTCAGCTCGACCGACAGTGTGGCGCCGGTTTTCAGCTTGAGCAGATTCTTGGACAGCGGGCTGGAATAAATGAAACCGGTGGCGTCGCTGTCGCGCACGCCCAGGCGGTTGAGCAGGCGGGCGATGGTGTCGCCGCGCTGTACTGCTTCATCGCGCCAGTAACGTACATTGTTGCCGGCGGTCTGCTGCAGCGGAGGCAGGCTCAGCGCCTCCACCACATGCTGCTGCACCGGAGGCTTGATGTCCGGGCTGTTGCCCTGGGTCACGGCCACGGCGGTAAGCACGCCCATGAAAGGCAGGCTGGCGGCAGCGCCCAGCCAGGCGGCGTGGCTGTTCACCACGCGGTGAGTCCATTTTTGCGGTAGATGCAGCAGTTTGCGATAATCCATAGTCTTCATTATCCGGTTGGCATGCATGTGCCGATTGGCACGTTCTGTCGCCGGTTTCTGTCATAAAGCGGTTGGCTTACAGGCAGAAAATTGCAAAGTGGGGGATGCTAACAAAACCCCATGCCTGCGTAAATAGAAATTGCTGACAAATCAATGGACTACCTGTCCACATGGGCAGCAGTGTTCACAGACCGCCATCGCCACGGCAGAGTTCTGCGGTGGTAGAAATATTTTGCGCAAAATTAAAATCGCATCGACGTTTAAACGGAAGCAATGAAACTGACACTGATCATTCCCGGCCTGTGCTGGCTGGATGCCGACGACGGCCGCGAAATCTGCAAGGGCCTGCAGTTGCCCGCGCTGGAGCAGCTGCTGGGACGCGGCCAGCTGCAAGCGCAGCCCGCCACTGCAAGCCAGTTGCTGCAACAGCTGTTCGGGCTGGAGAAGCTGGCGCTGGCTGCCGATCTGGCTGCCGCCAGCGGCCTGGACACTGCCGGCCGCCACTGGTTGCTGGCCGACCCGGTAAACCTGCGGGTGGATCGCGACCGCGCGCTGCTGGGCGACGTGGGCATCATGCAGCTGTCACAGCAGGAGGCAGACGCGCTGGTGGCCAGCCTGAACCAGCTATTCGCCGAGGATGGCTTCCTATTCCATGCCCCCACGCCGCAGCGCTGGTTCCTGTCGCTGCCGGCGGCAACCGGCGCCGAGTTTTCCGCGTTGCCGGACGTGATCGGCAACGATATCAACCACCATCTGCCGCGCGGCAGTAACGGCATGCTGTGGAGCCGCTACCTCAACGAGCTGCAGATGCTGCTATATACCCACCCGGTAAACGATGCGCGCGAGATGCGTGGCGAAGTGCCGGTGAACAGCCTGTGGCTGTGGGGCGAACAGGCCGGCGGCAGCGTGCGGCCAAGCTTGCCGCACGATCAGCTGCTGGCAGCCGACCCGCTGTGGCAGCACCTGGCCGCCGCCGCCGGCAAACCGGCAGAACTGGCGCCGTTCGCCTTCAGCGGCCTGGATGCCGCAGGCGATGTGCTGCTGCAGCTGGATACCGTGGAAGCCGCCGCGCAGTTCCGCGATGCCTGGGGCTGGCGCGAAGGCCTGCAGCAGCTGGAGCGCGACTGGTTCGCGCCGCTGCTGGCTGCCATGCAGCAACGTCGGGTGCAGCAGCTGACCATCCGCTGCCACGGCGATGCCGGCTTTACCCTCAACCTGCGCCCGGGCGACCTGTGGCGCTTCTGGAAGCGTCCACGCCAGCTGGCGGCGCTGTACCCGCAATGAGCCAGATCCAGATTCGACCCTGCCCGCAGCCGCTGCAGGCGCAACTGCACAGCCAGGGCGTGCCGCCGCTATTGGCGCGGCTGTATGCTTCCCGCGGCGTGGCTGACGCCGGAGAAGTGGACTACGCACTGAAAGGCCTGCTGCCGTTCCAGGGGCTGAAAAACGCCGAAGCCATGGCCCGCCGCCTGGCCGATGCCATTGCCGCCGGCCAGCGCCTGCTGGTGGTGGCCGACTACGACGCCGACGGCGCCACAGCCTGCGCGGTAGCCGTACGGGGTCTGTCGTTGCTGGGTGCGCGCATCGATTTCATCGTGCCCAACCGCTTCGAATACGGTTATGGCCTGACGCCGGAAATCGTCGAGTTGGCCGCACAGCAGCAGCCGGACATCATCATCACCGTCGACAATGGCATTGCCAGCGTGGCCGGGGTGGATGCGGCGCGCGCGCGCGGCATCGAGGTGCTGGTCACCGACCACCACCTGCCGGGCGATACGCTGCCGCAGGCGCTGATCGTCAACCCCAACCAGCCGGGCTGCGAGTTTGCTTCCAAAAACCTGGCCGGCGTGGGTGTGATGTTCTACGTGCTGCTGGCACTGCGAGCCGAAATGCGCCAGCGCGGCGTGTTCGCCAGCGGCAAGGAGCCGAACCTGGGCGAGCTGCTGGACATCGTGGCGCTGGGCACCGTGGCCGACGTAGTAAAGCTGGACCGCAACAACCGCATCCTGGTGGATGCCGGCCTGCGCCGCATGCGTGCCGGCAAGCTGTGCGCCGGCATTGCCGCGCTGTTTCGCGTGGCCGGCCGTGCCGCTTACAAGGCCACCGCCTTCGACCTCGGCTTCACCATCGGCCCGCGCCTGAATGCCGCCGGCCGGCTGGACGATATGAGCCTCGGCATCGCCTGCCTGCTCGCCAGCAGCGAGGAAGCCGCCACGCCGCTGGCGCAGCAGCTGGACGGTCTGAATCGCGAGCGACGGGCCATCGAGCACGGCATGCAGGACGAGGCGCTGGCAGTACTGTCCGGCATCGATGCGGCCAACCATTACACCCTCACGCTGTACCGCGACGATTGGCACCAGGGCGTGGTAGGGCTGGTGGCCTCGCGCTTGAAGGAGCGCTACCACCGGCCGTCCATCGTGTTCGCGCCGGGCGACGAAGGTGAGATCAAGGGCTCCGGGCGTTCGATTCCCGGCTTCCACCTGCGCGATGCGCTGGACATGGTGTCCAAACGCCACGACGGCCTGCTGCTGAAATTCGGCGGCCATGCCATGGCGGCCGGCCTGACCATTCGCGAGCAGGATTTCGACACCTTCCGCCAAGCATTCGAGCAAGTGGCGCGCCAGTTGCTGGACGAGGCGGCGCTGACCCGGGTGTGGGAAACCGACGGTAGCCTGAGCGGCCGCGAACTGTGTCTGGAAATGGCCGAGACATTGGCCGCAGAGGTGTGGGGGCAGGGCTTCCCGCCGCCCACCTTCAACGACCGCTTCTATATCGTCAGCCAACGCCTGGTGGGCGCCAAGCACCTCAAGCTGCGCCTGGCCCGCGATGGCGTGGAGTGCGACGGCATGCTGTTCAACCACGCTGACTGGTTGCCGGAGCAGGTGGACGCGGTGTACCAGCTGGCGGCCAACGAGTGGCAGGGCCGCAAGGAGCTGCAGATCTACATCCAGCACTGGCAGCAGGTGGAGCAGGCATGATCGAAACCCTGATTGCCACGTTGTTGGGCGCCGCTCTGGGCGGTGGCGCCATCTGGGGCGTGCTGCGCAGCCGCCAGCAAGTGGCCTACCAGCAAGGGCGTAATGAAGTGGCGCTGGAACTGGCCACTCTGCAGGCGCGCTGGCAGGCCGCCAGCCAGCAATGGCAGGAACTCACCGCCCGCGAGCAGGCGGCGCAGCAGCAGCTGGAAGACAGTCGCCAGCAGCTGGCCGCCACGCAGCAGAAACTGGCGGCCTACGCCAGCCAGGCGCAGCGCGTGCCGGAGCTGGAGCAGCAGTTGGCCGCACGCGAGCAGCGCCTATTCCAGCAGCAGGACGAAGCGCGCAATCTCGCCGCGCGGCTGGCCACCAGCGAGGAGCAGGGCCGCCAGCTGCAGGCACTGCAGGCCGAGCGCGCCAGCTGGCTGCAGCAGCAACAGCAATGGCAGGACGACATCACCCGGCTGAGCGTGCGCGAGCAGGAGCTGGCGACGCTGCTGCAGCAGGAGCGGCAGCAGGGCGCGGAGAAGCTGCGGCTGCTGGCCGAGGCACGCGAGGCACTGAGCAACCAGTTCAAGGCGCTTGCCAGCGAGATCCTGGAAGAAAAGAGTCAGCGCTTCACCGAGCAGAACCGGGTAAACCTGGAGCAGATGCTGGGCCCGATGGGCGAGCGGCTGCAGCACTTTGGCAAGCTGGTGCAGGACACCTACGACAAGGACTCCAAGGAGCGGCTGACGCTGGAGCAGGAGCTGCGCCGGCTGCAGGAGCTCAATACCAGGCTGAATGCCGATGCGGTGGCGCTGACCAATGCGCTGACCGGCAGCAACAACAAGGCGCAGGGTACCTGGGGCGAGATGGTGCTGGAGAAAGTGCTGGAAACCTCCGGGCTGAGCCGCGACCGCGAATACCGTGTACAGGTGTCGGACACGCTGGAGCAGGAAGACGGCAGCCAGCGCCGCTATCAGCCGGACGTGGTGATAGACCTGCCGGAAGGCAAGCAACTGGTGGTGGATTCCAAGGTGTCGCTGAATGCCTATGTGCGCTACACCGCCGCCAGCGACGAGGCGCAGCGCGAGCTGGAGCTGAAGGCGCACATCGCCGCGCTGCGCCAGCACATCCGCACGCTGTCGGAGAAGCGCTACCAGGATCTGTACAAGCTCAACACGCTGGATTTCGTGTTCATGTTCGTGCCGGTGGAGCCGGCCTACCTGCTGGCGGTGCAGCACGACATGAGCCTGTTCAACGAGGCCTTCGAGCGCCGCATCATGATCGTTGGCCCCAGCACGCTGCTGGCCACGCTGCGTACCGTGGCCAGCATCTGGCGCTACGAGTACCAGAACCAGAATGCACAGGAAATCGCCCGCCAGGGTGGGGCGATGTACGACAAGCTGGCCGGGCTGGTGGAGACGCTGGAAAAACTGGGGCGCCAGCTGGGTCAGGTGCAGGAAAGCCACGGCAATGCCATGAAGCAGCTGTCCAGCGGCAGCGGCAACCTGCTGGGCCGTGCCGAGCGCCTGCGCAAGCTGGGCGCACGCACCAGCAAGCAGCTGTCCGGCCACCTGCTGGCGGGCGGACAGGAGGAAAGTGACGACGGCGACGAATGATTTCTTGCCGTCGCGTTACCGGTCATCTATATCGAAATCAGGCAGCAGAAAGGAGGGGGGCAAAATGGTATCGCTGACATTGTTGTGTGTAATAGCCGTAATGTTCTTTGCAAAAGCGTCTCCCCTGAAGCGCACCCGTGTGAGCGTGCGGGTGCAACAGCAACCGGCATCGCGCCGGCAACGCTCCCGCCTTTATTGATGCCTGCTTTGCCAGTAGTGGGGTAGGTTGGCAGTGCGTTAGGTAGTAGTGGTAGTGGCAGTAATGTAGCAAGTAGAGCAGTAGTAGCAAGCTAACGCCTTGGCGCCAACCTGATTCATCGACGTGCAAGCACAAAGCCGACCCGCGGGTCGGCTTTGTTTTTGTGGTGTGGCATGCGGATGCCGGGCCTGGAGGTGGATCCGGCCGGCGTTTCAGTCGGCGTCGGCAGTCTGGTAGGGGCGGATGGCGGTCAGCAATTGCTGCAGGGCGTTGTCCAGCGCCGGTAGGGCGGCATGTGCCGCCGCAAGGTCGCCATTCTTGCTCGCGCGTTCCACTACCTGGCAGTGCTGCACCAGCGCCGGGGCGGCCAGGGATAGCGCCGAGCCGCGCAGGCTATGGGCTGCGATGCCGCAGCGCAGCAGGTCGTTGGTCTGCAGCGCGGTCTTGATCTCGCCCAGCAGCTTGGGCGCATCGTCGGCAAAGGCCTGCAGCAGGCTGGGTACAAATGCCTGGTCGCCATCACAGTTGCGCAGCATCTGCGTGTAATCGAATACCTGTTCGCCAGTGCCATGGTGCAGCGGGGCTGCCGGCATGGGCAGGCCACCCAGCACACGGCTAATCTCTTCCTGCACCTTGGCGGCGCTGATCGGCTTGCTGATGTAGCCATCCATGCCGGCTTCCAGGCAGCGTTCGCGGTCGCCGCTCATCACGTTGGCGGTCATGGCGATAATGGGCAGGTGGCCACCGGACAAGGCTTCCTGCTGGCGGATGCGGCGGGTGGCCTCCAGCCCGTCCATCACCGGCATCTGCATGTCCATCAGCACCAGGTCGAACTGCTGGGCGGCCAGCAGGTCCAGCGCCTCCTGGCCATTGACGGCCAGCATTACCTGATAGCCCTGGCGCTCCAGCAAGGTGATGCCCAGCTTCTGGTTGGTGGGGTTGTCTTCCACCAGCAGTACATTGTGTACCGGCAGCGGCAGCTGGACGGTGTCCTGGGTCAGCAGCGGCGGGGTAATGCCCTGCTGGCTGGCGCCGTGCAGCTGCAGCATCAGTTGCAGCAGTTGTTCCTGGCGTACCGGCTTGGTGAGGTAGCCGCCGATGCCCAGCGCCTGGCAGCGGCGGGTGTCGCCACGCTCGTGCGAAGAGGTGAGCATGATCACGGTGCTGGCATGTTGCCGGCTGTGCAGTTGCTCCACCAGTTCGAAGCCGGACATGCCAGGCATGTGCGCATCCAGCAGCAGCAGCGGGAAGGTGGTCTCCTGCAGTACCTGCAGCGCGGCAAAACCATCTTCCACCACGGTTGGCCGCATGCCCCAGCCTTGCAGCAGCGTCGCCAGCCAGCTGCGGTTGGTAGCATTGTCGTCGGCCACCAGCACTGGCATGCCCTGCAGGCTGCTGGCAGGTACGGCATTCGGTAGCTGGACTTCGCTGAAGCTTACCGGCAGGGTGAAGTGAAACATGCTGCCCTTTTCGGGCAGGCTCTGCAGCCACAGCTTGCCGCCCAGCAGCTCCACCAGCTGGCGGGTAATGGCCAGGCCAAGTCCGGTGCCGCCGTAGCGGCGGGTGGTGGAGTTGTCGGCCTGGGCAAAGGCGGCAAAGATCAGCTGCTGCTTGTCGGCGGGAATGCCAATACCGGTGTCGCGTACGGAAAACTGCAACACGGCACTGTCCGGGGTGCTGGCCAGAATGGCCACGCTGACCTCGATTTCACCGTGTTCGGTGAATTTCACCGCATTGCTCACCAGGTTGTTGAGAATCTGCCGCAGCCGCAGCGGGTCGGAAACCAGCTGGTCGGGGATCTCTGGCGGGATGCGGCTGATCAGCTCCAGCCCCTTGCGGCCGGCGCTGGGGGCGAACGGTTGCAGCGTCTGTGCCAGCAGGTTGTGCAGCGAGAACGGCAGGCTTTCCACTTCCAGCTTGCCGGCCTCGATCTTGGAGAAATCCAGGATGTCGTTGATGATCACCAGCAGCGATTCGGCGGACGACTTGACCATGCCCAGGTACTGGCGCTGCTCGTCATCCAGCCGGGTATCCAGGGTAAGGTCGGTCATGCCGATGATGCCGTTCATCGGCGTGCGGATCTCGTGGCTCATATTGGCCAGGAAGGTGCTCTTGGCCTCGTTTGCCGCCTCGGCTTCGCGCCGCGCGCGATCCAGGTTCTGGCTGAGCTGTTCCGCTTCCAGCCGCCGCCGTTCGCTGGCCGAGAGGTTGCGATAGGCCAGCACCGCGATGATGGCGGTAATCAGGATCAGCAGCATGGCCAGCGCGGCCACCAGGGTGTTGAGGCCGTCCAGCGCCCGGTTGTTTTCCTGCTGTACCTGGTTCAGGCGGGAATTGGCGCCCAGCGTCAGCTCACGCACGGCCTCGGCGACCTGCTCCAGCTCGCCGATGAAGGCGCGCGCCGAGGTCCGGTCGAACATACCGTCGTGTTGCTCCAGCAGCGCGTCGGTGTTGGCGATCATGCGCTGCAACGTGCCGATCTGCTTGCCGTGCCACTGTGAGTCATGGAAGTAGGGGGCAAAACGGTACTGCGACAGAATGTTGATGCGGGACACCAGAATTTCGTAACGCAGCATCAGCTCGTCCATGTCCTCTGGCGAGTTGGTGGCATCGGCTACGCGGGCCGCCCCCATGGCGCGGAAATAGTCGATGCCCAACTGGGTGTAGACCCAGACCACATTGTCTTCACCCAGTACCGACACGCGCTGCATCACCGTGCGCTGTTTGTAGTACAGACCGCCCACGGCCAGCAGCGCGATACTCATCAGCGCTGCCAGCCACCACAGCTGCCGTTTTCTGCTGTTCAGCATCGACGATCCATCATTCCACGCGGATGCGGTTTACCTGCCACACGCAACGCGAATAGATATCCTTGGTCTGCAGTTCCGGATTCTTGTTGAACGGGTACATCACGAACAGCGGGCCCTTGTCGCGCACGCTCAGCACCTTGCCGTTGATCTTGCGGGCCAGGATCACGTCGTACTTGCTCAGGTCGCTCAGCGGAATCTCGGCCGCGTAGTCGTTCAGTGCCACCACGTACAGCTTCTTGCCATTGGCGCCAGCCGCTTTCAACACGTCACGGAACAAGGGGCCTTCGAAGGTCTGCGCGGTCTTGTACCAGGGGGTCGGCACTGTCATCTTCACCTGCGGCAGCGCATCGATCATCTTGCTGTCGAACTGCACATCGTTGCCGGCATTCTTTTCGCTGACCAGCCCGGTAAGCGTAAGAATGGCGCGTCCTTGCGGCTTGTCTAGCGCGTGAGCGGCAAGCGGCATTGCCAGCAGGGTGGCGGCAAGCAGCGCGGTGTTGAGGAAAGTCTTCATGTTGTTCTCCCTTGGCTTGACCTGTTCAAACTGCAATTGTAAACGATGTTAATTCCATTGCACTGTTAGTGTTTTCCCTGTGCCGCGCCTGTTGCCAGGTGGTCCAGCAGCGCGCTCAGCTTGGGTGGCATGAAGCGGCTGCGCGGGAAGGCGGCCCAGATGCCATCCTGCAGTGTGTAGCTGCCGAGCACTGCCACCAGTCGCCCTGCGGCCAGGTGTGGGGCGACATAGTAATCCGGCAGCTGCACCAGCCCCAGCCCCAGCAGCGCCGCATCCAGCAGTGCTGCGCCGCTGTTGCAGCGCAGCCGGCCGCTTACCCGGACTTCGCGCAGTTTTTCCCCTTCGTTGAAACGCCAGAAATCGATGGTGCCCACCAAGCACTGGTGCTGTGCCAGCTCTGCCAGCGTGTGCGGGCTTCCGTGGCGAGCCAGGTAGTCCGGGCTGGCGCAGACATGATGCCGGCGGCTGCCCAGCTGGCGCAGCATCAGCGAGGATTCGTCCATGGGACCCAAGCGTATGCCCAGATCATAGCCTTGCGCCACCAGATCTACCTTGCGATTGTCCAGATTCAGCTCCGCACTCACTTGCGGGTACTGCTGCAAAAAGCGGCTCAGCAGCGGGGCAATAACGTTTTCACCGTAGTAGGTAGGGGCGGTGATGCGCAAATGTCCGGCGGGTAGCGCCTGGGTTTGCGATAGCGCCAGCTCGGCGCGCTGCAGGCCATCCAGCAGCGGGCGGCAGTGCTGGTAGTACAGCTGGCCGGCTTCGGTCACGCTGACGCGACGGGTGGTGCGATACAGCAGGCGGGTTGCCAGCCGCGCTTCCAGCGCGCTGACCTGGCGGCTGACCTGCGCCACCGATAGCCCCAGTCGCTGCGCCGCCTCGGTGAAGCTCTGCGCTTCCACCACGGTCACGAATTCCACAATGCCTTGCCACTGCATGATTATTACCAATACGCAAAAATATGTTTCCATTTAACCGGATTATTTCTGCATTGGCGATTCCTACAATGACGCATCAGCGGTCAGGCCTGGGGTTGGCCGCATGTCCTGAAGCCAGATTTGGAGAATCGTGATGCAGACAATCAAGACCCGCGCCGCCGTAGCCTGGGGCCCGAACCAGCCGCTGACCATCGAGGAAGTGGATCTGATGCCGCCGCAGAAGGGCGAGGTACTGGTACGCATCGTGGCCAGCGGCGTATGTCACACCGATGCCTACACGCTGTCCGGCAAGGATTCCGAGGGCGTGTTCCCGTGCATCCTGGGCCATGAAGGCGCCGGCATCGTGGAAGCGGTGGGCGAGGGCGTGAGCAGCGTGGCGGTGGGCGATCACGTGATTCCGCTGTACACCCCGGAATGTGGCGAGTGCAAGTTCTGCAAATCCGGCAAGACCAATCTGTGCCAGGCGATCCGCGCCACCCAGGGCAAGGGCCTGATGCCGGACGGCACCACCCGCTTCTCCAAGGACGGCAAGCCCATCTACCACTACATGGGCTGCTCCACCTTCTCCGAATACACCGTGTTGCCGGAAATCTCGCTGGCCAAAATCAGCAAGGAAGCGCCGCTGGAAGAAGTCTGCCTGCTGGGTTGCGGCGTCACCACCGGCATGGGCGCGGTGATGAACACCGCCAAGGTAAAGGCTGGCGATACCGTGGCCATCTTCGGCCTGGGCGGCATTGGTCTTTCGGCGGTGATCGGTGCACGCATGGCCGGTGCCAGCCGCATCATCGGCATCGACATCAACACCAGCAAGTTCGAGCTGGCACGCAAGCTGGGCGCTACCGACCTGGTGAACCCGGCTGATTTCGACAAGCCGATCCAGGACGTGATCGTGGAAATGACCGACGGCGGTGTGGATTTCTCCTTCGAGTGCATCGGCAATGTGAAGGTGATGCGTTCTGCGCTGGAGTGCTGCCACAAGGGCTGGGGTGAGTCGGTGATCATCGGCGTGGCCGGTGCCGGCGAGGAAATCAGCACTCGGCCGTTCCAGCTGGTGACCGGCCGCGTGTGGCGCGGTTCCGCGTTTGGCGGCGTGCGCGGCCGCTCCGAGCTGCCGGGCTACGTGGAGCGCTACATGAAGGGCGAATTCCGCCTCGACGACTTCATCACCCACACCATGCCGCTGGACGACATCAACACTGCCTTCGACCTGATGCACGAAGGCAAGTCGATCCGCAGCGTGGTGCACTTTGCCAAGTGAGGCCAGCATGAGCGTCTCTCTTGAGTTGCTGTCCAGCCAGCGTGCCTTCGGCGGCTGGCACAAACGCTACCGCCACCAGTCTGCCAGTACCGGCACCGCGATGACCTTTGCCATCTACCTGCCGCCGCAAACGGCACAGGGAGACAAGGTGCCGGTGCTGTACTGGCTGTCCGGGCTGACCTGCAACGACGAAAACTTCGCCACCAAGGCCGGCGCGCAGCGCGTGGCGGCCGAGCTGGGGCTGGCGCTGGTAATGCCGGATACCAGCCCGCGCGGTGAAGGTGTGGCTGATGCCGATCGTTACGACCTGGGCCAGGGCGCCGGCTTCTACGTCAACGCCACCCAGGCGCCGTGGGCTGCGCACTACCGCATGTACGACTACGTGGTGGACGAGCTGCCGGCGCTGGTGGAAGCCTGCTTTCCGGTAAGCGGGAAGCGCGCGATCAGCGGCCATTCCATGGGTGGCCACGGCGCGCTGATGGTGGCACTGCGCAACCCGGGGCGCTATGCCTCGGTATCGGCGTTCGCACCCATCGTCAACCCGGCCTCGGTGCCGTGGGGCCAGCTGGCGTTTTCGAGCTACCTGGGCGAAGACCGCGCCGCCTGGGCAGCCTACGACAGCTGCCAGCTGCTGGCCGAGGCGCAGCCGCTGCCCACGCTGCCCATACTGATTGACCAGGGCGAGCAGGACAGCTTCAAGCCGGAGCAGCTGCAGCCGGAGGCGCTACAGTTGGCCGCAAGCAAACGCGACTGGCCGCTGACGCTGCGGTTGCAGCCCGGTTACGACCACAGCTACTACTTTGTGGCCAGCTTCATCGAGGACCATCTGCGCTTCCATGCGGCCAACCTGGCGGCATAGCTGCGCGTACGCTGTGTGGGAATCCACAGGCCCGGTGATGCCGGGCCTGTTTTTTTTGGTGCCTACTCCAGGTGGCTCGGCAGCTGGCATTGCTTGGCCTGCATCCTGGCGCTGGAAACCGCCGGCAAGCTGACGGCAGTCGAGGTGCGCGGGCAGTTGGCCATCCACGAGGAACTGGCGCACATCACGGTGAAAATCAATCGCCAGCCTGGCTGAGCTGATAGCCACAGGCAACCGCGTACATAACCAGAAACGATTTGGGCACGACGCCACGGCGGGCTAGGCTGAACTATCCAGGGCGCCTTGGAAAACCCCGCCTGCGTCACGATACTGCGTTGCTCGCTGCATTATCCCGATTGAAAATCAGGGTTTTTCGAGACGCCCTCCAGCCTTGGAGTATCGGTCATGGACGTCATGCTTGAATGCCGGGTTTGCCTGCAGGAAATTCCGCCTGATCACAATAGTGAGAAGGACGAATACGTCAGCAACTTCTGCGGGCTGGAGTGCTTCCAGCAGTGGCTGCAGCAGTCGGCCACTCCCGCCGCCGCGACTCAGACGGAAGACTGACCGCCGGCGCTGCTGCTCGTGCTTACGCGGGAGCGACATCGCCGCTCAGGTGTCCCATCTGGCGGCTGTGCTCCAGGCTGCTGTTGGCCGCATGCCATTGCGCCGATTCCGCCAGAGCCGGCTGGCGATGCAGCAATTGCAGCACCAGCGCCAGGCAGCCCACCGCCAGCTGCGCATCACGCTGCTCTTCCGCGCTAAGCCGGTTTTGCCGATTCTGCCGCTGCTGGCGGCGCTCCTGCTGACCATGGGGCGGTAGCGGCAACAGACCTTGTCCGGCCTGCGGGCTGTACAGCCGGTACGGCAGCGGCCAGTCATCGCTGGCCGGCATTTCCCGCCCGGTAAGTTCGCCTACGATCTGCTCTACTTCTCGCGCCAGATTGGCGGCCTCTTCCAGCAGAACATGCCCGGCACTGCCGCCAAGCATCGCTTTTTCGCGCAGTATCAGGCAGCGGCGCAGGGCAAATCCCAGCTTACCATCCGCCAGCGCGCGTGCCGCCTGTTCCCCGCCGTTACCCGCGTTCTGATACAGCGTATCCAGCCAGCGTGCCCAGGCCAGATACTCCTCGGCCAGGTTTTGCGGGTTGGCGGGTGGCGGGCTGCTGCCCGCCGATATCTTGCGGGCGTGTTGCTGCAGCGGCGGGAACACCGTACTGAAACCGTCCAGCAACTTGCGACGAATCGGCAGCATGGCATCTCTCCAGACAGGGCTACAGTCGTAATATCGGCAATCTTGCAGGTTTACTGAGGGAAGATTTAACGAAAAGTTATCATGTCACGGCCACCGCCGCAGCTTGGCCGTGGAGAGGCAATGGCGCGGCGGGTAATAGACATGAGAGTGGTGGGGAAGCCGACAGTTGCACCCGCCGGGTTTGTTCCGTTGCCAAAGATGTGGCGCGGGCGCGAAGTGTGGCAGGGCGATGCTGAACAGCTCGTTTACGCACCACTTTCGCCGTGCCCTCAGTTTTGCCGCAGCCGGGTGACAAATGCAGCGCTGACCCGGCCCAACTCCTTCTGCAGCATGGCGTCAAAGCGCTTGTTGTCCACGGTGAGCTGGTAGTCGCGGCTTACCGTGCCGCCCGCATGGCCGTAACGCTTATGCCAGTGGCAGCCCGGCTTGCTAGAATGCCCGGCTTCGTACCTCGTCCGAGCCGCCATGCGCATCCTTCACACCTCCGACTGGCACCTGGGCCAGCATTTCATGGGCAAGAGCCGCCAGGCCGAGCACCAGGCCTTTATCGACTGGCTGCTGCTGCAGGTTGCCGAACAGCAGGTGGATGCGGTGCTCATCGCCGGCGACGTGTTCGATACTGGCGCGCCGCCCAGCTATGCGCGCGAGCTGTATAACCAGCTGGTGGTGGCGCTGCATGCGGCCAAGGTCAGCCTGCTGGTGTTGGGCGGTAATCATGATTCGGTGGCCACGCTGGGTGAAAGCAGCGCGCTGCTGCACTGCCTGGGCGCCACGGTGGTGCCGGCAGTGGCGGACGACCCGGCACAGCAGGTGCTGCTGCTCAATCGACGCGACGGCACGCCGGGCGCCATTGTCTGTGCGATACCGTTCATCCGGCCGCGTGACGTGCAGCAAAGCCAGGCCGGGCAGAGCGCCGAAGACAAGCAGCTGGGCCTGCAGCAGGCGATTCATGCCCACTACCAGACCATCTACCAGGCGGCCTGCGCTCGGCGCGAGGCGCTGCGCATGCCGCTGCCCATCATCGCCACCGGCCACCTCACCACGGTTGGTGCCAGCGCCAGCGAATCGGTGCGCGAAATCTACGTTGGCGCACTGGAGGCCTTTCCCACCAGCGCCTTTCCACCGGCCGACTACATCGCGCTGGGCCACATCCACCGCCCGCAGCTGGTGGGCGGTCTGGAACATATCCGCTACAGCGGCTCGCCAATTCCGCTGAGCTTTGACGAAGCCAGCCAGCAAAAGCAGGTGCTGCTGGTGGACGTGGACAGTCTGGGGCTGATGGCGGTAACGCCACTGCCGGTGCCGTGCTTCCAGCCGCTGTGCACCGTCAAGGGCGACCTGGACAAGTTGGCCGCAGCCATCAGCGCGGCAGCTGCGCAGGGCAGCGCGGATAAACCGGTGTGGCTGGACGTGCAGGTGCAGGGCGACGATTACCTGTCCGACCTGCAGCAGCGCATCCAGCAGCTGGTGGGCGCGCTGCCGGTAGAGGTGCTGCGCATCCGCCGCGAACGTGGCGCCGCTGCGGCCAACTTGCAGGCCAGCGCGCGGGAAACCCTTGCCGAGCTGACACCACTGGACGTGTTCGAACGCCGCCTGGCGCACGAGCAGCTGGAGCCGCCGCTGCGCGAGGCTTTGCAAGCGCGCTACCGCCAGCTGCTGGCCAGCCTGCAGGAGCAAGACGCATGAAGATCCTCAGCCTGCGACTGAAGAACCTCAATTCGCTGCAAGGCGAGTGGCAGATCGATTTCCGCCTGCCGCCGTTCCGCGACAACGGCCTGTTCGCCATTACCGGCCCTACCGGCGCCGGCAAGTCCACGCTGCTGGATGCCATTTGCCTGGCGCTGTACCACGAAACACCACGGCTGAAGACCATTTCCGCCAGCAGCAACGAGATCATGAGCCGCCACAGTGCCGACTGCCTGGCCGAGGTGGAGTTCGAAGTGAAGGGCCAGCTGTACCGTGCGTTCTGGAGCCAGCGCCGCGCCCGCGACAAGGCCGATGGCGCGCTGCAGCCGCCCCGGGTGGAGCTGGCGGATGGCGATGGCACCATCCTTACCAGCCACAGCAACGACAAGCTCAAGCGCATTGAGGCGATTACCGGGCTGGACTTTGCCCGCTTTACCAAATCCATGCTGCTGGCGCAGGGCGGTTTTGCGGCGTTCCTCAATGCCAGCGCCAACGAGCGCGCCGAACTACTGGAAGAGCTCACCGGCACCGATATCTATGGCCAGCTGTCGCAGCGGGCATTCGAGCAGGCCCGCGAAGCGCGTAGCGCGCTGGAGCAACTGCAAGCGCGCGCCGATGGCGTGGAGCTGCTGCCGGAAACGGAGCTTGCCGCCATGCAGCAGCAACTGGCAGCCGGTAATGGCGAATTGAGTGGCTTGCAGGCGGAGGTCACCCGCTTGCAGCAATGGCGGCAATGGCGCTATGAACTGGGCCAGGCCGAGCTGGCGGCAGGCAACGCCGAGCAGCAGTTGCAGGCCGCCAGCCAGGCGCAGCTGCTGGCGGCGCCGCAATTGCAGCAACTGCAGGCCGCCGAGCCGGCCGAGGCGCTGCGTCTGCCGCACCAGCAGTGGCAGGGTGCGCTAACGCGCAGCCTGCAGATCGCCGCTGCGCAGGCGCAGCTGGCACAACAACTGGCCGCCGGCCAGCAGCAGAGCATTGCGCTGCATTGGCAGGGTTGGCAGCTGGCGGCAGCAGATGCCGCCAGCGAGCGACAGGCTCAGCAACAGTTGGCACAGCAGCACGCCGCCGTGCAGCACTGGCTGAGCGAACATGCGCAGCTGGCAGTGCTAGGCGAGAAACTCAGCGGCTGGCGCCAGCAGCATGAGCAATGCGGCCAACTGCAGCTGCAACAGCAGCAGCTGGCGACGCAGCAGACCCGGCTGCAGCAGGAACAGCAAGGCGCGTCTGCCAGCCTGGCTGCCGGTCAACAGCAGCGGCAACAGCTGGCACAGCAGGCAGCTGCCAGCCGGCAACAAGCAGTGGAGGCCGAGGCGGTGCTGCAGCAGCAGCTGGCCGGCAGTGACTTGGCCGCATTGCGTACAGACTGGCAGCGCAGCCAGCAACAACAGCAGTCTTGGCAGACTCTGCAGGCACAGGCCGCGCAGCTGCGGGCACAACAGGTACAGCACCAGCAGGAGCAACAGGCGCTGGCCGCACGCGAGCGGCAGATTGTCGACGAGCAAGCGGCGCTGTTGCAGCTGCGTGCCGACTACAGCCGCGTCAAGGAACTGGTGACCGACAAGCGCCGTTTGCTGCAGCAGGAGCAGCGCATTCACAGCCTGGAAGCGCAGCGTCGCCAGCTGCAGCCGGGCGAGCCATGTCCGCTGTGCGGCAGCTGCGCACACCCGGCGGTGCACGCCTACCAGGCGCTGGATGTCAGCGCCAGCGAGCAGGCGCTGCAGCAGAAAGAAGCCGAGCTGCAGCAGCTGACCGAAAACGGCAGCGCCGCCGCCAGCCGGCTGAAGGCACTACAGGAGCGGCAGGCCGAGCAGATAGCCAGCCTGCAGGAGCAACAGGCGCAATGGCAGCAGGCGGTAGCCAGCTGGCAGCAACAGGCGGCAGACAGTGGCCTGCAAGTGGATTGGCTGCAGACGGAAGCGCTGCAGCAGGCGCTGGATGCGGTCGCGGCCAAGGTGGCGGCACTGGCGGCACAGCTTGTCGCCGTGGAAACTGCACAGCAAACGCTGCTGGCTGCGCAGGAGCAGGCAGCTAGCCATGAGCGGCAACTGCACGACGCCGATAGCCAGCAGGCACTGCAGCAACAGGCACTGCTATACGCCGAACAGCAGTTGGCCGAGCTGCAGCAGCAACAGAGCGCGCTGCAAACCCGGTTCAGCAGCTTGCAGTCAACCCTGCAGCAGGACATCACCGCCAGCGGCCTGCAGCCGGAGGCGGATATGGACGCCTGGCTATTGGCCTGCCAGGCAGACTGGCAACACTGGCAGCAGCAACAGCAAACCGCCAGCCAGCTACAGCTGCAACAGCAGGCGCAGCAACTGCGCAGCCAGCAGGCCGAGCAGCAGGCGCAGGACTGGCAGCAACGCTGGGATGCGCTGCAGCTTGCCGCACCGCAGGCGGCCGGCAACAGCGGGCTGACACTGGCAGCCTGCGGCCAACAGCTGGAGCAGCTGCTGCAGCAACTGGCCGTGCTGCAGGGGCAGGCCAGCCAGCTGGAGCTGGACGCACAGGCGGCAGCGCAACAGCTGGCCGATAGCGAGCAGGCATGGTTGGCCGCTCTGGCCGCCAGCCCGTTCGGCAACGAGCAGGACTTCCTGCGCGCACTGCTGCCGGCGGAACAGCGCCAGCAGCTACTCGCCCTGCAGCAACAGCTGAGCGAGGCGCTGCAACGCAGCCAGGCACTGCTTCAGGCGGCACAACAGCAGTGCAATGCCCTGCAGGGCCAGGCCATCACTACGTTGTCACTGGCCGAACTGGATGCGCAGCTGGCAGCGCAGGACGCCCAACGCCAGGCCTTGTCTGCCCAGCTGGGCGCGCTGCAGGCGCGGCTGGCAGACGATGCCGCGCGCCGTGAACGGCAGCACGGGCTGCTGCTGGATATCCAGCGCCAGAGCGCCGATTGCGATGTGTGGCAGCGGCTGAACAGCCTGATCGGCTCGAAGGAAGGCGACAAATTCCGCAAATTTGCCCAGGGGCTGACGCTGGACCACCTGGTGCACCTGGCCAACCGCCACCTGGCGCGGCTGCATGGCCGCTATCTGCTGCAGCGCAAGGCTGGTGGCGAGCTGGAGCTGGAGATTGTAGATAGCTGGCAGGGCGATGTGGCGCGCGACACCCGCACCTTGTCCGGTGGCGAGAGCTTCCTGGTAAGCCTGGCGCTGGCGCTGGCATTGTCGGACCTGGCCAGCCACAAGACGGCGATCGATTCGCTGTTCCTGGATGAAGGCTTCGGCACGCTGGATGCCGACACGCTGGAAGTGGCGCTGGACGCGCTGGATGCCATCAATGCCAGCGGCAAGTCGATAGGCGTGATCAGTCACGTGGCCGGCATGCAGGAACGCATCGCGGTGCAGATCGCCATTCGCAAGGGTAGCGGGCTGGGGGCGAGCAGCATCGAGATACGCGGCTGAGCACTGTTGCTGGTATTGGCGGCATCTTTCACTAAGATGCAGTCACACTTGCCGGGAATTTCGATAAATGGCAGGTGGTGATCAGCGGGAGTCATCAGCATGAATACTCAGCAGACAAGCGGCTGCGCACTACGTCTGGCCATCGCATGCAGCCTGCTGTTGGCCGCACCCTGGGCACAGGCGGCAGCCAGCAGCTACAGCGGCAAGGCAGTACGTCTCGGCAAGGGCACCGCCCATACCGTGGTGCGCACCGACGATGCGGGCCAGGTGGCAAGCATTGGCATCGTCTTGAGCAAGCGGGCGCTGCAGGGCCTGCCCAAGCCGGGCGCCGGTCCAACCGCCTACTGGCTGGAGATGCCGGCCAGGGGGCCGCGCACGGTGTTCAACCACGTGGTAGTCAACTGGGAGGCCGCCGGTCATCCGCCGCCCAAGGTGTATGACGTGCCGCACTTCGATTTCCACTTCTACCTTGGCAGCAAGGCCGAGCAGCGCCGGGTGCGGTTCCAGAGTGAGGCCGAATCCGCAGATCCGGCGCAGCAACCGCCAGCCGAACTGTTGCCGGCTGGCTATATCGTGCCACCCGGCACGGCGGTGCCACAGATGGGCGTGCATGCCATCAACCCGGCCGGACAAGAGTTCAACGGCCAGCCATTCACCGCCACTTTCATCTACGGCTACCACCGGCAGCGGCTGTTCTTTCTGGAGCCGATGGTGACGCTGTCCTTCCTGCAGTCGCGACCTAGCTTCGAGGCCGCTATCCCTCAGCCGGCGCGTTTCGACAAGCCCGGCAGTTACCCGCTTGCTTACCGCGTGCAGCACAACCCAGCGAATGACAGCGTGGAAATAGTGCTCATGCAAAAGTAATAAATATCGGAATTGAGTAGTTCTACTCTGGCGATATTTATTGAATTGCAGCGATCATCCGCGCTCGTGCCACCCAGCACCGGCGCGGTTTTTTGCGCTTGTCTAATTGGCAGGCGACTTCTAAGTTGTAGTTGTAACTGTCATGTTTCCTTGTGAATAGCACATGCCGCGTTAGCTGCCGGTTTTCTGCCTGATATCCATCGTTGCCGAAAGAGGACATCAACGTGAAACGCAACTTGCCCGTCACCGACGAAGAGTACCTGCTGGATCCGCACAAGCCGATTGTCACCAAGACGGATCTGAAGGGCGTCATCACCTATGCCAACCCGTCCTTTATCGAGATCAGTGGCTTCAGCCAGCAGGAATTGATAGGCAAATCGCACAATGTGGTACGTCACCCCGACATGCCGGAAGCAGCGTTTGCCGACCTGTGGCAGGCGCTGAAAGATGATCGCCCCTGGCGGGGGCTGGTGAAGAATCGGAGCAAGGATGGCGGCTTCTACTGGGTGGATGCCTACGTTACGCCGATTACCGAAAACGGCAGCAAGATAGGCTATATGTCGGTGCGCAACGCACCGTCCCGTGAAGCGGTGGCGCAGGCCGAAGCGCTGTACCGTGCCGTCAACGCTGGCAGTGCCGCCTTTCCGGCAAGCCGCCCGCAGTTTTCCTGCAGTATCAATCAGTCCATCCTGCTGTTTGTCGGCGCATTGTTCTGCCTTGGCCTGCTGCGCAATATCGTAGCCGGCCCGGCGCAGCTGGCCATTGCCATCTTGCAGATCGTGGGCACCCTGGCTGGCGGGTTATGGTTGTCGCGTCGCATTACTCGGCCCTTGCAGCAGGCCGAACGGCTGTTCCAGCGCATGGCGGAGGGAGATTTCAGCAGCGAGGTAGACACCCGCGCGCCACGCGAAATCGGCCAGTTGCTGACCCGGCTGCAAAGCATGCAGATCAATCTGCGCGCCATGATCAGCGATATCGTGCTGGCGGCGCACATTGTGGAAAACGAGGCAGCACAGATGCGCGATGAAAGCCGGCAGCTGGAAGCTCGCATTGCTGCCCAGGCCGGCAGCATCGCCGAAGTAGCCGCCACGCTGGAGCAATTCAGCACCGCCGTGGCGGAAATCAGCGAGTCCACCCGGCGCAGCAGCAGTTTCGCCGTCGAGGCGCGGCAGCTGGTCAGCAGCGGTCAGTCGGAGATGGACCAGTCGCGGCAGGCATCTGATGCGGTGATCCATACCGTCACCCAGGCCGGCGGCATGCTGGATACGCTGCAGACGGCGGTGGCGGAAATCGACAATGTCACCCGCACAATCCGCGATGTTGCCGACCAGACCAATCTGCTGGCGCTGAATGCCGCCATCGAGGCGGCCCGCGCCGGCGAGCAGGGGCGTGGTTTTGCCGTAGTAGCTGACGAGGTGCGCAAGCTAGCCGAGCGTACCGGCAACAGCACCGAGGAAATCTCCGCCACCATCATCCGGGTGCAGCAGGGTACGCGCCGGGTGTTCGAGGTGATGCAGGACACTGCCGGTGCAGTGGCCAACAGCGCACAGTTGCTCAGCAACATGCAGCATGCTTTTGACCAGATCCAGCAGGTTAGCCAGGGCGTGGCGCAAAGCTCGCATGAAATTTCCACCACACTCTCTCAGCAGAGCGAGGCCTCGCACAGCATTGCCGCCAGCATGGAGCGGGTGAATGTGCTGGCCAGCGAGAATCAGGCCACGGTGGCGCGCTTCATGCAATCGGCGCGCACCCTGCATCAGGCTGCGGACGAACAGCACATGCTGCTGGCCAGGTTCGAGCGCTGAATTCCTGCGGCAGAGCGCAAGTGCTATTGCAGTGGCAATGCCCAGCAAGCCGGCCATGGCATGGCCGGCTTGCTGGGCGTGTTTCTTTTTGTTTCAGTAACTTGATGGTTTATTGCATTACCGCCGCTTGTGCATTTTGATAGGCGGACTTGCTATTGCCGATGTCATTTGCAGGATGCTGAACCGAGTTTGACTCCGCATGATTTAAACACCCCGGCATATTGCCGTTGTCATTGAATATGCATGCTGGAAAGTTTTTACGCCGCTTCATGCAGCTTGCCATGAAAAACAGCAGCACATCGTCTAACTTGAATCATCTGTCCATAAGTACAACTACTCATGGTTACACATTTTCGCAATCATGCCGCTGCAATGGCATTTAACCCGGTTGCGCAATGTTCTGCCGGTTGCCTGGTTGGTTTTGGGGGAAAATTTCCCTTCGGTTTATAGATATTCAATTGCAAGCTATAAAATATTTGATCAAATTCATGGATTGCAATTGAAATTCCTGTTAGCTTGTCGCCAAGTAAGCGCTTGGTCTTTATCTGCCGGCGAAGAATGCCAGCAGTAAGCGGGTAGCGGTTTATATCGCTAGCGCGCAAATCGACTAAATAAAAACAATATGTATTGCCACACCGGTAACAAGAGGGGGAGTACGCCATTGCCCAGGCCAGGCACTCCGCAATATTCGCATTCCGCATTGCCGCTAGCGCGCAAACCATTTCAGGGTTGATTACTATGCATAATTCATTTTTTGCCCGTCATGGCGGCTGGCTTTTGTCACTGCTGAATATTGCACTGGCAGTCATGCTGGCTTCGGTCTGGTGGTATGGCCTGATTTATGCGGCCGTATTCGCGGTATTGCTGCTAGCCATGTGGCCGCGCCTGCAGCCGATGGTAGCTGTCGACCCGCAGGCTGCGCCGGCACAGGCCGAGCCGGACAAGGCCGGCTTCAGCCACTTCTTCTCCGAGGTGATTCCGTTCTGGAGCCGCAATCTGGGCCTGGTGCGCGACCAGACCCGCGAGGCGATTGAAAGCCTGGTGCTGCGCTTTGCCTCGCTGTCGGAAATGATCCGTGATGGCCGCCGCCACCACAGCGACGAAAACCTGGTGATCGACGCCATCGTCGATACCCGTGCCGGGCTGGAGCAGATCACCGCCACCCTCAATCGCACCCAGGAATTCCGCCAGGGCATTGTCGAGCAGATTGCCGGCATCTCGCGCTACTCCGGCGACCTGAAAAACATGGCCGAGCGGGTGGGCGCCATTGCCGCGCAGACCAATCTGCTGGCGCTGAATGCCGCCATCGAGGCGGCGCGGGCTGGCGAGGCCGGTCGCGGCTTTGCCGTGGTGGCCGACGAGGTGCGCAAGCTGTCCACCGAATCCGGCGCCACCGGCAAGCAGATCCAGGAAATGGTGGATGCGGTCAGCGGCACCATCGATGGCGCCATCGCCACCGCCAATGATTTCGCACGCCAGGAGGCAGAACTGGTGCAGGCCAGCCACGCTACCGCCGGGCAGATCATTGATCGCTTCCAGGGTACCGCCGACACGCTGTCGGCATCGTTGGCCGCATTGCGCGACGAGCAGGCCAGGGTGGAAGCGGACATCGCCGAGGTCCTGGTGGGGCTGCAGTTTCAGGACCGGGTGCAGCAGATTCTCGGCCATGTGATGGACGACATGGCCAGCGCCGAAGAAGCCGCCCGCCACGGGCAGCTGCCGGACAGCCAGCGCTGGCTATCCAAGCTGGCCGCTGCCTACACCACGCTGGAGCAGCAGGCGGTGCATTACGGCAGCGACGGACATGTGGTGAGCCAGCAATCCTCCGGCGTGACTTTTTTCTAATGCAAGGATGTAAACCATGAGCCGATCGATTCTTATCGTTGATGACTCCATGAGTATGCGCCAGACGCTGGCAATCGCGCTGCGCGCCGGCGGTTACGAAGTGACCGAGGCGGTAGATGGCAAGGATGCGCTTACCAAGCTGGATGGCCGCAAGTTCAACCTGATCATCTCCGATGTGAACATGCCCAATCTGGATGGCATCAGCTTTGTGAAACAGGCCAAGCTGCTGCCGGCCTACCGCTTTACCCCGGTGCTGATGCTGACTACCGAGGGCGACGAGAAGAAAAAGATGGAAGGCAAGGCCGCCGGGGTGAAGGCGTGGATCGTCAAGCCGTTCCAGCCGCCGATGCTGCTGGATGCCGTTGCCAAACTGATTGCCGCCTGAGGCTGCCATGACCCTGACCTGCACCCATCTGGATGACGGCTGCGAACTGGTGCCGGAAGGCGCCATGACCATCATGGAAGCTGCCGAGCTGCGCGACCAGCTGGCGCTGGCGCTGGTTACCGCCCATGGCCGGGTGCGGGTGGACCTGTCGCGCATTACCGAGCTGGACAGCTGCGGTCTGCAACTGCTGCTGGCACTGGTGCGGGAAGGCACGCAGGTGCAGCTGCACAGCCCCAGTGCGGCGGCGCGCGACCGTATTGTCCGCTTCGGGCTGGCGGCCACCTTGCGGCTGGAAGGAGCAAGCCATGGAGCTTGACGAGGCACTTGGCTCGCTGGTGCAGGAAGCACGCGAGCTGCTGACGCAGATGGAAGCCGCGCTGCTGGAAATCGAGGAATACGGCGTGGACGACGAGCGCATCAATGCCGTGTTCCGTGCCGCGCACACCATCAAGGGCTCGGCCGGGCTGTTCGCGCTGGATTTGATCGTGGATTTCACCCATGTGATGGAAAGCGTGCTGGTGCAGGTGCGCAATGGCGAGCTGGCGCTGGACGGCGAACTGTCGGCGCTGCTGCTGGGCTGTGGCGACTACCTGGCCGGCCTGATCGGGGCGCTGGAAGAAGGCGACAGCAGCCACGACCCGGCACCGGAAACGCGTGCCGAGCTGCTAGCGTCGCTAAGCCGCTATCTGCGCATCGCCACGCCGGATTGCGAGACGGAACCTGCAGCCGAAGCCGCGGCACTGTCGCCGGCAGCGGCCAGCGAGGGCTGGCAGATCCGGCTGCAGCCGTCGCCGGACCTGCTGCGCATGGGCATGGATCCGCTGTCCTTCATCCTCTACCTGGAGCGTTACGGCCAGTTGCAGCAGGTGCAGACGCATTACCATGAGCTGCCGCCGCTGGCGGACATGGAGCCGGAAACCTGCTATCTGAGCTTTGACATCACGCTGCGCACCGAGGCCGACAGCGACACGGTGCTAGGGGCGTTTGAGTTCATTGCCGACGATTGCCAGATCGACATCATGCCCTTGCTGGCGCCGGAGTCCATCGACGCTGCGGAACCGGCAGTGGCGCAGCCTCTTGCCGCAACAGATGCAGCCCCGCCGGCGGTGCTGGCGCCTACTGCTGGCAACCCGCCTGCGGCCAACCCTGCCGCGCCGCGCCTGCGCGCTACCGACCGCCCGGAGCAAGCGCTGATCAAGATCGAGGCACGCAAGCTGGACCAGCTGATCGACGCCGTGGGTGAGATGGTGATCGCCACCGCCGGCACCCGGGTGTTGGCCGCACGCGGCAGCGATGGCGAACTGCGTGAAGCACTGGCCGAGCTGGAACTGGTAGTGGAGCGCATCCGCGACCGCGCGCTGGAATTGCGCATGACGCCGATCGGCGACGTGTTCCAGCGTTTTCCGCGCGTGGTGCGTGACGTGTCCAAGGAGCTGGGCAAGAAGATCGAACTGGTGATCAGCGGCGCCGAGACCGAGCTGGACAAATCGATGGTGGAAAAGCTGTCCGACCCGCTGCTGCACATCGTGCGCAATGCGCTGGATCACGGCATCGAACCCACCAGCGAGCGGCTGGCGGCCGGCAAGCCGGAGCACGGCCGGCTGCAGCTGAACGCCTATCACGAGTCCGGCAGCATCGTGGTGGAAATCAGCGACGACGGTCGCGGCCTGAACAAGTCACGCATCTTCGCCAAGGCGGTGGAGAAGGGGCTGATTGCCGAGGACGCGCAGCTGAGCGACGAGGAAATCTTCAACCTGATCTTTGCCGCCGGGTTTTCCACTGCAGAGCAGGTTACCGATATTTCCGGCCGTGGCGTGGGCATGGATGTGGTGCGGCAGAACATCAGCCAGCTGCGCGGTAGCATCCAGATCAGCTCGCAAACCGGCGTGGGCTCTACCTTCCGCATTCAGCTGCCGCTGACGCTGGCAATCATCGACGGTTTCCAGGTGATGGTGGGTGACAGCAGTTTCATCCTGCCGCTGGAGCTGGTGGAAGAGTGCCTGGATGTCAGCGACCGGCGCCAGGACAGCCAGGTGGTGGCGCTACGCGGCGAGCCGCTGCCCTTGATCGAGTTGGCCGAAGCCTTCGGCTTGCAGACACAGCCCGGCGCGCGGCAGTCGGTGGTGGTGGTGCGCTATGGCAAGCGCCGCGCCGGGATTGTGGTGGACCGTTTCATCGGCGAGATGCAGGCGGTAATCAAGCCGCTGGGGCAGCTGCTGCGCAGTGTGCGCGGCCTGGGGGGCTCGACGATTCTGGGCGATGGCAGCGTGGCGCTGATCTTGGATGTGCCCAGCCTGCTGCAACGTTTCTCCCGCCACCCGGCGGTAACCGACACACCTAGCGGCGGCTGAGGTCGTCACCTATTACCCAAGCCGATAACATCAACTAGTCCGGAGCAGAGACCATGCTTTCCAACCTTTCCATAAAAGCCAAGATCGGCGCGCTGCTGGCGGTGGCCATTATCGCGCTGCTGGTGGTGGTGCTTATCTCCTTCAAGGGCCTGCAGTACAACCAGCAGATGATCCACGAGGTAGGCGTGGTTCGCATGCCTTCGGTGCAGGGCCTGCAGATCATCAACGAGGCGCAGACGGCAATCCGCTCTTACGACCGTGCCATTGACTCGCGTGCCGCCTACCCGGACGAAGTGCAGGATATCGATGGTTTCCTGAGCCAGAAGAAAGAAGCCTGGGCGCGGGTTGACAAGGGCTGGGGCATCTATGCGCCACTGCCGCAAACCGAAGAAGAAGCGCTGATCTGGAAACAGTTCGAACAGGACTGGGCTGCCTGGAAGGCTGCCAATGACAAGCTGAACGAGCAGGCGCTGGCTATCCAGCGCGCCGCGCCGGAGCTGCGTGCCGAATTGTTCGCCAGCTTTCACCGCAGCCTGCTGGCCAGCCGTCCGCTGTTCAGCGCCGCCGAACAGGGCCTGGGCAAGCTGATCGACCTTAACCTGAAAATCGGTGACGAAGCAGTGGCTGAGGCCAACCGTGGTGCCGAGACTGCCTTGCTGTCGATGTACATCGCCGGCGGGGTGGCATTGGTACTGCTGGTGCTGCTGGGTCTGGTGATTCTGCGCAGCGTGCTGGCGCAGCTGGGTGGCGAACCGGCACTGGTAAGTGAGATCGTGCGCAAGGTAGCAGCCGGCGACCTCACCGTGCAGGTGGAGGTGAAGAAAGGCGACGACAGCAGCATGCTGGCCGGTGTCAAGCAGATGATAGACAAGCTGTCCGGCATCATCGCCGAAGTACGCACCGCGGCGGAAGGTCTGGCCTCGGCCTCGGAAGAAGTGTCCGCCTCGGCCAACACCCTCAGCCAGAACGCCACCGAGCAGGCTTCCAGCGTGGAGCAGACCAGTTCGTCGATGGAGGAAATCTCCTCCACCGTGGCGCAGAACGCGGAGAACGCCAGCGTTACCGACGGCATTGCCTCCAAATCGGCGCGCGATGCGCGCTCCGGCGGCGATGCCGTGGGCAAGACCGTGGGCGCCATGCGCCAGATCGCGCAGAAGATCAGCATCATCGACGACATTGCCTACCAGACCAATCTGCTGGCACTGAACGCGGCTATCGAAGCGGCACGCGCCGGCGACCACGGCAAGGGCTTTGCGGTGGTGGCGGCCGAGGTGCGCAAGCTGGCCGAGCGCTCGCAGGTGGCGGCGCAGGAAATCAGCGGCCTCGCCAACAACAGCGTGGATCAGGCGGAAAACGCCGGCAAGCTGCTGGATGACATGGTGCCGTCCATCGGCAAGACCGCCGACCTGGTGAAGGAAATCGCTGCCGCATCGGCCGAGCAGCGTGGCGGGCTGGAGCAGATCAACAGCGCTATCGTGCAGCTGTCGCAGACCACCCAGGCCAATGCCTCGGCTTCCGAGGAGCTGTCGGCCACCGCGGAGGAGATGAGCGCGCAGGCGATCCAGCTGCAGGAATTGATGCAGTTCTTCAAGACCACGGACAGCGGCCGCGTGCTGTCGCTGCGTGGCGGCCATGGCAGCAAGGGGCGTAGCGCCCTGACCGGCCATCGTGCCGCGCCCAGTGGCGAGATCGACGACTCGGCGTTCGTGAATTTCTGAGGAGCAGCGAGATGTCGGTAACCAGTGCGCCCGAACAATATCTGACCTTTACCCTGGGCAAGGCGGTGTATGCGCTGCAGATCGCGCCGATACGCGAAATCATCGAGTACCCTGGCCTGACCGAAATACCGATGACGCCGGAGTTTCTGCGCGGGGTGATCAACCTGCGCGGGGCGGTGGTGCCGGTAATCGACCTGGCGGTGCGCTTTGGCCGCGGGCTCACCGAGGTTGGCCGCAGAACCTGCATCGTGATCAGCGAGATCGCCGGCGACAACGGCCCGCTGCCGCTGGGCATCCTGGTGGATGGCGTGAACGAAGTGCTGGAGGTGGAGCAGGAGCAGATCGAGGACAAGCCGGACTTTGGCCTCGGGCTGCGCCCGGACTTCGTCAGCGGCATGATCCGTCGCGACAGCGACTTCATCGTGATGCTGGATATCTCGCAGGTATTGTCGATGGCCGAGCTGGAACAGCTGGTGGATGCCGGCGGCGAATCGCTGGATAGCAGCCTGGCGGGCTGAGCATGCCAGCCACCGTCACCACCCAGGCCATCAGCCGCGCGGCGTTCGTGCATATCCAGCAGCTGTTTCACCGCGCGAGCGGCATCCTGCTCCCGGACAGCAAGATGCCGCTGGTGGCCAGTCGCCTGCGCAGCAGGCTGGTGGTGAATGCCTTGCCGGATTTCGATGCCTATTGTCGGCTGCTACAAAGCAAGCAGGGGGCGGAAGAGGCGCGCATCGTGGTGGATCTGCTCACCACCAATGAAACCTATTTCTTCCGCGAGCCGGTGCACTTCCAGCATCTGGCGCAACAGGTGCTGCCGGAGCTGGCGGGCAGGGAGGTGAAGGTGTGGTGCGCGGCATCCTCCAGCGGCGAGGAACCATACAGCATCGCCATGACCCTGGCGCGCGCGCTGGGGGACGACGGCCGCTGGAGTGTGCACGCCAGCGATCTGTCGCTGCGCATGCTGGAGCGCGCCAGGCGTGGCGTGTACCCGATGGCGCGGCTGGACAATATGCCCAAGGAGGTGCTGCGGCAGTATTGCCTGCGCGGCACCGGGCAGTATCAGGGCATGTTGCGCGTGGCGCCGGACTTGCGGCAGCGCGTGCAGTTTGCTGAACATAATTTGCTGCACCACCCCGAAGGGCTGGGGCCGTTTGATGTGATTTTCATGCGTAACGTACTGATTTATTTTGATGTAAAGACCAAGGAGCGCATCGTGCAACTGGCGCTGCAAGCGCTGCGCCCCGGTGGCTGGCTGTATGTTGGCCGCTCGGAAACCCTGTACGGCATGAACCTGCAGTTGGAAAACATCCAGCCCTCGATTTATCGCAAAAGCGGGGCGGCATGACACGTTGTTGGGTGGGTATCGGTGAAATACGACAGGCCGTGCGCGGCGATGTGCTGGCGGCGGTGCTGGGCTCCTGCGTCAGCATCATTCTGTGGCACGAACGTAGCGGCAGGGCCTGGATGAATCATGTGCTGCTGCCGCAGCGGCTGCTGGAACGGGCGGATGACGAGCCGGGGCGTTACGCCGATGAATCCTGGCGCATGATGCAGTACCAGTTGCTGAAGGAAGGTGTCGCCCTGGCCGACTGTTGTTGCTATGTGGTGGGGGGCGGCTATGGTTTCGGCCAGGGGCCGCAGGACGTGGGCGGACGCAACGTGGCACAGGTGCTGGCATTGCTGCAGCAGGCTGGCGTTGCGGTGGACAGCAGCGATGTAGGCGGCAACTGGTATCGCACCGTGCAGTTCGATCCGGATGATGGTCTGCTGCGGGTGCGCAAGTACCAGACCGTGCCGCCACGTCGGCGGTTGGCCGCAGCGCGTAGCCAGGGGGTGTAGCCATGATCAAGGTGATGATTGTCGATGACTCTGCCGTGGTACGGGCAGTAATCAGCGACATATTGCAGCGCGAGCCGGACATGCAGGTGATTGCCACTGCGCCGGACCCGGTATTCGCCATGAGCAAGATGAACCAGCAGTGGCCGGATGTACTGATCCTGGACATCGAAATGCCGCGCATGGACGGGCTGACCTTTCTGCGTCAGATCATGCAACAGCGCCCCACGCCCACGGTGATCTGCTCCACGCTCACCACCGAAGGCGCCGACATCACCCTGCAGGCGCTGCGCGCCGGCGCGGTGAGCATCGTCGCCAAGCCCACCGCCGGGCTGAGCGATTTTCTGCGCAGCCAGGACGAAGACCTGGTGTCGGTGGTGCGCGCCGCCGCCAGCGCCAATATCAAACGCCTGCGCAGCGGTACCGCCAGCACTGCGGCAGCGGCGGCGGCACCACCCAAGCTCACCGCCGACGCCATTCTGGAAGCGCCACGCAACACTCCACGTCTGTCGCAGACCACCGATCGCGTTGTTGCCATCGGCACCTCCACCGGCGGCACCCAGGCGCTGGAGTACCTGCTGCCGCGCCTGCCGGCCACGGTGCCTGGGCTGGTGATCGTGCAGCACATGCCGGCACAGTTCACCCAGAGCTTTGCCCGCCGGCTGAACGACCTGTCACGCATCGAAGTGAAGGAGGCGGTGAGCGGTGACCGCGTGGTGACCGGCCGTGCGCTGATCGCCCCCGGTGGCCGTCACATGCTGCTCAAGCGCAATGGCGCGCAGTACGTGGTGGACGTGGTGGACGGGCCGCCGGTATCGCGGCACCGGCCATCGGTGGATGTGCTGTTCCGCTCGGTAGCCAAGGCGGCCGGCGCCAATGCGCTGGGGGTGATCATGACCGGCATGGGTGACGATGGCGCGCGCGGCATGAAGGAAATGCGCGATGCCGGCGCGCCCACCGTGGCGCAGGACGAGGCCAGCTGTATCGTGTTCGGCATGCCGAAAGAAGCAATCAAACATGGTGGCGCGGCAGACATTGCCGCGCTGGAAGATATTCCGGCAATGATTGTGCGCTATGGAAACGCAAATTGAACTTTCGGCGTTGATTCGCCAGGCTGGCGTACTGGTGGTGGATGACAGCGCGGTGCAGCGCCGCAGCGCGGTGGAGCTGTTGCGCGGCATGGGCGTGCAGCAGCTGTACGAGGCGGCAGACGGCCACGATGCGCTCAAGCTGCTGCGCATGCTGCAGCCCACCCCGGCGGTGATCCTGCTGGATCTGGAAATGCCGGGCATGGATGGCATCGAAACCGCGCAGCAGCTGGTACGGGAGGAAAATTGCCCCGGCCTGCTGATTGCCAGCAGTGCCGAGCCGTCGATTCTCAACGCGGTGGCCGGCATGGCCGAGGCGCTGGGGCTGCCGCTGCTGGGCACGCTGCGCAAGCCGCTTACCCGACAATCGCTGTCGCTGGCACTGGCGCATTTCGAAGGCGCCCACGTCAAGGGCGTCAGCAATGCGCCGCCGCCGCAGGTGGCGGTGCCGGCGCTGGCCGAGGCGCTGCGGCTGCGGCAGATCATTCCCTACTACCAGCCCAAGATCCGGCTGACCGATGGCAGCGTGGCCGGGCTGGAGGCGCTGGCACGCTGGCGCATGCCGGATGGCCAGCTGGTGCCGCCGGTAAGCTTTATCGAGGTGGCAGAAAAAAACGGCCTGATCGACGAGCTGACGCTGATCATTCTGGACCAGGTGTTGCAGGACCTGGTGCGCTGGCATGCGCTGGGCTTCAACCCCACGGTGGCCATCAACGTGTCGGCGCCATCGCTGTCCGACCGTGGCTTTGGCAATGCCATTATCGAACGGGTAGCCGCGGCCAACATTCCGCCGCCTTCCATCGTGCTGGAAATCACCGAAAGCGCGCTGGTGGGCGATCTGGCCGCCGCGCTGGGCACGCTGGGGCGGCTGCGGCTGAAAGGCTTCGGCCTGTCCATCGACGATTACGGCACCGGTTTTTCCTCCATGCAGCAGCTGTCACGGCTGCCATTCAGCGAGCTGAAGCTGGATGGCTCCTTTGTGCGGCACTCGCCGGATAAATGGCAGCTGCGCACCATTCTGGAGGCGGCGCTGGGCATGGGCCAGCGTCTGGGGCTGGCTACCGTGGCGGAAGGAGTGGAAACGCAGAAGGAACTGGCACTGATCTACCAGATGGGCTGCCAGTATGCGCAGGGCTACCTGATCGCCCCGCCGATGCCCGGCAGCGAGCTGCTGGGCTGGGCCACCGACAACAGCGCCAGGCTGCAGGGCATCTGCCAGCAGTGCCGCTAGCGCTGGTTGTCAGCTACCAGCCGCCGTCTTGCCGGCGCGGCGCAGCAGCCGGCTGTGGTCGATGATGTCGGCGGCGCGGGCGCGTAGTTGGCCGCAGCCGCCGTCCACGTCCTGGCCGGCGGAATCGCGAATCTTGGTCAGCACGCCGTTGTCGTGCAGGTAGCGCTTCATGTACTGGATGCGCTCGGCGGACGGGCGCTGGTAGCTGTCACCTTCCACACTGTTGTAGGGGATGATGTTCAGCACCCCGTACTTGCCCTTGAGCAGCCGCACCGCGGCGTCCATTTCCTGTTGCGTATCGTTGATGCCGGCCAGCAGTGTCCACTGGTACTGGATCGGGTAGCCCACGCGCTGGCCGTATTCCTCGCCCAGCGCCACCAGCTCCGCCGGGCTGTAGCGCGGCGCACGCGGCAGCAGCTGCGCCCGCAGCTCGGCATTGGTGGTGTGCAGCGACAGCGCTAGCGCCGGCTTTACCTGCTGCTGCGGCAGGCGCTCGAACACCCGTGGGTCGCCCACGGTGGAAAACACCAGGTTCTTGTGCCCGATATTGCCGTCGGTTCCCAGCAGTTGAATCGCATCCAGCACGTTGTCGATGTTGTGCGCCGGCTCTCCCATGCCCATGAACACCACCTTCTTTACCGGGCGGATGCGCCGCGCCAGCGCCACTTGCGCGGCGATTTCGGCGCTGCCCAGCTGGCGCAGTAGGCCGCTCTTGCCGGTCATGCAGAAAGTACAGCCCACCGCGCAGCCCACCTGGCTGGAGATGCACAGGCCGTCACGCGGCAACAGCACGCTTTCCACCATCTGTCCATCGGCCAGCGCCACCAGCAGGCGCAGTGAGCCGTCGTCGGCAGTGTGTTGCGAGTGGATGCGCGCCAGGCCATCGATTTGCGCCGCAATCGGCGGCAGGCCGTTGCGCACCGACAGCGGAAAGTAGTTTTCGCCCTTCTGGTGGCGGGTGCCGGTATCCAGCGCCAGGCCTTTCAGCCAGGCGCGGTTGATGCGGCCAACGTGGCAGGGGCGGGCGCCGATGGCGATCAGCGACTGGTGGAATTCCTGGATACGCATGAGGGCTTCGTAGGGTGGTTACTGGCTGGCCTGGCTGCCGTCATCGCTGCGACAGCGCAGCCCCTTGCCGGCGCTGCCGCCGTACAGCATCAGCTCGCCAGGCACCTTGCGTGACAGCGCGTAGCTGTCCGGCAGTGCGGGATTGTTCGCCTGCTGTGGCCACAGCAGCTGGCGCTTTTCATCCATGAAGCCATGAAACAGCCTGCCGTCCCGCTGCCATTCCACCGCCTGTGCCTGGCGGTTGTAGTGGAACTGGCTGTGGTCGGCACAGCGGAAACTGCCGCGCAGCGGCTCATCCGGCTGACAGGCAGCCAGCAGCAGCGGCAACAGCAATACGGGCAGGCGGAGCAGGGTGGACATCGGGCGGGGCGGCTGCGGCTGGCAGTGGCAAAACGGGCCGACACTATAGCACAGCCGGCCGCTGCCCATGCGGCCACGGGGCGCGCTGCGCCAGACACTACGCCATACTTGCATTACAGTTACGCCCGATATTCGTGTCATGAAGGAGGCAGGTGTGGATCCTGTGCTGTACCAACTCTCTTATTCACTCAATACCGCCAAGACAGTGGATCAGCTGATCCGCCCGCTACTGGAAATGCTGGGCACGATCACCGGCATGGAATCCACCTATCTCACCAGTATCGAACTGGGCCGGGGCGTGCAGCATGTGCGTTACGCGCGTAACACCGGCCAGATGCAGATAGCCGAGGGACTATCGGTGCCGTGGGAAGACACACTGTGCAAGCGGTCGCTGGACATGGGCCTGCTGGCCACCGATCAGGTGGGCAGCCTGTGGGGCGACTCCACCGCCGCGCGCCAGCTTGGCATACGCAGCTATCTCAGCGCACCTGTGCGCAATGGCGAAGGCGGGCTGATGGGTACCCTGTGCGCTGCCAGTGCCAGCCCGATAAGCGTGCCGGAGGAAACCCAGACCCTGTTGCAGCTGTTCGCCAATATCGTCGCCAATTTCATCGAGCGGGAGAGCCTGCTGAACAGCCTGCAGGCCGCCAATTCCCGCCTCACCGCAATTGCACTGACCGACCCACTGACCGACCTGCCCAATCGTCGCGCACTGTTCGACGAGCTGGAACGCCTGCTGGCGCAGGCAGTACGCAATGGCAGCAGTGTGTTGGTTGGCGTTGTCGACCTGGATGGCTTCAAGCAGATCAACGATCGCTACGGACACCAGGGCGGCGACGAATTCCTGCAGCAGGTTGCCAGTCGCATGCAATCCGCGCTGCGGGCCACCGACATGCTGGGGCGCATGGGCGGGGATGAATTCCTGGTGATTGGCCCAGGGCCGCAGTGGAACAATGTCGACGTGCCTGGCGCCCTGATCTGCGATGGCGAGCCAGGGCAGGCGGCCCGCTCGCTGCAGCAGCGGCTGTTCGAGGCCACAGTAGGCAGCTACCAGTTGGGCCAGCAGACGCTGGACTACCACGGCGCCAGTGCCGGCGTGGTGGCGCTGGCGCCGTTCGGGCTGCAAGGCACCGCTGCGGTACAGCTGGCGGACAGTGAAATGTACGCGGTGAAGCAGGCCAGAAAACTGCGTAGCTGATGCCGGGCCGGGTAAGCCACCAGCAGCCATGCGGCCAACCCTGGGCGCTGGCGGCAGCTACCGCAGCGTGTGCCGCCGCCGGTGATGCGGCATACGCACAAGGAAACAACGCCCGCCGGCCCACGGTTCGCTGGCATTGCTACAGGGCGCTTTGGAAACCCGGATTTCTAAGCGAGACAAGGCGCGAGTGAAAAATTTCGACGCAGCATATATTTGATATGTAAGGAGAAATTTTTCTTGAGCAACGCAGTGTCGCAACGAAAGCGGGAGTTTTTCGAGGTGCCCTACAGATAGACCTGGACGGCTGCATGGCAGGCGTGTGGGCGCTATAACGAAACATGAACGGCCGGCGAGAAAGCCGACGACAAGGGGCTGATCCGGATACCGGCGCGTGTGCCGCGGCACACGCGCCATACGCAAAGGAAATCGTCATGTCGAATCACGCAAATCCGGCCCGGGCGACGCTGCTGCTGGGCGCAGTGCTGGCAGCGCTGTCGGGGCCGGCGCTGGCTACGCACAGCTGGGGAGGCTACCACTGGGCGTTCACGAGCACGCCATTCACGTTGCAGGTAGTGGACAATATGTCGCCCGCCTGGAGTGCTTACCTGCTCAGTACCATCGGCAGCTGGAACAGCACTGTGGGTGGCTACCCACTACGCATCAGCCCGGTGAAGGTAAGTGGTAGCCCGGGCAAGCGCACCTGCAGCATGGTGGCCGGCACCACCCAGGTGTGCAATGCCAAGTATGGCTACAACGGCTGGCTGGGTCTGGCCTCCATCAATATCAAGGGCCTGCACATCACCCAGGGCTCGGCCAAGATGAACGACTCCTACTTCAACCTGGCCAGCTACAACTACCCGAGCGAACGGCTGCACGTGGTGTGCCAGGAGGTGGCGCACACCTTCGGCCTTGGTCACCAGTCCGAAACCGGCCAATCGCTGAACACCTGCATGGATTACTTCTCCAATACCGGTTCGGTTTACGGTAACTCCGCAATCAGCACCACCCCGAACGCACACGACTTCGAGCAGCTGAACATCATCTACGGCACTGGCCATACCACCAGCGATGGCTACAACAGCGCCCTGCAAAGCGGTGCGCCAGCGTTGGCCAGCGCCGGCGTGGACATCAGCGACGACCCGCGCAGCTGGGGCACGCTGATTCACCAGTCGGCCAACGGCCGCAGCAGCATTTATGAGCGCCGCAACAGCAATGGCAGCAAGACGCTGACCCATGTGTACTGGGCAGAAGAAACCGCCGCCGGTTGCCGAGGCTGCGACCACCGCTTCGAAACGCACCAGCAGCACTAGCAGCGGACAGCACCTTGCGGCCAACTTGCACAGTTGGCCGCAAGGCAGCAGTGCCTACAGCTGAATACCCCCAGCACCTGGTCGCCGGCGGCGAGATGGCCGCGGGCAATGTCCCGCTGTTGAGCCCGCAATCCGCACCGGCAGCGTGGGTATATATGACGAAATATGTGCTATTTTAGCGACCACACCGGTTCCCGCGGGAGCCAGACCTTATTTGCATGGCTTATTTGTCCCTGATTAGCCAGTGGTTATTTCGTGTCTGGAGGCTTCGTTAATGCAGAAGATTATTGAAGGTTTTGTAAAGTTTCAAAAAGAGGTTTATCCGGGTAGAACGGATTTATTCAAGAAACTGGCCGGGCAACAAAACCCGAAGGCACTGTTTGTTACCTGCTCCGACAGCCGGGTAGTGCCGGAACTGCTCACCCAGCAAGAACCGGGCGACCTGTTTGTTATTCGCAATGCCGGCAATATCGTACCGCCCTACGGCCCGGAGCCGGGCGGGGTATCTGCCACGGTGGAATATGCGGTATCGGTACTCAAGGTTCACGATATCGTGATCTGCGGTCATTCCAATTGCGGTGCCATGGCTGCCATTTCCAGCTGCCAGTGCCTGGATCACCTGCCGGCAGTATCCCACTGGCTGCGCTATGCCGATGCCGCCAAGGTAATTGTTTCCTCCCGCGAATATGCCGACCAGCAAGAAAAAGCCGATGCGCTGGTGCGCGAAAACGTGGTAGCCCAGCTGGCCAATATCCGCACCCACCCCGCGGTGGCGCTGGCCATTTCGCAGGGCAGGCTGAATCTGCATGGCTGGGTATACAACATCGAAAATGGCGCCATCGAGGCACTGGATGGCAATACCATGCAGTTTGTGCAGCTGGAGGATAATCCACAGGTGAATGCGACCTGATTGGTTTTTGCTATTTTTTTATATAAAAAGGCCCTGCAATGCAGGGCCTTTGTTATTTCAGCTTTGCTCAGGATACTTACTGGCTAGACTTCTATTAGTAGACCTTTCCAAAACGCAGGGTTGATCGAAAAAACTGTCGAATCCCCGCCCTTGGATACTAAAGCCTTTAGTAGCTTCATATTGTAATGAACATTATATATATAAGATATTTTCTCATCGCTGTGACGCACCCCTAGAAATCCGTACCACAATAGTAAGTCAATAATTTCTTCAGAATGTAAGCCAATGTCGCTGTATGGGGTTAGTAATTTATTTAACTCCAATGAGCTAAGGTGTGGATTTGCTCCAATGAAATTATATAACAAATCTTCCGTCTTGTTGTTAACGTCTCGAATTTCATAACCAATGTCGGTAACTAGGTCTGTTGAGAATGCCTCTAGACCTTTCTCTAGGTCGGATTCGGTGATTGCCCTATGCCCGAGGTTTATTGCAAACCCCTTGCATTGGTCAATCAAATTAATCAAGAACCGAGGCCGCATAAGCGATCTGTCAATAAGGTATTGTGAACTCTCTTCGCCCCTTATATGGCTGACGCATATTTTTCCCCATATTTCTTGGAAAGTATCTTTTTGATTGGAGTCGGTTGCAAGTAGTCGTAATCTAATAATTTCCCGAAGCAAGTCGGGGTCGGTCCAGTCCAGTCCGACAGCGGCCTCTTTCCCTCTATCCGATGTTTCTCGCACCAAAAGCTCATATACATCGTTTCTAAGAAAAATTACCGTTTTTGCGGAAATTCCAAGGCGAACCATCTGCCTTTCTATTTTTCTAGTGGCATCAACGAGTGCGCGGACTATTACTAAGTCCTCTTTTTGTAAGCCAGATGTCGGCCACCCTTTGTCAATATTGTCAAACAACAACCACAGAGCTTCTTTGTGCTTTAGATAATTGTGAAGATCCTCTGTCAACTCCCTAATGTCATGCGTATAAACAAGGTTGGTCACTTCAGGATTAGACATTCGGACGTTTTCTTCGTTGGAAAATTGCGCCGTGTAATCGTTGGTGATTCTATCAATTAAGGTTGACATTCGTTCAGAAAAGTCACCCTCAGAGGCTAGGTGTCCTGATTTGTAAGTCTCTGCAAGCTTTCGATAAGGCTCATAAAGATTATGGTTTCTTGTGTGTAGATCTTTATCTTGCTGCAATATCTTATGGCATATCTCCAATAGAAGAATGTACTCCCAAAATGCCATAATGGTGTGCTGCATTGTCCCTTCCTCAAGAAATCGCAATATTGACTCCTTGAATTTTATTAATTTATACCCGTCTGGCTGGAGGTCCAATACAATTACACCCTTTTTATTTTCCTCTTCATCTCGCAGTGTAATAAATATCGCCGATTTTCCGGATCCTTTTCTGCCCACCACAAGGTGCGCCTCACCCCGCTTTGTTTGCATGTAGGCGTCAGTTTTTAGATAATACTCGTCAAGACCCCGTATTTCATTTTCTGCAGAACTTGCCCCGAGATTGATCTTCTGTAGCAAAGTTTCTTCGACAGTTTTACTGTTAATGTTTGTGCTCTGAATGGCAGAATTCACCTCTGACGCAAAATCGGCAATGGCCTCATTGATGTCGTTTGGATGAATGCAAATCCTGACCATATCCCTGTAATCAAGCGGAATTGGGTCTTCTTCAGATGGTTGGAGCATTAATGTTACCCGCCCCATTCCTTTTGCAAGACCGGCCACAAAGGCACAGCGCATATTGTGTACTTCGTGACCTTCAGTATTGGAGGATACAAAGGGAATCACAACACCATAAGACTGGCTAACAGCATCAATTGCAATCGGTGCCGGTAGACGGGGGCTTTCATTTGGGTCAAAAGTTCTAAAATTATATCCGGTTTTTTTGATCCTGGATGTAAGTCTAATTTGCCAGTCAGTCCGATGCTTCGCTTCTATTACATAGAGTGGTTGTCTTATATTTTGGGATTTGTACAGCGGGATAGGGGATTTGTTGCCAATTTCAAGCATGCAAGACTTTAGTTCGCTGGAGTTCTGGTACTCTTGATATCCGATGGTATCAAATATACCAAGTTCCTTTACCGTCACACCCTTCTCGGCAATTGACTTGTTTTTGAAGATTAAAACTCGCTTATTCTGACCGATTGCATAGCCTATCTCAAATACTACATTGAAATTTATATTTGATATATCTGCAAGCAAGTAATCCGCTTCGTCAATCTTCTGCAATACTTGGCTGGCAATAAAATAGCCAGGAATATCTAGAGCCCTCCAGGATTCAACTCCATTCATGCCTTGTTGCTTTAAGCTTTGAATTGCACTTTCAATTGTCGCGCCAATTACTGTGGGGCTGGCTGGGTATGCAAAAAATCCAAGATCCATAATATTTACCAGAAATTTTGTAATGACAAATGATATGCAAATTTATTTTGTGACAAAAAAAATGGGGGGCAGCCCCCCGTCGTCGAGCGACACATAAGCTCGTACTATAGTCCTATGAAAAACAGTAGCTTATGAGTTAAGGCGACACATGCAATATAAGGCACGCGACACATAACTTTGCTTTTTTTCTAGTACGTCAGATAGGCTTGTACCCTTTAGCGGGCAGGCTAATATGCTAGCGGTAAACGACTCTTGCTCCATTCAATACTTAATTTTTTGAAAAAATAGCCGTCACTCGGTCAGTATGAATGTTTCTATTCCTAAGTTGGCATTAATGGCGAAGACTGAGAGGTAAATTTCAACGATATCTCCACAGAGACGAGTTATATCGCTGTAGTCATGCGAGAACAACGGCTGGCCAGACAAAAGGGTAAGGTCGACCCCTTTGGTCGGGTGACGAAAATCTTTGGTGGATGCACTTTTACCAAGGTTGTGAATGCTGTTTCTTACGTTAGCGTAGAATTGAATGGTTCCACGATCCTTAGTGATATCCCTTGTATAAAATTCGGAAAGTTTCGACATGACGAAATCTATTTTTTCAGCCCCGGAAACAAAATCGCCCCCTGCTTTTATAATGCACCTTAGGGCTTCTTGTTTTTCTTCTGCTTCTGTGTTGTTATATTTTTCAATCAATTTTTCGATGCGCTTCTCCTGCTTTCCTGAGCGTGGATACATGGGGCGAAGTTGTTGATAAATTCGTCCCATGAACATTTCAAAGGCAGAATATGTGCCAACGACGAAATCAAGAAAACTGCTTCCAATTATGAAATTCGTACGATTACTAAACAGATCGGGTAAATCATCAATGGCAAGCTTAGGGAGTTCGACTTCTTTTTTCCGCGCAGCATTCTTGATCGATTCGATTAATGCACGAGTTGGCCCTCTTTCGTTCATGCATGCAGCAACTTCATCGTTCATTAAGGCCAATAGCAGATTGTCGGTGGCAAGTGAAATCGCTCCGAAAAAGGTCATCGCAGGCTCAGTATTGTTGAAGTGAATACGCAAAGCATCATCAAGCCGCAAGCACCGTGCCTTCAAAACCAATAGATGTAGTATCCGGTCTACTTGATTCTTATCGAATTCAAACCCCTGAGAATATGATCCGCCATGAGTGCCAACACATTTTCCCACATCCATTTTAATGCTCCTTTACCGTGACATTGAACAGCACTCTAGTTCGATTTGTTAGATGCTCTGCTACCTTGCATGATTGCCTTGAAATAAGCGGTCCAGATGCCAAGACGCTTCATCTCTGTGATTGATTCGTCACGTGACTTCATGCGAACCCTACATTTTGTAAGAAATGCATTCACGATAGCCTCGGGGCGCTTACGAGGCTTCCCCCCTAATTCCTCATTTAGACGGACAGCGTGATACGCTATTGATTTGAGAACTCCAGGCAGACCAAGTGTGGCCACAAGGTTATCGTTTACATCGATGGCTATGAGTCGGAGAACATGGGAGCACATGATTGCGAGTGTAGGGGGAAAATGAATATTTTCGTTGACTTTAAAAGTCATGATTCCACGTTCGGGTCCCTCTTGGAGGGCGGCCAAAGCCATGGAGATCTCCTTATCTGTTGACTGAGCGGCCAATGCCTTGGAAGCTCTCGCGTTCCGATGTGCAATACAATTTCTACATAGCCTAAAATACCGGAGTAGAGGTTGAAGCTTAACGACTCTGTCTGCACTCCAGTTCATTGCTGCATAGAGACGGAATACTCGATCAATTTTGTCTTCGTCATCATCAGATGAACAATAACCATCTAGTTGATCGCTTCTAAGCTTTTGGCTACCACTACCTCTACTGATTTCTGCTTCCGTTCCGATTAAAAAGTCATCGAAGGCGGAAAAAATGGCCATGACAGCGAATGCAGATACCGAAGAGTCTTGGTTGCGTTGGACTTCGATTGTTAAGTCTCGAACCGGAGGGGTACTCCAGGAGGGATGACTTGCTGCTATTAGGTCAGCTAGTTGATCTTGGTTTTGTGGTGCTCCCGCATGTCGAACCAAGAGTAGTGCCGCAGCGTTTGCCACCTTGATATAAATATTGATTTTTTCATGAAACTCGTGAAATGCTTGAAAAGGTTGAAGGCGTGCACAAGAAATATCAATCATGGTTTTTTTAAAATATAAATGGCAAGTAATACTTGAATGGCCCGGGTTTTTTTAGATGTGCCAAGGTCTTAAACTTAAGTCTCTATACGGTACACTGGACGGTCTATAGTGTGCCTAGATTAAGGCTGATGGCATTATTGGGGGTCTAGAAGCCCGATGCCGATGGCATGAGGTGCTGTATCCTCAATGAATCGTACCACTCGCGGTAAAGAGCACTGGTTCTTGTGGTTATCGCTCGAATCAGGTTCTTCCTACATTCGCCAAATGGGCTCTTCGACTCAGCCAAATAACGAGGCAGGAAATTGCTCTCCGGCGTAGAGTCAAGCCAATATGCCCACTGGTCATCTGAAATGAAACTCAATGCACGCTTTTCTTTGGCCGAATGCATCTTATACGATGATTTTTCCTCATCCGACACACTGCCCAGCTTGAGGCGAGGAGATGCTTCGCCATCGCTACGGTTCACATCCAGTGGCCATGCCCGAAGGTTTCCAATGCTGCCGTGCCAGTCACGGATGATCCTCGGGATGTTGTGTCGTCCCTCGATGAAGTAGCGTGGGTGAATGTGGTCGATATCCCAGGGCCGATTCGCTTCTTCCATTGCATTCGGGTCGGTTGGGTCAAAGTCAGGGAACCACGCCTGCAACGCGTCACGTTGTGCATAAAGGACCAAGCGACGCTCCCCCCAAAGTCGGTCGGCGAAAAATGTCCAGTCAGACTGCGATCTGGACGAGATATCAGCCTCTTCTTCATTCCCTGTGCTCAGGGCTTCTGGGAGACTCAGCGCATACCATCGCGAGAGTTCTCCTACCATTGGTATCGCGAAGCGCTCATACCATTCCCATCCTTGCCAAAAACTGGACTCAGGCTTGGAAAAGGAGCCTTTATTGCCGCTGGGTTGCGTGATTTGTGCCCTTATCTGCGAGTCCAGGAGCTCAGGGGTTGGCAAACAGGGCATTGGCGCTTCGCCCCGCACAGGTATGAAGCATTTCGCCATCGTTTTGCGATTGAAGAACCCTGCCAGACGCTCGCCAGAGCAACTTTCTAGTTCTGGCCAGAGTGCGGCAACACATCGATCTGCCCGACGAGAGAACCAGCTGATCGCCGTCAGGGCACCGATGGTCTGATTCCTTTGCGGGTTGTTTAGTTTTTCTATACCCAGGCCATATTCTTTCAGGCGCTCGATCCAGCGCAAGAGCAGAAACATGACCTCGCGCCCGCTTTCACCTCTGGCCAGATCCGCAGCCAGCACCGTTGGAAGACCATTACTCGACTCCGTCAGCAATAGCCTGGCTTGTTCGAACAAAGGAACCGCTTGCGTCTTTAAGTAATTTTCCAAACGGTTTCGGAACTGTGGATGTTCATTATCCATATGGATAAGGCGACGAAAGCGAGTGACATCTGGAGCCGCGGGAATCGATTTTTCATTACCTTCACTATCTGCCTTCACCAAGGCCAACCTTGCAATCAGCATGGCCGTCCTGGCCTCAGTCATGAACCGATAAGGAATCTTGTCAATCATCTGCGCTGCATCCGGCCAAATGGCTTTGATGATCGAGTAAATAAGGTCTTCGCCTTGTAGTGGCGTACCTCCGGCATTTAGGCGGATAAACAGAGTCTCGGTCGGGTCGGGACGAAACGGGTCACCATGGACCGATGTAGCAGGCCGGGTTTCCTCGATGTCAACAACCTGTGCTGGAAGACGGTAACGTTCGATCGCGTTTTGGAAACGCAGGAGCTTCCCACGCGTGGCTTCGGCGGACAAACTTACGTGGAGACTATCCTTCAGAAGTCCAAAGCGCGTCTGGATCTTCGCCCAGTGCGGCAGTACAAGATCTAGCGCCTCTTCCAGGTTGTCAATGATGTGGCCTTCTTGGCAGGCGGTAATCAGTGCGGCGACAGGCACAGGGGCGATCGCGTCCCATGGCCAAGCAATCGCAACGGGGGGGCAGCGAGATGGCCAATCAATGTGAGGCAATGCATCTCGAAACGCCTGCATCGCTTTTCTAATTTCTGCCGTTTCGAGACGCTGACGATCACCACGCATCGGATAGCCCCAGGGGTGAGATCGCGTGATCAAGCGGAAGTCGAAGTCGCATTCTTTGTTGCCAGAGGCACCTATATCAAGCCATAAGGATGCAGGAGCTTCTCCGATGCCTGATAGCCAAGGCTGAAAGAATCCCAGAGCGATTGAGGTCGCACGCTGCTGTCCATCAAACAGCATATGTGTCGGCATCTGGCGAGGAGCGGACTTGAGCAGCATAGCTTGCCCACCAAGCTTGTGTTGGTACGGTGTCAGCAATAGCGATCCAATTGGGAAGCCACGGGCGATGGAGTCCCAAAGTGACTCGACCTGTGGAGCCTTCCAGACGGAACTGCGCTGCAGTGCGGGCAGGGATACAACTAGGTCGCTAGAGTCCTGATGGGTCAAAGCGCTTTCAACCTGCCATGCGGCCACCTCGCGTAAGGACAACACGGCTATATTCAAGTCGTTATCGAACCGATTCATCGTATTTATCTAGTCATGTGGGTTTTAGTTCCGGGAGAAGTTTTACTAGCGTCGACTTTCTTGTGCGCACCGGATGCTCGGGCTTCATCGGACTTCAGCCAAAGCAAGTTTAACAAAATACTCCATTGTCATCCAGTTATAATCGTGATGCCTGGCAGTATTGGATCGGTCCTCGGAATTAGGCCATTTGCCACGAACACTGCATTCAGCAATTCATTAGGTGACTGCCGCCAAATTAAATAGGCTTGTTGTATGCGCTCTCCTGGAAATTTAACGTCTGGTGAAAATCCCTGTAGTTTTTTAAAAATCGCCAAAACAGAGTCGCTTATGTAATAGAAATTGTCATTTATATTTCCTCGTATGGATGCATCCTCACTCAATATTCCATAAAGGGCGCAAATCTCCTCAATTTTCTCTCCGCCCTGCGCGTCCATGGGGAGCAACATATCTGGAACGCCATTAAATCCTTCGTGGAATATGTGGTGGCATTTCCTGCACAGGGTTATGCCATTTCCTGTTTGAAATTGTGCCACCTTTAGGAAACTTTTCCTGCAAATATGATGCGCCGTCAAATTTTTGGTGGCATTGCATCTCAGGCACCGACCATCTCGAAGCCTTACAAACTTGCTCCAAAGTCTTAAGCAATAAAGGCCACTTCTCTGCTCATCTACTGCGCGCCTTAGCTTCCTCTCTGCATTGTGCAGGGCAGTTAATGCTTTATCCATGTTTATGCATCTTTGAGTTAGAAGAATTTAAGAGACTTTCTTTCTGCAGCTCATCCATTTCATCCAGCCTGCACGATGAGCCTGAGCATCGTGAAGTGCATGATGCCAAGGCCTATCTGTAGAATGATATTGACATACTGCCTTGTCGAACACCCCGGTGTCAATGAGGGGGCGTAAGTCAAACCAACCCACGACGTTTTCTGGCCATCTTGATTCAAAGACCTTGTCAAGCAATTGCCTATCTATCGGTGAGTCACACGCAATGACAACGCTGCGAGGCAGCGTTGCAAACCAATTCCTTAACATTTCGGGCAAATATTTTTTCTTGATTTGAGTGTGATCGGGCGACCTTAGGTTTGGCAAAACCATTGATCTGACAAAATTGTTACAGTGCGTGCAATCAAAATCTTCTACTTCCAGGTAGAGAATATGCTTGCCATCCTCGCTGACTAGGCCAAGGCTTATTAATTCATTGTCACCGTATCCGGTGTATTCTGTGTCTAGAAAAAAGAGCATCTGAATGCCTTTGCATCAATGGCTTAATAAAATCTCTTGCAAGTTATTTTGGCGGCATAACCGATGGATTGTAAAATCAGAGTGAATTTTTAAAAGTGAGGTTTCATGGGGTTTAGCTTGCCCCACATGAAATGCTGAGATATGATCTGCAAAATGCTTCCTGCGTATATTAGATGGGCAATCCCATCTGTAATCTCAAATTTATCTGCGCCGTTAAGGTCCAAGAGATTCAGCTCCCTTATTCTCTCGATGTCGCCCCTTATTCTTTTATATTTCTCCCCAAGGATTTCCATATCTAATATATTGAATTGCTCAAGAGAGTTCTCTTTGAGGCCGTCGTCAAGTTTTTCTATCAATAAATCCAGCCTCCCGAACTGTGAGCTATGAAGCTGAATGAACTCCTTTATTTTTGGGAAAGCATCTCTGAAAATTATGGATTCTTTTTCTGAGGAGATTCTGTTTTGTATATCAGCGATATTTTCCCAACAGGCAACTGATGAGTCTATAAATTTTTCTGGATTTATCGGTAAATCCTTCTTTCGTCTAAAAAAAGATGCCCAGCTATTTCTTTTCACTTCTACAGCGGGTGCGGGTCTTTCAATTTGAATTTTTAAGTATCTTAGTCGAGATGCTAAGTTAATCCCGGTTTGATAGGTTAGCTCTCTGTCGTACGCAGTTCTAACGATTTCTATAACGGTATGAAATGCATGACGAAGATATGGTGCCTTGTAGTTACTATCATGGCAGTCAAAGAGTCTACTGATTTCACGGTTGATTTCTAGGGCAGGGTAGCTGATAGAATTTATGATATTCTCAAATTCGCATGAAACTTCATGCAAGAGCTTAACGTACTTTTGACTCGATTTATTTAGCTCCATTTTTGCAAATAGAAATATATGCCGGTCAGCAATTTTCTGAATTTGTTCGCCATTTTCTTTTGAAGATGCCTTGGCATGTTTGTAAGCCAGGGTGGCCACTACCAAACTTAGGATTGAAGTAGCTTCGGAAATGTTGATGTCCATGATTTTCCAATTAATTGATAGGTTTAATTAAACGGCTCTTGATTTTCTTTTGTCGCACACTTGAGAGTGCTTTAAGTTTTCCACATCGGACCGCAAGTAAAGATGCATTGTTCTGCGCCCCTTTAGTACAATCGGCTCGACGATGCCCCTGCGTTGTAGGTTGCGCATGTGTGTCGAATGAATTCCCAGATATATACCGGCCTCTTTCCCTGTCATATAGTTTGCTTTTAGTTCGAGAATTTTGTCTACTGACTCCTTTGGGACAAACTTCCAAACCGATAGGTTAGTGACTTTGATGGCATCGACCATGACCCACGTTGAGAAAAAAGTTCTTGTTGTCTCCCCTAGCTGACTTGCAGCGGCTTCTAGGGTTATAAAGCGTGGGTCTTGCAGCATTGCTAGTATGTTTTCAATAGATGTAACCTCTATCATTGTTTTTCCATGCGCCGTATCTACCTTTTGAATAATATTTTTCCTTGCCAACATTAAGACCATTTGTCGTGAAATCCCAAGGGCTTTAGCCGCATCGTTCAGGGTAAGTCCAGCTGCTGCCGCCACATTCTCTTTTACTGCCTTTCCTTTTCGACCTGTGACCGTTTCGTACGTCTGCAATGAGCTTGCTAGCAGCAGGTCGTCTTGGCTAATTTCCCTTTTATCAAAGACGTAAACCAACCCACCATCAATTTTGGGGCCAGTGACTGGCCGTTTGCCTATATGCATTAGCTTTTCTGAAAAATTTGTAGCGTTTACTCCTGCTAGTTTTGCAAGATTGCCGGTGGTGGAATAATTCATTTCGAAGTAAGCAAGATCATCGATCTTTACGCATGTTTTTTTGAATCTGCCTATTTTAATATGACTGGCTGGAAGGATTTTTTTCTTAATCAGGCTCCTGACGATTTCCTGGTGAACCCCTAGCCGGGATGCAGACTGGTTAACATCAAGCCAACTTGATGGCGCCATTACGTGTGCACCACCACCTAAAAACTGTAAGGAACTTAACCCTTTTGCTAGAGCATACCCTGCTGTGAGAGCCCGACCAAGTTGAATGTTGTGAATTATATTAACGGTGGATATTTTGTTTGGTAGTCCATCTGGTACATACGCTGTATTTGTATCAACTGATAAAGTACGTAAAAGCTTCTCGACTTCGCTCACGGGAATCTTAATTTTTTTAGCAGGATTGCAATTTTTCTTAAGCAAACTAAGCTCGACTAGGTGTTTAACTTGACCACGCTCTAATCCTAGTGCTGCCGCGGTTGCACTAATGGATAAATCTCCTTGTGTAATCTGTGAAATATTGGCTGGTACAGGAGTGCTGTATGCGCCCAAAATTCGCTTGCCGTAGTCTGCTAGCACACCTTTTCTGGTTAGAAATGGCAGGAGCTGAAGGCGAGGGTGGATGGCTGTTGCTCGATTTTCAATATGCAGGATAATGCTTTTATCGATATGAAAATGGCCCTGGTGCCAATTTTTTACAATTTGCATGCGCCAATAGTCTGTTATGGGGTCATTATCTAAACCATCAAAATCACCAAGCGCTTCAAGAAACTGTAATAGTTCGTCTCGAATTGGTCGGGTAGAGCTGACCATAGTTGCCCACCACCATTTGACTATGCTGGTATCAACCTCATCAGAAGAGATAGTCCTCAAGTCCTGGCCACACGGGCAATATCCAAGACGGGGACGCTCAAGCTGGAGCTTTTGGCCACACGCTGTACATCGACACACGAGATATTTATGGTGAGCGAGACAGACTGGATATAGCCGCAGTATCCAATTTCGGCGCCAATACATGCGCTCTTTGAGGCAGTCAGGACAAAAGTAAGTGCTTTCCTTATGAAAAAACTTCTCAGGTATGCCGATCCCTAGCACCTCCCTCGGAGCCCTAGATGTCGGGCCGGTTCGATTGAATGCGAGCTCTCTGGCTTGAGTGCTTATTCCCATTGGCCTCAATATTTCTGAGAATCGCAACTTATCCGTAAACGAAGCGATAACCCACTCATAGCTTCGTGACGGAAAGTTATATGCGGCGAGAAGCTGCAATATACTAATATACCCGTTATTTTCCGCCGCACGATGCAAAATGCTTGACGGTGACTCGTCGTGTATGGGAATGGGTCGGACTGGAAGAATATTTCTAGTCATTTTATTTTCGAAAAATCCTGGCAAGTTGGCTTTCGCTGAGCCTGAACGGATTCTCGCGGCTCAAGCTGACAGACAACGTGATCCCTGTATCGTATGCATAGCCAAAGTCGTCGATTTCGACATGGTTTCTCCCTTCGGATATCGCAATTAGAATCGCTTCTTTTGTTAGAGCCATGATGAATGACGGGTTGCCTTGAGTTGCCACGTACATTCTTATGGAATTCAACTGCGAATTTAGTTGTGGCATTGCAGCTAGTACCACTCGGCTGAGAGCTTGCTTACATAGTTGATCCAGAAAGGGTGGCAAGTAACCGAATAATTCGCCATGGCTAGGTTTCAAACCGTCAAGCCTGAACTTCCATTTAAACCGTCGAGCTAGTTGAGTGTCAGCATCGATAATTGAAGCACAAGATGGCGTGCCTACTAAACATATGGTTACGCCAGTTTCATTCACGAGCCCCCGAATCCAGCTGCAAACTATTTCATTAACATGTGTTGAGCGCTTTTCTATTTTTAGCAGGTTATGAAATTCGTCGAGAAATATAATTTTCGTGCCACACGATTTTAGCAATGTACACAAGCGCTGGGTCATATTTGCCACGTTGCCAAGTAGCGGCTTCGGATCATTTAGTTTTGCAAGCATATTTGCAGCCAATGCTTTAACTGTAGCCGGAGCAGGAACCTCGGTATAAAAAGTAGGGACACGTGTTACTTCGACATCCACATCGATTTCGACGGTGACTGGATAATTAACCATGATTGTTTTACATACTGTTGTTTTTCCCATTCCTCCTTCTGCCAGAAGCATGCATCCGACTGGTTCTCGAAAATGGGATGATTCCTGTATGGCGTGTTGGATTCCCAATATGGCAGCATCCAGTGCTGGGTGACGAATTATTACTTTGTCGAGGCGTGCAACACGTGCAATTGCTTCCTCAGAATACTTTCTTTCAAAATTTGGCATGATGCCCTCACTCTAAATCAAGATAATCGAATGTTTCAGTGGGCATTTTTGTGCTTGCATAGTTTTTTTGATACGGATCACCGGCAATTTCGATCAACGCATTTTCTGCCTGTGTCACAAGCTCCCGCTGACCTGTTGACGTAGCTGACGATTTGCTCCGCATGCTCTTACGCCCTTTTCCATTGGTTATTTTGGCGATTTGGCGTTTTGCGAGCGTGGAGTCTGTCTGGATTTCATTAAGTAACCTCCACCATGCCAATAGATACGCATACTGCCCAAGACGCTGAAGGTCTGATTTTTTCATGTCCTTCATGATTTTTTTGACTTCTTGGTGGGCATACCAGGTTAGATCCTGGGTGTACTCTGGATTGGTGGATTCAGCCATGATCAGTACACCACGCTCTGTCGGATGCTCTACGTACACCGTATGGAGATTCAGCTCGTCAACAAGCACGGTTACACGTTTCTCGCCCAGTTCTTCGAGTGTCGCCAGCGCATGTGAAAAATACTCAACGCCATCAACTAGAACGCGTCCCTTATGAATGCTTCGTTGTTCAGGCCAGCGCGCAATGGCATTTACCTCCTCGGTAGAGAATGTCGGAGCCATCCAACCCTTGGTTGCATCTTCCCATGCGAGAATTGGGGCTCTACCGCTTCTTGAGTGTATGGTTTTGTGGTAGACCTCGTTGACCCACTCGAGAATGCGCTCCTGCAACCGTTCGAGCATGAGGCTTGCCCGACGGCGAGAGTCATATTCACCGCGATCGATTGGACATGAGAAGGTAGTTCCTTTGAGCTTTTGCGTCAGGGAATGAGTCAGGGTCCGGAAAAATGATTCGATGTGGGGCTTGTCGTTCGGGTCGCGTACTTCTGCCGGTACGATAATGATGCCGAGCCTTCCACAAAGCCGTACAAATGCAGAGTTCTTAAAATCGACGCCATTGTCTGGGATGATCCGTACTGGCACACCACCCGGTAGTCCACGCTGGAGCCGGGTTAGCATGTCTTTGACAGCGGCGAGTGTCGTAGTGGCTGATGGGGGAAACATACTGATGTACATCCCAATCACCGCCCGGGTATACACATCAATAATGCAGACCAGGTACGGTCGTCCTATTACTTCGCCCGTATCCGGGTCGATCAGGATAATATCTAGGTAGTGGGTATCGATCTGAACCAAGAACATCGCGCGTGGACTCAATATCTGGCGTCCTGCCGCGCGAATCACACGGTCAGCGGCCACCTTGCCGCGCTTGGCCATTACCACGACGTAGGGGTCCAGCGCCTTAATTCGACGTTCTATGGTACGTAGCGATGGCAGCCTGACAGTGGTGTTACGTGCATCCAGCAAACCCTTTTCGGCGAGTTTGCCAACAACGAAGGCAAGTAAATCCTTGGCACTCCTTCGCTCTGGCTGCAGGTAGACCTGCTCAATGCCATCAGTGATCAGTGCCTCGACTTCGATCGAAAATCGCAGCGTCCTGTTGCCCCGCAGGTGATTGCGAGGAGTGAACGCTGAGAGATTCTTGTGCTCCTGAAAATACCGGCGTACCCATCCTGCGACAGTACTTGCAGCGGGGGGCGTGGGGTCACCTAGCTCAGCCGCAACACTTGTGATCAGCCCCTCCAGTTGTCTTTGTGACTGCGGGTGGCTTAACTGCGTCACTGCCGCCTCGACATATCGCGCTTGTCGAATGGTGCCGAGCGTTTCGGCTTCATTTAACTCGGGCAGTTTGCGTTCAATACCGTCAGCAGACATGCGCTCGAGGTCGCCGTTTAGTACCAGTAGTGCGCCAGACTCCTGCAACTCGATGAAACGCTCATAGGGAATCCGGTGTGGCTTACCCCCGGCGCTCGCTGCATAGCGCACCATGCCAGCTGCAACGTAAGTGACCTCGAATTCACTTCCATGGATCGTGAAACGGAGACCTGCCCTGGGGCGATACGGTTGCTTGGTCATACCGGCACCCCCACTTGCATGTCTAATCGAAGGGCACGTTTCAGGTTTGCTGTGGCAAGCCCATGAAATAACAGGTGGTCTGCAAGCAGTGGGGAGAGTCCTGCATCGTGCAGATGGACATACCACGCCCCGAGCATCCGTGGTTGCGGCAGTTTGTGAAGTTGTGCAAGAGCCAGGTCACACTCCTGGTGTGACCACGGCCTGATAGACGAGCGTTGATACAAAGCGAATAAATTTTCGAGTTCGATAGGGCCTGGCATATTCGTTAGGTCGCCCACGCTGAATCCAAAACCACTCTGGGTGAGCAGTGCATTGACCTTTGCCAATCGCACCCGTGTGTCGTCGTTCAGGTGAGCTCTGCTTGGTTTGATCTCTTTGACTTCCCAACTGCCAGCTCGAGTTTGGAATAAGAAATCGGAGATATAGGATTCTCCAAGACCAAGCTCGATCTCTAGGGATTGGCACCGATAGCCAGTAACTTCGGGGTCGCGCTCAAGTAGCAAGCAGAATGCTGCTTCGATCTGGCTTTCCAGTGCAACAGTCAGATCATTCTTGCGACTCGGGAACAAGGCGGTCCGCTTGCCGCGCGCGCCTTGCGTAATGCGCCTTCGCCCATGTACGACGCCGGCCAAGTCTGGTTTTTCGGAAAAAGCTTCTTCTGCCTGCTGTAGTAAGGCACTGCGCAGGGCCTGTTGCATCGAGTTGAGATACATCATCACTCCTTGCCGCACCGAACAGCAGGCAAAGCGCTGCCTATTCGGTGCTGATCACAGAATTGAAATCACCTGGGCTGGGGCGTAAAGAAGCCCACCGCGGGTCATGGCCAGCGGAAACGCAGGTGATGTTTGGCAGAGTAGGGCTTGACGCTGGAGGGAGTGGTGACGATACTGAAGTCGCGAAACGTACGTGTCGTCAGGCACTTACTCCAACGGGGCAAGCCGCAAGGTTTGTCCCGTTTACATTTTGGCTTCCTCCTTTCGACGCGAACGTACTTGCCGAACAGGCAGGGAGAGATTTGGGCTGGGGCTGTCTTTCAGCTTGATGATTTCCCGGATGATGTTGATCTCGGCTGGGCGAAGCGTGTTCAAGTGCTTACGCAAGTCCTGCATCAACCAATACACGTCTTCATGCACACCCGTAGGTATCACCAGCTTGCGCTGTGATGCCTCGATGGTCTTCTGCAACTCTTGTTGTTGCTCTTCCGTAAGAGACAGTACATCGACTAGGCGCTGGACGAACTCGGCAGTCGGGGGCCCTTTAGTGCCGATTTCCAGGGCAGAGATGTAGCTCTGTTCATAGCCAAGCCACTCCGCCAGTTCGACCTGTCGGACGCCGTAGCTTGTGCGCAACTGGTGTAGATACTTGGAGAAGGGGCTCATGTTGACCGGTGGTTAATATGAATATCACTAGAAAGAGTAGTTTTCTTTGAATGAAATGTCAAAAATCTTTGCCTCAGTTTAAATGATTTATTTAAATCACAATTTCGCAGGGCTCGTGTTTCCAACGTCAGAAATCGGCACGTACCCGGCTGGTAGTACACTCATGAGTCATGACCAACTTGGCGCTGGACGCTCTTTTAAGTGGGCGTGTAATTTCTTGTAACGGAGTAATGGATGCCAAAATACAACTTTACGGTTGGGAATCGATACACGAAGGCCGATATATATAAGGTGTGCCAAGTCCCTGATAGCAAACAGAAAGGAAATTGGAATACTGGATATACCAATTTCAATGGCGACTGGTTTATCTTTTGCAATGTTGGCACCCCGGGTCGGACAGGGCACGATTATGGTAATAGGTTCATCGGCGATGAGCTCGTTTGGTATGGCAAGACAGCTTCGAATGTTACGCAAAAATCGATCCAGTCCATGCTCAAGCCTGATGGCGACATCTTTATTTTCTACAGAGAAAGTGATCGTGACCCGTTTACATTTGCAGGCATGGCGTGTGCAAAATCACACAAAACCATTACTCCTGTTGAAATAACATGGTCATTCGACCCTTCCGCCGATCAACGATATGAAGTATTAGCTGAAGAATTGGTAGGCACCGAAAAATTCATTGAAGGTGCAGCCAAGTCGATTTTGGTCAATGTGTATGAAAGGAATCCACAGGCCAGGAAGTTGTGTATCGAAATATATGGCCACGCCTGCTCAGTATGCGGCTTTGATTTTGAGAAATATTATGGCGCCATAGGGAACGGATTCATTCATGTCCATCACCTGAAGCAACTTGCCGACATTAATGAGGAATATGAGTTGGATCCTGTGAAGGACTTACGACCAGTTTGTCCAAATTGTCATTCCATGCTGCATAGACGCAGGCCTGCATATTCGATAGAAGAGTTACGTATCTTGATGCACGCCCGAAAAGGGGAAGTTGAATAGTAGTTAGTTGGTGCCCATTTTTTTGCAGTGCAGGCGATAGCGACAGGTGCGTTTAAGAGGACAATCCTCACATCGGGGATTTCGCGGTAGACATACCATAGCGGCCAGGTCGAGCATGGCCCAATTGAGCTCGACAGCATCCCCCTCCGCTAGCACTTTATAGGCGGTCTCGTGGAGCACCGGGTCGTGGCGGATGTCGGCCTTCTGTGGGCATAGATCAAAGTATCGCCGCAAGAGCCTGGCCATGCTTGCATCCATGAGTGGCTGCCGCTGTCCGTGAACAAATAGCAAGATTGCGTTTGCAATGTACTGGCCGACTGCAGGTAGCGCCTCAAGCGATTCTCGGTCAATTGGCCAACTTTCATTGGACTCTACTACCGCTAGCGCAAGGGAGTGCAGTGGAGCCGCGCGCCTCCTCCACAAGCCGATTGGTTTCAGTGCTTCGCCTAACGCTCTCTCGTCAGAAACGGCAAGCTCTGCCCAGCTTGGGAAACGATCAAGAAACCCTGGCAGGAACCTGGCTACCGTTTCAGCCCTTGTGCGCTGTAGCAATACTTCGACAAGGATCTTCACATAGAGACTCGCTCCATCAGCTCGCCACGGGAAAGACCGACGAGCCCATGCGTGCCATGCAATCAACATGCTCCTTAGGTGAGCTACGCGATATCTAGACGGGATTCCTTGTTGCTTTCTAGTCACCATTCCTGGGCATCTCTCAGGTAGTCCTGGTATCCTAAGCGGTTTTTTGCCAAAATCCGTATAACCAAGAAATAACAAGGGTTGCAGCCACATGCAGAAGTCAAACCAGCTGCGTTTCATCGATGTCTTCGCCGGTTGCGGAGGGCTGTCTCTCGGGCTGCTCGAAGCGGGGTGCCAAGGCGTTTTTGCCATAGAGAAAAGCCCGCTCGCGTTCCTGACGTTACGGCACAACCTGGTCGATGGTACTCGGCATCAGTTCGACTGGCCGGAGTGGCTCCCAAAGCAATCGATGACCTGCGAGGACTTGCTCGCCAACTATCACGAGCAGGTAACTTCCCTGAGAGGAACCATCGATCTCATTGTAGGTGGCCCGCCATGCCAAGGCTTTTCCACAGCGGGACGGCGGGACCCAGCCGACCCTCGCAACAAGATGACGGAGCAATATCTCTCTTTGGTAGGGTTAGTCCAGCCTCGGTTTCTGGTCATTGAAAACGTGGCTGGTTTTGACATGCGCTTCGAGAACGAGAAGGGCCTGGCCGAGCTCGTGGCCAATGGTAAAAAAACTTCTTACGCTCAATACGTTGCCGACCGGCTACGTCACATGGGGTACGACGTGTATCCGGGCATCGTAAACTGCGCTGATTTTGGCGTGCCACAAATGAGGCACCGTTATTTAATGATCTGCGAGCGAAAAGAATGGAAGCGTGAAGGTGTAGACCTATTAGAATCTCTCAGATTGAGCAGCATAGATTTCAGGGCGGAAAGAAACCTACCCACAGATCGGTATGTTACAACTTCCGAGGCGATTTCTGATTTGGAAATTAAGGGCAGATCTTTAGTTGCAAACGTGGACTCGGGTGTCCCTGGATTTTTTGAAGCAACGTATCCGTTTGATTCTGGTTTTACGCCTTATCAAGTCCTTATGCGTACAGGGAGTCATGTCGCACCTAATAGCAGAAGGCTGGCCAATCATAAGCAAAGTACAATTGAATACTTCAAGACAGTTCAAAAAATTTGCCGACCAGGGCGATGCTTGTCTAAGGAGGAGCGTGAGCTGGTTGGTACCAAGAAGCATGCAACTACGGTACTTGATCCAAATACTCCCTCCCCAACGATCACAACGTTGCCTGATGATATCTTGCACTACGATGAGCCAAGGATTTTAACCGCACGTGAGAATGCAAGGCTTCAATCATTTCCCGATTGGTTTGCCTTTCAAGGAAAATACACAACTGGTGGAAAACAAAGAAAACTTGAGTGTCCTAGGTATACTCAAATAGGCAATGCTGTTCCCCCATTGTTGGCAGAGGCTATCGGTAATATTCTAGTCAAATTGGTTAAAGAAAGTAAAGCCTCTGGCTTGAATGCACTAAATAACTCCATTGGGGAGTTTTAGAACTTTAGGGTGTGAAGGTGATTTCATTTTGAAGCTGTTTTATTCCTTGGCATGATGTGATGTCTATGTAAATGCCCGCCTTCAGAGGCGGGCATTTACACATCTAAACAAGGTTCATTTTGTGGGGTTTGGATTATTATTTATTGATAGATGACTCGTGTGCTTCCATAGGGTTTCTATAGCTAATTTCAACTGCTCTGAGCTGTATGGTTCAAGTAAGTATGTCTTAAGTTCAAGCTTTCTATTTTTTACTTCATCGGTAAGCTGACAAAAAATCCCACTATTCAGCATTTCTTTGTTGATGCTTTCTAGTGCTTTTAATGCAATTCTTTTCTGTACTTTGCAGTCAATTTTAAGGGTTGCAACACAGGCAGGGACTCTAGGGAATGTGGGAGTAGCCCCTTCCTCTAAAGATAAGGTGGCAGTCATGTGATCTTTATTTAATGGCGAAACTAAGGCTCCATTGACGGCAGAGAAGCTCATATTGATACCTAAGGATCGGGCGATATCGGCTAGTACTTGCAAGCTGACTTTTGCGGGCAGAGTAGCGCCGACAAGAGTCGAACCATTCCAAGTAACTTCTACCTGCTGTGTACCATTTTTATCCCACCGGGAAATAGTTTGAAGTGGCCTTGATTTTTTTTGTATGATAGAAAGGATAAAGTCAGGAATTGCAAGAAAAGCCTCTCTAGACGCCTTCATTGTTTTTGGGAGTCTGGCTACTCCCGCTCGCATTCCCACAAGAAAGGCCGCAACAAAATAAACTCGTTCTCCCAAATTAGGTATACGTAGCTTTACTGCAGCAAGTGTCTCGGGTTCCGGATTGAGTAAAAATAATAGTGCGCCTCGAGGGACCGCGAATCCTTCTTGATCCGAGAAGGCATCATCGGGAAGGTCTCTGCGCAATGCAATAATATCTTGACTGAATTTGACAAATTTTTGTAGAGCCGTTGCTGATTCCGTATCACTTGGCGATCCGAAAATTGCCTCTAATTTTCGAAGCAAAGACGTGGCACTAAATCCATCTGAAGCATTGGTGGAGGCTAGAATGGGAACAAGTGCAGCTATCAGTGGCTGATATACATCGTTTTCTGTCGATAGACCTAAATGAGTTGCTAGAGAAACAGAAAATTCAACTGGTGAGTCGATTTGTATGTTTTCACCACCATAACCGTGCAGTCTATTAAATAGCGATGATCCTTGTGATGATGCAAGAGTAGAGATCCCAGCTGCAAATGCCCCTGCACAAGCTTCTATGACTGCTATCGATTGAAAAGGATCACGAGATGTTGAACCGTCTTTCGATTCTGGTACATCAATAATTTTTTTTCCTTGATTTTCTTCTTCGGGTGCAGCTTGATATAATTCGTCTGATTCAAAAAGCTCTGGGGCAACTTCAAATGGAACAAGCCCGCCAGGAATGTCGTTGTATGCCGAAATTCTTGCAGAAAACTCCGTTAAAGCCTTCTGAGATTGAAATGCAAATCTCTTCACCTGCTTAATTGGAATTACAGGAATTGCCAGTGTATGATCTTCAATATTTTTTATTTCAACCAGAACAACCATCCCATAGGGCAAGTCTCCTTGGGCGCCGACAAGGGCTGCATGTGTCGGCTTAATTGCTTCTATTACAAGCCCTCCGGAGGTCAGGTGATGGTCCCTTGCCGCATTTTGTTCTAGCCGAGGTGAAATAAATCCACTAGCGAGACACATGGCAATATTGTTCTCGTGCATTGCCAGATACATGGGGGTATTTTTTTTTATTTGCTTTTTTGTGGTCGTCGATGTTGCTTCCATCAAATATTCTCCAATTCGTACACGCCAGATTGGGTAGGAATCCACGACAGTAGCGTCTTCATATGAGTATCGCCGATTAGCATTACATTCAACATTGCCCGCGCACGAGAGCACATAACGTACAATGCCATCTTTGTATTGATCTCAGATGAGCCTCCATGCATTAGTTTTCCAGGGTCGATAAGAAAGACCGCATCGAATTCCAATCCTTTGGCGCTAGTGTAATTTAGAACGGTAACATGCCCCGGGGTGTCAAAATCAAGATTTTGGGCAGGCCAATTCGCATCATTGGAAGCATATGATTGCAAAATTACCCCAGAGCCATTAAGGCGATCCGCGAGGCAGGTTAACATTTTCTTACGCTCAATGTTTCCCATTACTAATACAGCAATCTCCTCCGTTCGTCTGATTTTTGCATAGCGCCCAATTTTGTCTGCACATGCAATCAAGAAACTATCGTGAGTGTCTCGCGATATGATGCTTACAACAGGAAGGTCTCCCGTTCTAGTCGGCAACTCAGGTATGCCGCTTGGAAGCCCAGCGTAGAAGAAATTAGAAAATGTCGCAATTTCTTTAGTGTTTCTATAATTTTTTTTTAGTAAAAATACATTTTCTGCCGCTGGGTAAAGGCCAAGATTTATGCGGATATCTTCGATCGTAGCATTGCGATGAGATGTTAGGCGCTGGTTTTCATCTGCCAATACGGTAACTGCAAGTGGAGGTTTAGCTCCTTTGGCATTGGCAACATCCATGATAATCTTTAATGCCTGATACATTAAAGGAGAGAAATCTTGGCCTTCATCGATAATCAGATGCCCCCAGTTTACCCCCCCCAATTGCCTCTTTGATGTGATGGTACTTAAAGTGTGAAATTGAATGATTGGCCAGTTGTGCTCAAATTTACTGCCATTGACTTTTGGTGGGGTAGCCCTTTTCCCCATAAAAGACCCCCACCACCTATAAAGCCAGGAATGTAATGTCGAAACAGTAACGCCTTGAGCTATCTCTCCCCGGTTTGAGGCATACTGGACGAGCACTTTGCTGTACATCATGACTCTTGGGTTGCGACCTAGATTGGATAAGTAATGAGCCCTATGAAATGCAATCACACTTTTCCCAGTTCCGGGCGGGCCAACAATCAACACACTGCCTTCGGGTGGGGCCCCTTGATAGATTGCCGTCTGATCACGATCTAAATCAGTTAACTTGGGGAATCTCATAGTTACTTGACTTGTAGAGCAATATCGTTAAGAAGCCCAGGTATCCTACCATCAGGCGAGCCAATAACAAGCCTCCGGTCAAGAAGGCTATTATTGAAAGTGCAACTTGTCTCCGACACTAGTGCACAGGCATGACACGCTGCGGCATTCATCCCATCAATACCTTGCTTCTCTGATTCTGAGCAGACCGGGTCCGCAGAGCACCAGGAAAGATCCGCTAGCGTTCGTTGTAGCGTTGTAAGAAACCGCTCTGGGTTCCCCTGCCTGACTAGTCCACCAAGTGAACCTTCAGTGTCTCCATCAGAGGTGTAAAGTAAGATGCCCGCTGCGGCATTTACTCCGGTGTCGCAATAGATACGTTCACGAATTGATGACGATGAATAGCCGGCATCAAACGAAAGTCGTCTAATCAAGCCATGTGCCAAGGTATGTAACGCAATAAAGCGCGGCGACGCATAGACACTGGCAGGTTCTCGACCCCACCTAGAGCAGGCTTCTGTTAAATGTTTAAGAGAATCGGAGATGGCAGGTGCTACAAGTGTTTCCCATGTGCTCACATAAGACTCGGACAACTTGAGAAAAATTCCCTCGCCAAAAGTTTCTACTCCCGGTAACCAATTGAGTCCTGCCCCTAAGTCAACCGGCACTTCTGTTGCAGTGTTATCGGGTTTTACACGCTTGAAGCCAATTAGAGCGCGCACCTCACGCAATCTTTCTATTAGGGTAATTTGTTCGAATGGACGAGAATATTCTGCGGGCCAAGCTCCATGCAGAAATTGGACTGAAGTTTTAAGGTTTTCTGATTGGATGCCACTAGGTCGCGCGAGATACGGCCATTCTGAAATTAGGAAACTATGCTGACTTTTGTCAAAAGATGTTTTATCTTCGGCATTGTTGATATTTTCCCCACTTAGCACATCAATCACCGCACCGCGGACATCTTCTTCGTTTAGACCGAATTCATCCACGCCTGAGTTGATGATGTCACTAAATAGTTCAGGCATTTGTTGCCAGTTTGGAATGGCAACCAAAACAGAACGTAATCCTATTATCCTTGGATGGGCAACAAGCCAGCTTCTGAGTGCTTTTTGAGGATCTTGTCCACTTTCACTTGCACCAGAACCAATGTCCAATGCGCTACGTGTAGCAACATAGTAGATGTTGCTTGCGGCCCTAGGGAAAACCCTTGGTATTGCAGTGCAGGTCGACATTTTATGCGATTCCCATGGCTGGCGACCTAAGCAGCTGAATGGATATGGTCGATTAGTCAAACCCTCGAAAGTATTACGCTGTCCGCAGCTCTTGCAGACAATTGCCATGGCATTGAAGTCACCGCCACTAGCTCCAGAAGTTTCGAAGGTCATCTTCGCTGTCTGTCTACTGCATTGACCATTCTCAGGAATTTGGGTGTTCCTGTGACACCACCGGTACCAATCAACATCTTGCAGGTGACCGTGTTCGCAGGCGGCGACAAAACGCATTGGTACTAGCGCTGTTTCAACGCATTCTCCACCTGAGCACATTGGTTGCTTGAACTCATTTCGCTCATCATCAGCATGCGAGTAATTATAAAGTCGCCGACATGAGGGACAGAACATCCATCGAGGAAATCGACTGAATGGTACTGCACCATGCTGTTCAGCTGATGGTGGGCGCCGAATATCTGCCATGAGGGCACGCTGTAACGCATTGTCCGGAAGTACTGGGCACTCGGATTCTGGCCAGCGTGAAATATCAGTGCAGACGAATGACTCACTGCCTAGATCTACAACTGCACCAGGTCCAAAAGGAGAAATCAGTTGTGCTGCACGTATCGACTTATCACCCATTTTTATTTCCTTGCCTTACACAACCTTAATGCGAACTTCAGCATCTACATTTCGGACTGACATCATGGTCGGCCAGCATGCTCCAGCTTTTGCTTTCCCATATTCTGTAAGGAGGGCAGCGAACTGTGATCCCACCTGACGTCGCTCATATAACAATGGAAACCCAGACTCTGCGACTTCTTGCCACTCTTGCATTCGATCATTCATCAAGTCTGATACATGGCTTGCTTCTGATTTGTCGCATGCGCACATGATTTCCAAAAGAAATTGAACGCAATCTCTAACTTTGGGGTCTGAAAAATCCACATTTTTAGCAGCGTCGTTGGATCTAAACCCTGTTCCGTGCCTAATGGCAGCTACCAGCGCAGCGTGTAGAGTCCGTTCTCTGGCAGGCAACGCATATGGTGTAACGCTCGTTGGTTCTACGTGCCTGTATATCGCTTCGTGGTAGGCCCGGAAATCTTCATAGTGCGACCGGTCCCTTGGTTTTGATGCCGAGAAGAGAGATACAACTAGGCCTGGAACTTTTCCTCGCCCAACGCGGCTTGTGGCTTGAATGTACTCGGAAGTTAGTTTGGGCTGCCCATTCATCAACATGATTCCGAGGCGATCTAGGTCGACTCCAACGGAGATAATGCTAGTGCATGGGACTAGATCAACCGGTGGGTCGTCTGAGGTATATGGCTTTTCTAGCGCCTCGATCGCTTCGCCCAAACTCTTAACCATTTGTGCACTCAACTCTAGTGGTTCACCTATGGTTCTTGCCAGCGCAGTAGATGATGCAATGGCTGCTATACGGGCTTGGACTTCATCTCGCGCGGCAGTAAGGGTTCGGCCAAGTTCGCGTCTGCTATTGTGATAGGCAAGCAAAGTCCAATACGAATCAAGCGCCTCAGGGGAAAGGGGGACTTCCCGAACTGATTGCAGCAAGGCGGCCGAGGTCCAGGCCATGGCAACGACAGGTTTAATGTAGCCTTGCCCCATTACCCCTAAGTATGTGCGTCCCGGGGCTTGATGGTCCGTGCTAAAGAAAAATGCATCGTCCCATCGACTTCCTGGTGATGGGAAAACGGAAACCTCCCTACCGTAAAGCCCTCGTACTTGTTCGTGAGCATTCCGGATCGTGGCAGTTGAGCCAATGCGCTTAGCTTTACCTTCACGCATTGCAATTACCGCATCAATCGCTGCGTCATAGGGTGCTGCTAGAGACCCAAGGGGGCCAGATATAAGGTGCAGTTCGTCTTGCAGGATTAGCGAGGGGGGGATTGACGAGTCATCTTGCCCCCCAAAAAAGACGCGTGCCCTATCGTCCCAAGGTAGCATCGCAAACTTATCGACGGTTCCAAGTAGCAGTGAAGGAGGCGTTTGATAAAGCGCCTCGTCTACAACGTTAAGCGGAAGTTCTTCCTTAAATTCACAACTATCACTGACACATCTGAAGATAAATTTGTCAGGCTGGGCTATCACCCCAAAATCGTTTTGGGACCATTTTTTCTGCCCTTTGGGCATGCGGGTTGGGAAAATCTCTGTTCCACAACAGGGGCATGCTTGTAGCAAAAATCCATTTTTAGGATTGCGGCTTTCAAGTTGTTCCTGAAGCTTCTCGTGAGCTTTTCGGAACTGATTTGGTGTTACGCTTTCTCCAACCCAGAGTCCGAGGGAAAATGGTCGATGGCCGAGCTCTTCATCACGTTTCCTGCGGAGCATCTCGAGGGCAACGATAAGAGCGCTAGTTCTCTGGAACTGCTGAGCGGTGAGAAAACGCAGTGTATAGCGACTTAGTATTGCGGTTCCTGTGTCTTGAGTGCCATGTACAAGTCGGCGCCTGATTAATTCAAAGGCCGAAACGAGCAGATAGGCCTCAGTTTTACCGCCGCCAGTTGGAAACCAAATAACATCTACTATGTCGCGATCAGCTGAACCTTGGTTGACTAGTGATTCAATCGTTGCGATTAGAAATGCGATCTGAAATGGGCGCCAAGAGCGGCCCTTAAAGTCAAATGGTGGGCATGACTTATGCTCGGAACGCTTGTATGGAATTTTAGGCCGCTCTTTGATTAGCACCATCTGCATAGCCATTGCTTCGTTTGCCAATCTGAAGCACTGCCATGCAATTTCATTGTTCTCAAGAAGATCAACCCCTAAGCTCATTCTTCTTAGCCAGTCACTGGCTCTGGCCGCAAACTTTTTTGCAACCTTAGGGTTACTACTGTTCGGAACACTTTCGTTTTGCTTCTCGACCCATATGCTGTATGCGGTAATGAGCGAGCGGAGGGCAGTTATAACCTGAGGACGGTCAGCGTTTACAAGGAATGTAAGGTCACAACAATTGGGATGAACATCTGGTGCAGTAAGCTCAAACGTTGCTTTCGGCACGTCGACGCTTGGTATAAAGTCGATAGAAACCCAATTGGACCTGCCATCGATTGGGGTATTCCAGTCAGCAGCGGCACCATGTCCTCGTGCAAACGGTTGTACGGATCGATAAAGAAACTCGACTTCTGCTTCTTCTGACTCAGGATCATGGTTCGTGCCAATTTTTGGGTATGGGAGGATCCCATCCTCGACTTCACATCGCATTCCAACTTGAAACAACGATAGTGCGGGGTCTGGGCCTCTCTTATTCGCATGTTGGGTGTTAACCAACGCAATTGTCACTATGGCTGTACCATCCTGTAAGGAACGCCAGCATGGTACAACTTTGGCGCGGCCCTCAAGAACTGAAACTGGCCCTGATGTCTTCTTTAAAAGCACGACCTCTGGGGTGTCTTTGCTTGCTAGTGGCCGCCGATTCCAGACGGACGCACCACGTCCGCTATGGCTGGAATCTTCATCTTTTTGTTCATAGCGAGCGGCCCAGACATTACATCGTATCTCGCTACTATCTGATACTTTGAAGCTGATACCTACAGCTGCGGGGAGTGCCTCTGCGGCAAGGTCGATGCCACCGCCTTGGTCTCCTGTGGATTCATCCCCATGTTCTGTTTGCGCTTCAAACTCGTCAGCGGTAGCTGTGACGGCTTGAATGGTTTCCTCTACCTCTACGCCAGCCGGAAATAAGATGCCCGTCAGGTAACGTAGGAATGGGGTACCAGTTATTTGCTCGGTCTCTCCGCCGGTCGGTCCAAAGAGGACCGATCTTAGGTATGTCGTTATGCTATCGCGAGGTGCATATCCGGGCATTTCTCCGTCTCCCTAGGTGGTGATTTTGGACTGGGCTGCTGTAGTGACGGCCCTAGTAATTACGTCGTGATCTGCCATTACGAATAATCCAAAATTTGCTCTTGTCATTCCAAGGTAAAGTTGCTTAACAGGATCGTCCGCATGCTTATCTACATCGCAAATCACGATAAATGGTGCCTCTAATCCTCGGAATTCATTGATAGTGGCAGCTGCTAAGGCCTGCCGATGGAAGGGGGATGTATTCCAACCTGCTGCCCAATTTTTCCAAGGAATACCGGCTAGGCGGGAGATTTCGGGGATGGACGATTCATTTATCGCTCGAGTAGACACCAATACAATCTCCCCTGGCGCGATTTCTGGATCCTGCAGCCACTTGCGTATTGTTGCGGCGGCTGATTCGATTTGCTTTTTTGGGTCTGGTGCAGCTGCAAATATGACTTCTGGACCTTGGCCGCGTACATTCTGACTACCAATTGATGCTCCAGTTACTGTTTCCACAGTACTGACGATCTGAGGTGTGTTGCGACAATTGCGAGTAAGAGAACCAACAAATGCCAAGGACTCCAAGTATTGCTGACTACTTTTATCAAAAGTACAGTCCTCAAGTACTTGATTGTTTGGGTCCGAAAACCAGCGCCACCGTCCAGATTTCAGCCCGCCACGGATAATGCTCGATAGAACGTTGAGTGCATTGGGGTTTGTTAGTTGCTGGCCTTCATCTACGATGAGGCACCCGTAGGTATGCCGCGCAGAGGGGGGGGTCTTTAGTAGTTCTGAAAAAGATATAACTCGTGACCGATCAGGAACAAGGGACGCTTGCAAGTGGGCAGCAAGTGATTCGGTTCCCGTCACCAAGATGGGGTCACGGTGCATTTCCCTGCGAAGACACTCTACTGCAATGAGTGTTTTTCCACAGCCTGCACCGCCAGTGCAAAGCACGCGGTCGGAACGGTCACAGAAATCAAGGAGTCCATATTGTTCAACGGTAAGGGATAGTTGCTCTTCGCGTACGCGAGCTGCTGAAAGAGAAAGTGGTATGACCCTATCAAACCAAGGTCGCATCGTGCCAGCGATGGTCGCCACTTCATCTTTCGTCCATCGTCTTAATGTTCGACGGCTCTTAGAGCGCCAATATGAATAAAATCTAGAAAGCATCTCCGTGATGGAGTGGACAGAATCAAGATCTTCTAAGGTCGCGACTATCTCCGCGGGCATTTCTGTGCCGCCGATAATGCCTCGGTTTATTGCATCTCTTTGTGATGTTCGAGCAAAAATTACCCCAAACCCAGTAGGAGCAGCGTCAACCAGCTTTCGATCAAGATGTGGGTAGAGGTACTTGTCTCTTAGAGCAAAGTAAGCAGAGCTTACTTGGGCCATTGGCGACTCTGCTCGTTCAATAGGACGCTTACCCCTGCTCTCGTAGCGCCAAATGCCGCGTTCATCGCAGTGTACTTGGCCCCCCTTGACTTCAATAGCAAGAAGTCCCTCTGGGGTCACGATGACGAAGTCGATCTCTCCCCACTTCTTATATTCGTGATCTGAAAGGTTGAGTGAGGTGAAAACGATAGCCGCATCACCTGCCTCAGTGCGCTCCAATAGCTTAAAGATATCATGCTCTGATCCTGTTGCCCCTGCAGGAGGCAGTGGTGGCACCATTCTCATTGTTAACCTTTAATTTTCTTATTAATCAAATGCTTGCGCAGTATGCGTGCATTGCTTGCGAATCTAAAGCACTTGTCCTCGGCAAAAGACCTGAGGGTCAAAGATGTTCTCCAGCGTGAAGAACTCTTGCATGGATGCGATTTGGGTTTGATGATACTGGAATGAAAGGGGGGCCGCCAATGCCCAATTGGAACTCGCTTAAGGAGCGAAGGATGGTCTTCCTCTGCATTTGTCTGAAGGGAGGCCAGTGTTCAAGTATCCTTGAGTAATAGCTATCAGCATGCAGTTTATGTAACTTATTGAAAACGAAGGAAGATAGCTGTAGTCAGAAAAAAAGCCTCGTTATGCGAGGCTTTTTGATCATGTCGGTGTGTCTACTTATGTGTCGTTGAGTACAGACTTATCTGCCGTTTGAACAAACTTATCTGTCGTTCGACGCCCGTTTTTTATGTCAATCCCAGCTCAGCGCGCCGCCAGTCTGGTACTCGGTAACGCGAGTCTCGAAGAAGTTCTTTTCCTTCTTCAGGTCGATCATTTCGCTCATCCACGGGAAGGGGTTGTTCACGCCGGGGAACATCTGCTCCAGGCCGATCTGCTGCATGCGGCGGTTGGCGATGAAGCGCAGGTATTCCTTGAACATGCTGGCGTTCAGGCCCAGCACGCCGCGCGGCATGGTGTCTTCGGCGTAGGCGTATTCCAGTTCCACCGCGTGCTTGAACAGCTCGGTGATTTCGGCCTTGAAAGACTCGGTCCAGATTTCCGGCTGTTCCAGCTTGATGGTGTTGATCAGGTCGATGCCGAAATTGCAGTGCATGGATTCGTCGCGCAGGATGTACTGGTACTGCTCGGCGGCGCCGGTCATCTTGTTCTGGCGTCCCAGCGCCAGGATCTGCACGAAGCCCACGTAGAAGAACAGGCCTTCCATGATGCAGGCGAACACGATCAGCGATTTGAGCAGCTTCTGGTCGTTTTCCAGGGTGCCGGTCTTGAATTCCGGGTTGCACAGCACGTCGATGAACGGAATCAGGAACTCGTCCTTGTTACGAATCGAGGTTACTTCGTGGTAGGCGTTGAACACTTCGCCTTCGTCCAGGCCCAGGCTTTCCACGATGTACTGGTAGGCGTGGGTGTGGATGGCTTCGTCAAAGGCCTGGCGCAGCAGGAACTGGCGGCATTCCGGGCTGGTGATCTGGCGGTAGGTGCCGAGCACGATGTTGTTGGCCGCCAGGCTGTCGGCGGTTACGAAGAAGCCGAGGTTGCGCTTGACGATGCGCATTTCGTCTTCGGTGAGCTGGCCGGTTTTCCACTGTTCGATGTCGCGCTGCATGTTCACTTCCTGCGGCATCCAGTGGTTGGCGCACTGCGCCAGGTATTTTTCCCATGCCCATTTGTGCTTGAACGGTACCAGCTGGTTTACGTCGGTGGTGCCGTTGATCACTTTCTTGTCCACCACGTTCACGCGGTTGGTGCCATGGGCGTCCATGGAGTTGGCTGCGGGGGTGGCGGTCTGGATCGGGTCGTCAAAGCTCAGCATATTGGCCTCAGTTATCTGTTCGTTACTTGGTTTGTCTGTTTGCGGCCAACCTTTGCTGGCTGGCCGCGGTTGTTGTTCAGTTGCCGCGCGGTATGGTGCCGCTGTAGGGGGCGGCGCGGATATTGCCCAGGCTTGGCACCTTCCACACCCGCTGCATGTGCGCGTAGTCGCGCTGGCGGGCATCGCCCAGGGTGAGGTCGGGCAGGTTGTCCAGGTTGAAGCGCACTTCGCCGAGATACACGGTTTCGCCGGCTTTCACTTCGAACGGCTTGTCGAGCCGGAAGCTGGCCTGGCGCTGGTGCATGCCGAAGATGCCGGACCAGTCGCGGCTGCCGGCATCGCTCCAACTGCCGCTGGCACGCGCCAGCTGGTAGCGGCCGGCGGGCAGGGTGAGCAGTTGCAGCTTGCCGATGGCTGGCGAGCTGCCAGCTTCGCCAAAGATGCTGTCGGTACCGAAGTTGGCGCTAGCCACGCCGCTGGCGCTGTTGTCCAGCCCGTACCAGTACACATTGGCGCTGGCGTGTTCCGGCTGGTAGGTGCGTACGGTCATGGAGAACACGGCATAGCCCATGCCGGCCGGCGGTACCAGGCTACCTTGTAGCTGGTCTGCCATGCTGGCGCAGCCGGCGAGGGCGGCGGCCACGCAGGCAATCATCAATCGACGCATGATGCTCTCCTTGTTGCGAACATGGCTGGTTGGACACGCTGGTGCGTGGCCCGGTTTCGGCGCATCCGGCAGCCGCCTCGGTGGAAGCGGCTGGGAGATGCGGGTTGGCCGCATGCGGCCAACCTTGGTCTATTTGTTACTACGCGGTGAACGTTGGGCTTCGCTGCGCTCAACCCAACCTACGCTGCAGACACGGTAAATTAGCGAACAATCTCCAACGTTACATCCCAATGACTATGTCTTCCTGATGGCGGTGGGCGCTGACCCGGGAAATTGGTCGGAATTGCTCGCAATTTACAAACTTCTTGAAGATCAAACCTCTTCCAACCGAGGACTTGCCCTGAACTACTTGTGCCACCTACCTGATATCCCAATACCTGCAATACAGAGTTGGTGATACCCAAGACGTGAGGCTCAATGCAGCGAGGGTGTCCATGGTATGTAAACTCCAGAAGCTGTTTGCTACGAATTGCTTGGGTGATAATTTGCTGCATGCTAAGACTCCCAAAAGATCTTGCAATAAACAAACGTACTCTCATCCAATGCTGCTTGGTCTAATGACCAAGCAGCTAGCAAAACAAATTACTGGCAGCTTTCGCAGTCAGGATTGTCGATCGAGCAGAACTTGGCATCGGTGGCCGGGGTGTTGTCCACGGCTGCCGGTGCCGCTGCCGGTGCTGCCTGTACCGCGTTCAGTTCGCCGCCACGGCCGGTGGATTTCTCCGCCGAGCTGGCGCCCAGGGTGCGCAGGTAGTAGGTGGTCTTCAGGCCTTTCACCCAGGCGTGCTTGTACAGCTCGTCCAGTTTCTTGCCGGAAGCGCCGGCCAGGTACAGGTTCAGCGACTGTGCCTGGTCGATCCACTTCTGGCGGCGGGATGCGGCTTCCACCAGCCAGCGCGGGTCCACTTCGAACGCGGTGGCGTAGATGGCTTTCAGCTCGGCCGGTACGCGGTCGATGCGGCCCAGGCTGCCGTCGAAGTATTTCAGGTCGGCAACCATCACTTCGTCCCACAGGCCCAGTTTCTTCAGGTCGCGCACCAGGTATTCGTTGGTGACGGTGAATTCGCCGGACAGGTTGGATTTCACGAACAGGTTCTGGTAGGTCGGCTCGATGGAGGCAGACACGCCAATGATGTTGGCGATGGTTGCGGTCGGGGCGATGGCCAGCACGTTGGAGTTGCGCATGCCGTGCTTGGCGATGCGCTCACGCAGGCGGCTCCAGTCCATGCGTTCGGTGCGGTCCACTTCCAGGTAGCCGCCGCGCTCTGCGGCCAACAGGTTGATGCTGTCGTGCGGCAGGATGCCACGGTCCCACAAGCTGCCCTTGTACGACGGGTAGCGGCCACGCTCTTCTGCCAGCTCGGTGGAGGCGAGGTAGGCGTAGTAGGCCACGGCTTCCATCGATACATCGGCGAACTCGACGGCGGCTTCGCTGGCGTACGGGGTGCGCAGCTGGTGCAGGCAGTCCTGGAAGCCCATGATGCCCATGCCTACCGGGCGGTGCTTCAGGTTGGAGTTGCGCGCCTTCTTCACCGGGTAGAAGTTGATGTCGATCACGTTGTCCAGCATGCGCAGCGCTACGCGTACGGTCTGCTGCAGCTTGTCGGTATCCAGCTCCAGGCCGTTGGCACCTTGCTTCAGGTGACGCGACAGGTTTACCGAGCCCAGGTTGCACACGGCGATTTCGTCGTCGTTGGTGTTCAGGGTGATCTCGGTGCACAGGTTGGAGCTGTGTACCACGCCCATGTGCTGCTGCGGGCTGCGGATGTTGCACGGGTCCTTGAAGGTGATCCACGGGTGGCCGGTTTCAAACAGCATGGTCAGCATCTTGCGCCACAGGCTCAGTGCCGGAATCTGCTTGAAGACTTTCAGTTCGCCGCGCTTGCCCTTGGCTTCGTAGGCGGTGTAAGCCTTTTCGAATTCCTTGCCTACCAGGTCGTGCAGGTCCGGGCATTCGGACGGCGACAGCAGGCTCCACTCGCCACCTTCCATCACGCGCTTCATGAACAGGTCCGGAATCCAGTTGGCGGTGTTCATGTCGTGGGTGCGGCGGCGGTCGTCACCGGTGTTCTTGCGCAGCTCCAGGAATTCTTCGATGTCGGCGTGCCAGGTTTCCAGGTAGGCGCACACCGCGCCCTTGCGCTTGCCGCCCTGGTTTACTGCCACGGCGGTGTCGTTTACCACTTTCAGGAACGGCACCACGCCCTGCGATTTGCCGTTGGTGCCCTTGATGTGGCTGCCCATGGCGCGCACCGGGGTCCAGTCGTTACCCAGGCCGCCGGCGAATTTGGACAGCAGCGCGTTTTCCTTGATGCCTTCGTAGATGCCATCCAGATCATCGGCGATGGTGGTCAGGTAGCAGCTGGACAGCTGGCTGCGGCGGGTGCCGGAGTTGAACAGCGTCGGGGTGGAGGACATGAAGTCGAAGCTGGACAGCACGTTGTAGAACTCGATGGCGCGTTCTTCGCGGCTCACTTCGTTCAGCGCCAGGCCCATGGCCACGCGCATGTAGAACGCCTGCGGCATTTCGATGCGGGTACCGTCCACGTGGAGGAAGTAGCGGTCGTACAGGGTCTGCAGGCCCAGGTAGCCGAACTGCAGGTCGCGTTCCGGCTTCAGCGCGGCACCCAGTTTTTTCAGGTCGAACTCGCCCAGTTTTTCATCCAGCAGCTCGGCGGCAATGCCTTTCTTGATGAAGTCCGGGAAGTACAGCGGGTAGTGGGTGTCCATCTCGGCCTGGCTGATGGCCTCGCCCAGGATTTCCAGGCGGATGTTGCCCAGCAGCAGGCGGGCGGTTACGTAGTCGTAAGCCGGGTCCTGCTCGATCAGTGCGCGGGCGGCCAGAATGGCGGACTTGTTGACTTCTTCTTCCGATACGCCGTCGTAGATGTTCTTCAAGGTCTCGGACAGGATGGCGTCCACATCGGTGTTGGCCAGGCCCACGCAGGCGGCTTCAATGGTGCCGCGCAGTTTGGCGATGTCCAGCGGCAGCTTGCGGCCATCCTTGCGTACTACGTTGATCTGGATCTGGTGCAGCGCTTCGCCACGGGAGGCGCGTTCCTGCGAACGCTGCTCGCGGTACAGCACGTAGGCGCGGGCCACGTCGTGCTCGCCGGCACGCATCATGGACAGCTCTACCTGGTCCTGGATGTCTTCGATATGGATGGCGCCGCCTTCCGGCTTGCGACGCATCAGCGCATTGACCACGCCTTCGGTGAGCTGGGCAACCTTGTCGCGGATGCTGGCGGAGTTCACGCTCTCGGCGCCCAGCACGGCCAGGAAGGCCTTGGTCATGGCGATGGAGATCTTCACCGGCTCGAATGCAACAACGGCGCCGTTGCGACGAATGGTCTTGTACTGGCTGAAATCAGCCTGCGGCGCGGCGGCGCGACCCAGTTCGGCGGCGGTGTTCGCTTCGGTAGTGGTCAGTGGCATTGTCTTTCCCTCGTGGTGGGGTGGTTATTCGTATCGACCTGACGGCCCGCTGGCGGGCGGCCATCACGTTGGCCGCATGTGCGGCGTCGGGCTGACTACCCGTTGGCGGCCTTGCCCGGCAGGTGGGCCGGGCAGGGCGCGAGGTTATGGCGCCGGCTGTGGACAATTCTGTTGAAAAGCTGTGAGCCAGCTGTGCACAAACACAATATAGTGGGTTGGCACCGGAAAACGACGCAAATTCTAGTGGTGAAGGGGCGTCAGAACAAGTCTTGACAGCCGGGTGAAAAACCGAAATCCGCGCCAGTATTGGCTTGCAGGCTGGTTCGGTATTTTCAGGAAATTTTTCTGCCCTGGTGGCGTCGGCGCGACATGCCTGTTGCATCAAGGCTTTGCGGCCTGCTCCGCATCAAGGACGGCGTGGCAATAAATGGCATTGTGGCGATTTCGATACGCCCAAAACGCAACAAAGGGCGGTCAAGGCCGCGCGCCGCACACAAGATATTGTGTGTGGCCAATGACAAAGCCCTTTCGCTGGGCGAAAGGGCTTTGTTTTACAAACAAGGAGACTGCCGATTCAATGACTTAGCCGGAGCGGCCCGGCTCGGCCGGGTCCGGCAGGGTGCGAGTGATGCACCTTGCTCGCAGCCGGGCACAAGATATTGTGTCTACTTGAGCCAGATCAGACTGGCCATGCGGCCAGTTACCTGGTCGCGGCGGTAGGAGAAGAAGCGTTCGCGGTCGATTACCGTGCAGTAGTCGCCGCCGTATACCTCGCTGATGCCCAGTGTGGCCAGGCGCTGGCGTGCCAGCTGGTAGATGTCGGCGAGGTATTTGCCGTCGCCAATCGGGGTAAAGGCTTCCACCGCATGGATATCATGCGCCAGGAAGGCGTCACGCACCTCGCCCCCCACCTCGAAGGCATCCGGGCCAATGGCCGGGCCAAGGTAGGCGATAAGGTTGGCCGCCGGTTCGTTCATGGCCTGCACGGTGGCCTCGATCACGCCATTGCACAGCCCGCGCCAGCCGGCATGCGCAGCGCCCACCACGGTGCCGGCACGGTCGGCCAGCAGCACCGGCAGGCAGTCGGCGGTCATGATGGCGCATACGGTGCCGGGGGTGCGGCTGAAGCTGGCGTCGGCCTGCACCTTGCTGCCCGGCGCCACGCTGGCGGCATCCACCACCACGGTGCCGTGCACCTGCTGCAGCCAGGCCGGCTCGGCCGGCAGGTGGTCGCGCAGCGCAGCACGGTTGGCTGTCACGTTGGCCGCATCGTCACCCACGTGGTCGCCCAGGTTCAGGCTGTGGTACGGGGCAGGGCTCACGCCGCCGGCGCGAGTGGTGATCAGGCTGCCAACGCCGGCCGGCAGCGGCCACTCCGGGGTGATCCACTCAGGGGACATAGTGCACCTCTACGTCGTAATCGTCGTCGTCCCAGTCGTCGTCATCGTCGTCTTCGTTTTCGGCGGCCTTGAGTGCCTGCTTGGCGCTGGCGGCGGCCATTTTCTCGTCGGCCTCGGTGCGCAGCAGCTCCAGCACGATTTTCATGTCGTCCGGCAGCGGGGCCTTCCAGCTGCGGGTAATGCCGGTAGCCGGGTGTACCAGTGCCAGCGCGTAGGCGTGCAGCGCCTGGCGGTTCAGTGTCTTGATGGCGGCGTCGGCTGCCTCGCTGCCATGGTGGCGCGGGTTGCCGTATACCGGATCGCCGGCCAGTGGGTGCTTGGCTTCGCGCATGTGCACGCGAATCTGGTGGGTGCGGCCGGTTTCCAGCTTGCACTCCACGTAGCTGAAGTCGGCAAAGCGCTCCAGCACGCGCAGATGGGTAATCGCCGGTTTGCCGCCAAAGCGCACCACGGCCATTTTCAGACGGTTGTGCGGGTCGCGGCCGATCAGGGTTTCGATCTTGCCGTCGTAGGGCACCACGCCGTTGGCGATGCAGCGGTATACCCGTTTGACCGAGCGGGCCTGCAGCTGCTGCACCAGGTTAGTCTGTGCCTGCAGGGTGCGCGCCACCACCATCAGGCCGGAGGTGTCCTTGTCCAGGCGGTGCACGATGCCGGCGCGCGGAATGCGGGCCAGCTCCGGGTAGCGGTACAGCAGGCCGTTGAGCAGGGTGCCGCTCCAGTTGCCGGCTGCGGGGTGTACCACCAGGCCGGCCGGCTTGTTGACCACGATCAGGTGCTCGTCTTCATACACCACCGGGAAATCCACCGGCTCCGGCTGGAAGGCCTGCTCGTCCGGCGAGCGCACGATCTCCATATCGACCACTTCGCCGCCCAGCAGCTTGGTCTTGCCGGGTACGATCTTGCCGTCCAGCTTCACCTTGCCGTCCTTGAGCCACTGTGTCATGCGGCTGCGCGAGTAGTCGGGCAGCAGCTTGGTCAGTGCGCCATCCAGTCGCTCGCCGGCCAGCTCGTAAGGCACGGTGAATTGTTTGCTCTCGGAGACTTCCTCGCCACCGGCGTCCAGCGCGTCATCATCCAGTAGCTCGTCGCCGAGCAGGTCTTGTTCATTCATATTGTCAGCTGCAGGTTCTGCTAAAGAGGTGATTTTATAAGGATTAGCCCCTGCTTGTCCCGTCGGGGTTGGCCGCAAGGGCATGACAACGCGCAGTGACAGGTGCGCGGCGGGCGGTTTTGGTTATAATCGTGCGCAGTCTAAACAGGGACGTCTCATGAAAAAACGCTTTGTAACCTTGCTCGCCGCCGCGTTGCTGGCGGGTTGTGCCACGGTGGATACCCAGGATGAAACCCGTGGCTGGTCGGTGGATCGCCTGTATTCCGAGGCGCACGACGAGCTCAATGGTGGCAACTACACTCGCGCCATCAAACTGTATGAGACCCTGCAGGCCCGTTACCCGTACGGCAAGCACGCCCAGCAGGCCCTGATGGAAGAGGCCTACACCCATTACAAGGATGCCGAACCGGAGCTGGCCATTGCTGCGGCCAACCGTTTCATTCGTCTGTACCCTACCCACGAGAGCGTGGACTACATGTACTACCTCAAGGGCCTGGTGTACTACAACGACGATGATTCCTTCCTGTCGCGCATGACCGGCCAGGACATGAGCGAGCGCGACCCGAAAGCGGTACGCGAGTCCTATGCCGCCTTCCGCGAACTGGTGGCGCGCTTCCCGCAGAGCAAGTACGCCGAAGATGCCAGCATCAAGATGCAGCGTCTGGTTAGCGCACTGGGTGGCAACGAAATGCACGTGGCGCGCTACTACATGAAGCGTGGCGCCTGGATGGCGGCGATCAGCCGTGCCCAGATAGTAGTGAAGGAATACGCCAACACCGGTTACAACGAAGAGGCGCTGGCCATCATGGTGGCCGCCTACGACAGGCTGGGCATGAAGGCGCTGAGCGAGGACAGCCTGCGTGTACTGCAGCTGAACTACCCGCAAAGCCAGTACCTGAAAACCCCGTGGCAGACCCAGGGTATGCCGTGGTGGAAGTTCTGGAGCTGATGCCAGGCAATGCAAACGGCACCGCAAGGTGCCGTTTTTGTTTCTCTGGTCGGTAATTGACAACGGCGCCCGCGGGCGCCGTTGTCTTGTTCTGCTTGTCGGGCGGGGCGCTTACACGGCGTCCTCGCCGGTTTCGCCGGTGCGGATGCGCACCACTTGCTCCACCGAAGTCACGAAAATCTTGCCGTCGCCGATCTTGCCGGTGCGGGCGCTGTTGACGATGGATTCGATGGCGCGATCCACCAGATCATCGGCAATCACCACCTCGATTTTCACCTTGGGCAGGAAGTCCACCACGTATTCGGCGCCACGATATAGCTCGGTATGCCCCTTCTGGCGGCCAAAGCCCTTTACCTCGGTAACGGTCAGGCCATTAATGCCAATCTCGGACAGCGCTTCGCGCACTTCGTCGAGTTTAAACGGCTTGATGACGGCTTCTACCTTTTTCATTTTCGCAACTCCTTGATTTTTCTTGGCTAACCGGGTGGGCGGCATCGCGGCTGTCAGACAATAATCTGGATGCGGCCTTAAAGAAATGCATGTTTTCGTGTATTATGGCGCGCTTTCCTGATCCTTGTCTCTCCTAGTTGCGGGAATCCAATGTCGCACATTCTCAAGCTGCGGGGCGGTGCCGCCCTGTCCCAGTTCCGACTTGAAAAACTCCTTCAGGCTGCACGCGAAGCCGGTCTACCAGACCTGACTATCGCCGCCGAATACTGGCACTTTGCCGAAAGCGAAGCGCCGCTGACCGAGCAGCAAGTCGCCGTTCTGGAAAAACTGCTGACCTATGGCGAGCCGCCGCTGGCGCAAGAGCCGGCCGGTGAGTTGTTCCTGGTTACTCCGCGTCTGGGTACGCTGTCGCCGTGGGCCTCCAAGGCTACCGACATCGCCAGCCATTGCGGGCTGGAAGCCATCCAGCGCATCGAACGCGGTATCGCGTATCGCGTGCAGTCCGCCACCGCATTGAACACTGAGGCTCGCCAGCGTCTGGCGGGCCTCTTGCATGACCGCATGACCGAAACCGTGCTGGGCTCGCTGGACGAAGCCAGCCGCCTGTTCGTGCATGTGGATCCGCAGCCGCTGTCCACCGTGGACATCCTGGCTGGCGGCAAGGCCGCGCTGGATGCGGCCAACGCCGACATGGGCCTGGCCCTGTCGCCGGACGAAGTGGACTACCTGGTGGAAAACTTCATCAAGCTGCAGCGCAACCCCACCGACGTTGAGCTGATGATGTTCGCGCAGGCCAACTCCGAGCACTGCCGCCACAAGATCTTCAACGCCCAGTTCATCGTGGACGGCGAAGAAAAGAGCAAATCGCTGTTCCGCATGATCCGCGACACCCACGACGCGCACCCGCAGGGTACCCGTGTGGCGTACAAGGACAACGCTTCGGTAATCGACGGCGCCACCATCGAGCGCCTGTACCCGCAGCCGGGCAGCAACACTTACGCCTTCAGCGAAGAGCCGACCCACATCCTGATGAAGGTGGAAACCCACAACCATCCGACCGCGATTTCCCCGTTCCCCGGTGCCTCCACCGGCAACGGCGGTGAAATCCGCGACGAAGGCGCCACCGGCCGCGGCTCGCGCCCGAAGGCGGGTCTGACCGGCTTCACCGTTTCCAACCTGAACATCCCGGGCTTTGAACAGCCGTGGGAAAGCCCGGATTACGGCAAGCCGGGCCGCATCGCCTCGGCACTCGACATCATGATCGAAGGCCCGATCGGCGGCGCTGCGTTCAACAACGAATTCGGTCGCCCGAACCTCACCGGCTACTTCCGTACCTTTGAAGAAGACTTCCAGGGCGAGCGTCGCGGCTACCACAAGCCGATCATGATCGCCGGCGGCCTGGGCAGCATCCAGGAACAGCAGATCTTCAAGAACGAGATTCCGAAAGGCGCACTGCTGATCCAGCTGGGCGGCCCCAGCCTGCTGATCGGCCTGGGAGGCGGCGCGGCATCCTCCATGGATACCGGTGCCAACAGCGAAAACCTGGACTTTGATTCGGTACAGCGCGGCAACCCGGAAATCGAACGCCGTTGCCAGGAAGTGATCGACCGCTGCTGGCAGCGCGGTGCGGCCAACCCCATCGTGTCGCTGCACGACGTGGGCGCCGGCGGCCTGTCCAACGCCTTCCCGGAACTGGTGAACGACGCCGGCCGTGGCGCCATCTTCCACCTGCGCAAGGTGCATCTGGAAGAAAAGGGCATGACCCCGATGCAGATCTGGTCCAACGAATCGCAAGAGCGTTACGTGCTGGCCATCCTGCCGCAGGATCTGGATATCTTTACCCAGATCTGCGAACGCGAGCGCTGCCCGTTCGCCGTGCTGGGCGTGGCCACCGATGACGGCCACCTGCAGGTGCGCGACGACTACTTCGACAACAACCCGGTGGACATGCCGCTGAACGTACTGCTGGGTAAGCCGCCGCGCATGACCCGCGACGTGAAGAGCAAGGCAGTGACCACCGCCGCGTTCAACGCCGCACAGTACGGGCTGAAGGAATCGGCCTACCGCGTGCTGCACAACCCGACCGTTGCCGACAAGAGCTTCCTGATCACCATCGGCGACCGTACCGTGGGCGGCATGACCGCGCGCGACCAGATGGTAGGCCCGTGGCAGGTGCCGGTAGCCGACGTGGCGGTGACCACCATGGGCTTCAACACCACCCTGGGCGAAGCCATGGCCATGGGTGAGCGCACGCCGACCGCACTGTTCGATGCGCCGGCTTCCGGCCGCGTGGCGGTAGGCGAATCGCTGCTGAACCTGGCTGCGGCCAACGTGGGCGAACTGGGCAACGTCAAGCTGTCCGCCAACTGGATGGCTGCTGCCGGCCACCCGGGCGAGGACGCCAACCTGTACGCCACCGTGCAGGCCGTGTCGGAAATCTGTCAGCAGATCGACGTAAGCATTCCGGTAGGCAAGGACTCGCTGTCGATGAAGACGGTATGGCAGGACGGCGACGACAAGAAAGCCGTTACCGCACCGCTGTCGGTAATCATCTCCGCCTTCGCACCGGTTGCCGACGTGCGCAAGACCGTTACCCCGCAGCTGCAGGCCGCCGACAGCGCGCTGCTGCTGCTGGACCTGGGCGCCGGCAAGAATCGCCTCGGCGGTTCGGTATTCGGCCAGGTATGGAAAGACATGTCCGGCCAGGCGCCGGACGTGGACAGCGCCGAGCAGCTGGCCGCGGCCTTCACCGTAATCCAGACGCTGGTGGACGATGGCAAGCTGCTGTCCTACCACGACCGTTCCGATGGCGGCCTGTTCGCCACCGTGGCCGAAATGTGCTTTGCCGGCCACCTGGGCGCGCAGATTGAGCTGTCGGTACTGACTGGCGGCGATGCGGCCAAGGTCAATGCCGTGCTGTTCAACGAAGAGCTGGGCGCGGTGCTGCAAGTAGCTGCCGATGAAATCGACAACGTGCTCAAGCGTTTCGACATCATGGGCCTGTCGCAGCTGGTAACCGTGATCGGCACACCGTCCGACGACGGCGTGCTGCGTCTGGTACACGGCGACATCGAGCTGCTGGCCGAAAGCCGCGTAGCCCTGCAGCAAGCCTGGTCCGAGACCAGCTACCGCCTGCAGCGCCTGCGTGACAACCCGGCCGGTGCTGACAGCGAATACGCGCAAATCGCTGACACCGCATCGCGCGGCCTGTTCGCCGAGCTGACCTTCGACACCGAAGACAACCCGGCAGCACCGTACATCGCCACCGGCGCACGCCCGCGCATCGCCGTGCTGCGAGAGCAGGGCGTGAACGGCCAGATCGAAATGGCTGCCGCCTTCACCCGCGCCGGCTTCGAGGCGGTGGATGTGCACATGTCCGACATCATCGCCGGCCGTGTGCAACTGGCCGACTACAAGGGCCTGGCGGCCTGCGGCGGCTTCAGCTACGGCGACGTACTGGGAGCGGGCGAGGGCTGGGCGAAGAGCATTCTGTTCAACAGCCTGGCACGCGAACAGTTCGAGGCCTTCTTCGGCCGCGGCGACACCTTCGCACTGGGTGTATGTAATGGCTGCCAGATGATGTCCAACCTGTCGGATATCATCCCGGGCGCACAGTACTGGCCGAAGCTGAAACGCAACGCCTCCGAGCAGTTCGAAGCCCGCTTCGCAATGGTGGAAGTCACCGAGTCGCCGTCCATCTTCCTGCAGGACATGATCGGCTCCAAGCTGCCGGTAGTGGTATCGCACGGCGAAGGCCGCGCGGTATTCGCGCCGGGCCACCAGCAACAGGTAATCACCGCACTGCGCTACGTGGACTTCAACGGCCAGCCGACCGAAACCTACCCGCTGAATCCGAACGGTTCGCCGGCAGGCATCACCGGCGTTACCACGCCGGACGGCCGCTTCACCATCATGATGCCGCACCCGGAGCGCGTATTCCGCAGCGTGCAGAACAGCTGGCACCCGCAGGGCTGGGGCGAAAATGGCGGCTGGTTCCGCATGTTCGCCAGCGCCCGCCGCTGGATCGGCTAAGCCGCGTTTCTTCCCGGCTGGCAGCCGCCAGTCCGGGCAGCAACAGCAAAACGCCGCGCCTCGTTATCGAGCGCGGCGTTTTTTATGAGTGGAGGCATATCCGGATTATGCAGCAGCGGGCAGGGCGTCCCCCTCCTTGCCCGTGCTGCCTGCCTAGTTGTAAGCCACCGAAATCACGTCTGCCGTACCATCCTCGCTCACCACCCGTGCCTTGGAAACAAACTGGGTGTTATCCATGCCGGCACAACTCGGGCCGGACTGCACTTTACGTGCGGCCAGGTAAGCGCGATTGTTGGCAGCGTAGTAGGCCAGATCGCTGGCATTCGTCTCGCAAGGTGCTTTTACCAGTGCGCCACGAAAATGGATCACGCCGCCATTAGCGTACGTTGCGGTGGCAGTCAGGCACATCGGTATTGCCAGGAGTAAAAACTTTTTCATTGCACGCCTCCTCATGAAATCTGCCTTTTGCATCAAGTAATAGTTATCGAAGTTGTAATTTGCCTTCGGTAACAATTCATGAGGTGGATTCTAGTTGAAACTTGTTAAGTTTCAACTGTAAATAATTATACCTATGACATATCTATAACTATATTTATCGAATATTGTTGATGGAAAATTCTTCAATATCGGTGTAGGGCTGACGCACGATGGCAGCTAGCATCAGTTAGTGTTGGGGAAACCAAGCAGAAGAGCTGGCAATAACGTGCATGCATTTCATGTCTATCGTTAAATAAATACAAATATTTCGGACAAATATCAATGAGTTGCATGCACTTCCCTTGGGCGGAAATCATCGCCATGGTTCGACTGATCTATGCAGCAAAACCTTGGTGGAGTCGTGCTGGTTTTTCCAGATTGTTTTGGCGCGAGCCAATGGCGGCAAAATGGGGAAATTCATTTATAGAAATAAGCGGAAAAATGAAGACCAGGGGAATATTTCGCGGGGTGATTAATAAGTAATCTTGCTAACCGCCAGTCAGTTTGTCCGTGGTGCGTGTGCCACAACTGTGATCATCCATTGGCCATTCAAGAAGCGAGAAACGTGATATGGCCATTTTGCTGAGCAAAAAATTGCCAACAGGCAGTCGCGTGCAACACGGTAACCATCGTTTTATTACACGGAAGACGAGCCACTACACATCCGAGCCTGTGTTGTGAAGATGGCCATAGACAGGAACCTGGTTTAGCCTTGGTCGTCATCGGTGTGATGGAACTGTGCGATAGCCCAAGTAAGGGCACACGAAGGGAAAGGGCGAAAGTGCATCCACTGCGCGCATAATATTTAACATAATAAACATTATGCGACGTAAACACTAAACCCCTTGGGGGGCTTTTTCAGTGTTCTGGCTGGGGTTCGCCAGCATCCGTCAGCACCATCAGACCGGCGATGGCCAGCCTGCCAGAAGCCACATCGTTCCTGGCTTTTCTCGCGTTACATGTTGGCCGCAGCAATGACTTCCAGTGGAATGCCTTGCCGCTAGGTTCACTAGATTTACGAGGCATTAACAACAAACAATGCGGTTAACGATAAGTCGTTTATAAGAAAAAACCCATAGATATCAATGCCACCCAAACTGGATCATGCACTGGCTATCAATTGTTGATCTTAAGGTGTGCATCATGCAGATTGGCCATCTCGACTCGCTGGCGGCGCTGGCTGGAGCAAAACGTAATGAAGCTGGGCAGCAAGGTTTGCACAAGAAGCAAAGCCTGGTTGGCGGCGATCCGTTCGAGCAGCTGGTAACAGCTTGCGGCAACAATCGAAAGCTGGCGGAAGCGCTTGTGGCTTACGAATCTATCGAACATGGCCGTGCAAGTCGGCGGCATGCAATCACGGCAGCGCTCTGCCGTATCCGGACCTATCAGCGCTATAACCGCCTGCTTGCCGCTGCGGATGGCGTGGCACCTGTACTAGTTTCCGTGACGTAGCGCTGGCATTGCCCGCATGCTCTGCGGGCAAAAAAATACCTCCTGAATCGTCACGCTCAGGAGGTCTTGTAAGGTGCGGCTATTGCCGCGATTCCTGAACTGCCAGCGAGGAACGCTCAGTAATCCAAGAACTGCTTGCATGATACGTTGCCAGTGCCTTCGCGACTATTCGTAAAAATACCTAGCAGCCTTCTGTGGCGGCTTTCAAAGCTGACTCAAGCGCCGAGAAATCACTTAAAGTCCTGATTTTATTAAACATAATCCCAGCCTCCGCGTAGTTGCGCTGCAGCATTTTCAGCCATTGCTTGCTACGACTGACAGCATAGTTATCGTTGGCTGCGCGCTGCTGACATTGCAATGCCATATCGCGCAACCACGGCAGCATTTCCACCCAAGGCATAAGAGGCAAGCGTTCGCCGGTTTGCTGCATGTGCTGGATGCGCAGGGCAAGGTCCGGCGCCGATACCAGCCCCCGCCCGATCATTACCGTTTCGCAGCCACTGATGTCACGTATCGCCAGGTAGTCTTCCAGAGTCCAGACTTCGCCGTTGGCAACCACCGGTATGGCTACCGCCTCGCGTATCCGGGCCAGCCACTCCCAATGCGCCGGCGGCTTGTAACCTTGTACCTTGGTGCGTGCGTGCACGGTCAGTTCATTGGCGCCCGCACTGGCAATGGCCTGGGCGCAAGCCAGGGTAAGGCTGGTATCTTCATACCCCAGACGCATCTTGGCGGTTACCGGTGTGCTCGCCGGCACGGCATCCCGCACCGTCTTGACGATGGTATGCAACAGCTCTGGCTCCTTGAGCAGCACGGCACCACCGCGATGGCGGTTGACAGTAGGTGCCGGGCAGCCAAAATTCAGGTCGACGGAGGATGCTCCCAGCTCGGCAGCGCGCACCGCGTTGGCCGCAAGGAACCTGGGGTCGGAGCCCAGCAGTTGCACACGCAGTGGTGTGCCTGCACGGGTGGCGGATTGGTTGTGCAGCTCGGGGGCCAGCCGGTAAAACGCCCGGCTTGGCAACACCGAACTGGTTACGCGCACAAATTCGGTAACGCACAAGTCGATGCCGCCAATGCGTGTCAATACGTCACGCATGATGTCGTCGACCAGCCCTTCCATGGGTGCCAGAACGATCTTCATGAAACCTGCCATAAATCAGAAGGTGCGAATTGTATACAAGCATGCCCTCGCCTACTACGCCGTTAATTGCGACTGCCGGCTTTCCGCGACCGGAGCGCCGGCGATACTTGACGGCGGCAGGCAAACAGTAGACTCTCGCCGCCTTTTTTGCGGCCAACTTGCAGGATCATCATGAGCGACAAACGCGCAATCATTATCGATACCGACCCTGGGCAGGATGATGCGGTGGCCATTCTGGCCGCCCTTGGCGCCCCGCAACTGGATGTGCTGGGCATTACTGCCGTGGCTGGAAACGTTGCTCTGGCACAGACCGAGCGCAACGCACGCATTATCTGCGAATGGGCCGGCCGGCCGGATGTGCCGGTGTATGCCGGCGCCGCCGCGCCGCTACTGCGCCCGCTGGTTACCGCCGAGCATGTGCATGGCAAGACCGGGCTGGATGGCGTGCCGCTGCATCAGCCAGAGATGCCGCTGCAGGCTGAGCATGCCGCCGACTTCATTGTCACCACCCTGCGCGAGCGCCCTGCCGGCACTGTCACGCTATGCGCGCTGGGGCCGCTGACCAATCTGGCCCTGGCGCTGCGCATGGCGCCGGATATTGCGCCGCGCATTCGTGAAATCGTGCTGATGGGCGGCAGTTACTTCGAAGGTGGCAACATCACGCCAGCAGCGGAATTCAATATTTATGTTGACCCGCACGCAGCTGACATCGTGCTGCGCTGCGGCGCGCCCATCGTGATGATGCCGCTGGATGTCACCCACAAGGCACGCAGTTCGGCCGCGCGCATCGGCTGGCTGCGCGCCCTGCCCAATCGTGCCGGCAACCTGGCGGCAGACTGTCTCACCACGCTGGAGCGCTACGATGTGCAGCGTTACGGCGAATTTGGCTCGCCATTGCACGACCCGACCGTGATTGCCTACCTGCTGCAGCCACAACTGTTCGGTGGCCGCCAGGTGAATGTCAGTGTCGAGCTTGCCGGCGAGCTGACGCTTGGCGCCACGGTAATCGACTGGTGGGGCATCAGCGGCCGTGCGGCCAACGTGCATTACCTCACCGAGGTGGATGCCGATGGCTTTTTCCGCCTGCTGGCCGATTGTCTGTCCACCCTGCCCTGAATCACCATGCCAACAACTACCTTGCTGCCCGGGCGCTATCGCCATTACAAGGGCAAATTTTATGAAGTACTGGGCGTGGCACGCCACTCGGAAAGTGACGAGCTGCTGGTGGTCTACCGCCCGCTGTATGGCGACATGGCGCTGTGGGTGCGCCCGCTGGCAATGTTTACCGAACAGGTGACAGTCGACGGCGTAACGCAACCGCGTTTCGAGCGGGTGGCGGACTAAGCCTGCCATGCTGATTTTCCGTACTGATCAATTCCCGCTGCCGTTGCCAGCCGGGCATCGCTTCCCGGCCGAGAAATACCGCATGCTGGCCGATGCCGTATCCGCACTGCCAGGCGCACACATGGACACCGCCCCGGCAGCCACCGACCGCGAGCTCAGGCTGGCGCATGCGGCCAACTACGTAGACAGCATGTTTGATGGCAGCGTGTCGCCGGGCATCATGCGCGAGATCGGTTTGCCGTGGAGCCGGGAGCTGGTAGAGCGCAGCGCGCGCTCGGTAGGCGCCACCATTGCCGCCGCGCGTAGTGCGCTGCTGCATGGCGCCGGTGTGAATCTGGCAGGTGGTACGCATCATGCCGGCTACGCCAAGGGTGGCGGTTTTTGCGTATTCAATGACGTGGCGGTGGCGATCCGCTTGCTGCAGCAGGAGGGGTTGATTCGCCGCGCCGCGGTGATTGATCTGGATGTGCATCAGGGCAACGGCACAGCCGAGCTGTTCCAGGGCGATGGCAGCGTGTTCACGCTGTCGCTGCATGGAGAAAAGAACTTCCCGTTCCGTCGGGTGGCGTCTACGCTGGATGTGGGGGTTGCCGACAACACCGGGGATGATGTTTATCTGCAGCTGCTGGATGACGCGCTGCGCACCCTGGCCGACAACGCCCAACCGGACATCGTGTTTTACCTTGCCGGTGCCGACCCTTACCTGGGCGACCGCCTTGGGCGCCTGGCTTTGAGCAAGGCCGGCCTGCTGGCACGCGACTGTCGCGTGTTCGACCTGTGCGAACAGCGGCAGTGGCCGCTGGCGGTAGTCATGGCCGGTGGCTATGCAGTGCCGATAGCCGACACGGTGGACATCCATCTGCAGACAGTGCGCGAGCTGCTGTCGCGTCATCACCCGAAAGGAGGTTGATCTCATGGAAATTGCCAAAGCCACGTTTGCCGGTGGCTGCTTCTGGTGCACCGAGGCGGTATTCCGCCAGCTTGACGGGGTGCTGGATGTACTGCCCGGCTACATCGACGGCCATCTGGACGATCCGGACTACGAGCGCGTCTGCCATGGCAACACTGGCCATGCCGAAGCCGTGGAACTGAGCTACCAGCCAGAGCGCATCAGTTATCAGACCTTGCTGGAAGTGTTCTTCCTGACCCACGACCCGACCACGCTCAACCGCCAGGGCCATGACATCGGTACTCAGTATCGCTCGGCAATCTTTACTCACGACCAGGCGCAACTACAGAGCGCACGTGACATGATCGCCAACCTGGAAGCCAGCGGGCGCTTTGATGCGCCGATTGTCACCGAAGTGAAAATGGCGCCGCGTTTCTATCCTGCGGAACATTTCCATCACGACTACTTTTCCCGCAATCAGACTGCCGGCTACTGCCAGGTAGTCATCGCACCTAAGCTTTACAAGCTGCACGAACAGCATCCGGAGCTGCTGAAAGCCTGACCGGCTGCGGGGTCGGCTGCGGCCAACCCCGTTCCACCTCCGCCCTCCGCTTTGTTTCGCCATCGGCTACAATGGCGCCATTGCCCGTCCAGACCGACGTCATTGCCGATGCCCGCCAGCAAGCCCCGCCCGCCTTATGCCTCCCTGTCCTTGCCGCAGCAATGGCGCCAGATGATTGGCGACCTGCCTCTGCGGGTAAAGGCAAGCTTCGTGTTGCTGTGGTTATTGCTGTCCATGGCCATCCTGCTGGCGGCGCTGTTCCTCACCGCCGAAAGCCGGCAGCAGCAGTTCAACGCCGCCACCCTGCATATCAAGAAAACACTGGAAGAACGGCTGCTGATCTGTGAAACCGCCATTTTCGGTTTTGCCGAACTGTCCGCAGCCAACCAGGGCAACGAACAGGCCCGGCTGCGCCAGTTTGCGCAGAACATCGGCAACCGCTATCCCTATATCCACCTGATCGGCCTGCAGCCGCGCGTCGGGCTGGCCGAACGCGAAACACTGGAGGCTGAAACCAGCTTCCAGCGCCGGCAGCCATTCCTGATCAAGGACTATCACCGCAACGATGGCGATGACTGGCGCAATGCCGCCTACTGGCGCCCGGCGCCGGCACGGCCGTATTACATTCCGCTGCTCAATGCCCTGCCGCTTGGCGACAGCCTCACCGGCGACATGTATGGCCTGGACATTGCCCATGACCGCATCCTGGGCAAAGCCGTAGAGCAGGCCATCCGCAGTGGCGAGATCGAGGTTACCCCGCCCTATACCCTGAGCAATGGCGAGCAGGGCTTCGGTTATCTCAAGGCCGTGTATACCGATGGCGCCGCGCCAGACACCATTGCCGAACGGCTGAACACTTTCGCCGGTGTCATCATGCTGGGCGTGCGGGCGCAGACGCTGCTGAACGTGCGGGGCGATGACAACCATCAGCTTGACTTGCGGCTGGTGGTCAACGGCCAGGCGCACCTGCCAACCGGTACCGCGTCGACACATACCCTGGGCTGGCTGCAACAGCAGCTGCTGCCGCCGCAGCACACCCAGCTGGCCATCGACCGCGATTACTTCCCCTACCGCCTGGAAGTGCGCCAGCTAAGCGGGCTGCCCAGTGTCTCCGTGTCCTTGTTGCTGCTGTCGCTGGGTACCGGCCTGCTGCTGACGTCGTTGCTGGTGCTGGTGGCCGCCTCGCAACACAACGAACGCCTGCAAAGCGAGCACTATCACGACACCCTGCGCCGCGAGCGGCAGCAGGCGCTGGTTACCCTGGAAAGCATCGACGATGCTGTACTGGTGGCTGGTGACGCATCGCGGGTGGAGTACCTGAACCCCAAGGCTGCGCTGCTGCTGGGCATGGCGCCGTCTGTGCTGGTGGGCCGGCCGCTGGCCGAGGTATGGAAGGTGCGCTACGAGCTGGCGCGCGAGGCCATCGCCGACCCGGTGGCCGCCTGCCGGCAGCAGCTGGACCGGGTGGCGCTGCCGGAAAACGCCTACCTGCTGCGCCCGGATGGCCAGGGCGCCTATATCGAAGGTACGGTGTCGCCGTTGCTGGATCAGGACGGCGCGCTGCGCAGCATCGTGATCACCTTCCGTGACATGGCGCCGCTGCGCCAGCGCATGGCCGAGGCACTGGAACGCAGCGAGCAGCGCCTGAAACAGCACCAGGCGGAGCTGGCACGGGTAGCACGTATCAACACCCTGGGCGAGATGACCTCCGGCATCGCCCACGAGATCAACCAGCCACTGTCGGCCATCGTCAGCTACAACGAAGCCTGCCTGAGCATGCTCGATGACGAGGAGCCGGACCGCATTCTGCTGAAGACCGCGCTGCTGTCGTCGGTCAAGCAGGCGCAAAGGGCTGGGCATATCGTCAAAAAACTAAGAGAATTCGTCGCCAGCAAGCAGGCCGACCTCACCGCGGTGGATGTGAACCAGGCGGTGCTCAATGTCATCACCCTGATCGAATCCGAGCTGCGCGATCACGACGTGACGGTAAATACCGACCTGTCCGGCACCCTGCCACGGGTACAGGCCGATACCATCCAGGTGGAGCAGGTGGTGATGAACCTGTGCAAGAACGCCATGGAAGCACTGATGGATGTCAGCGGCGAGCGCCGCTTGTTCATCTACAGCGAGCGTCGCGGCGGGCGCATCCGCGTTGGCGTGCGCGACAATGGCCCCGGCATGTCGGCGGACACCCTGCAGAAGATCTTTCAGCCATTTTTCAGCTCCAAGTCGCAAGGCATGGGGCTGGGGCTTACCATCAGTCATACCATTATCGAAAACATGGGTGGCGTACTCAGTGCCGGCAACCTGGACAGTGGTGGCGCCGAGTTCTATTTCGAGCTGCCCATGATCAAGCCGCAAGGCGAACCGGAAGGAGCAACAGCGTAATGCCTGCCATGACCCCGACGATTTTTGTCATCGATGACGACCCGGCCGTGCGCGACTCCCTGGCGCTGCTGATCGGCACCCAGGGCATGCGCGTGCAGACCTTCGAGCATGCCGAAGCTTTCCTGCAGAAATTCAATCCGGATGAAATCGGCTGCCTGGTGCTGGACATCCGCATGCCGCAGACCTCGGGCCTTGCACTGCAGGACATGCTGAACCTGCGCAGTGTGCAGATGCCGATCATTTTCATTACCGGCCATGGAGATATCGAAGAATGCCGCCGCGCCTTCCGTGGTGGTGCGGTAGACTTTCTCACCAAGCCGATCAACGCGCCGCAGCTGCTGGAAAGCCTGAAAAAGGCGATTCGTATCAGTATTCAGCAACAGGAGCAGATGGCCGCGACGCAAGAGGTGCGCCAGCGCCTGGAGCGCATCACCGACCGCGAACGGCTGATCCTGCGCCATGTGGCAGAAGGCCTGTCCAGCAAGGAAATCGCCCGCGAGCTGGACCTGTCGCCACGCACGGTGGAGGCGCACCGGGCCAAGCTGTTCGAAAAACTGGAAATCGACTCACTGGCCGAACTGGTGCGCTTCTACCTGCGCGCGCTGGATGCAACCCAGCCCGGCCAACAGTAAAACTGCAACATGACCCGACTCTTCAACAAAATCGGCCTGGTGGCTCGCCACGGCAAGCCGCACATCATCGAATCGCTGCTGAAGCTGGCCGCCCACCTGTCCGGCCGCGGCTTCCATATCCTGCTGGACCGGGAAAGCTGCGCCAGCAGCCCGATAGCGCACTACCCGCTGGCAGACCGGGACGACCTGGGCAAACTGGCCGATCTGGTGATCGTGCTGGGCGGCGATGGCACCATGCTGTCGGTGGCGCGTGTACTGGCGCCCTACCGCGTGCCCATGGTCGGCATCAACCAGGGGCGGCTCGGCTTCATGACCGACATCTCGCTGCACGAGATGCTGGACGCTGTGGATGGCATTCTCGATGGCCAGTTCGTGCCGGAAGAGCGCATCCTGCTGCACGCCTCGGTGATTCGCGAGGATGCCGAAGTGGTCAGCGCGCTGGCGCTGAACGACGTGGTGATCAGCCGTGGCTCGCTGGGCTCAATGATCGAATTCGAAGTGTTCGTCGATAACCAGTTCGTCTACAGCCAACGCTCCGACGGGCTGATCATCAGCACCCCCACCGGCTCCACCGCCTACTCGCTGGCCTCCGGCGGCCCCATCCTGCACCCCACGCTGCAGGCCTTTGCGCTAGTGCCGATCTGCCCGCAATCGCTGTCCAACCGCCCGATTGCCGTCAGCAACAACTGCGAGGTGGAATTCATGCTCACCCGCGGGCTGGACACCAAGGTGCACTTCGACGGCCAGTCGCACTGCGACCTGATGGAGATGGACCGCGTGATCATCCGCAGCTACCGCAACACGCTGAAGATCCTGCACCCGGTGGGCTACAACTACTACGACATGCTGCGTCACAAGCTCCACTGGGGCGAACGCCTGCTGTGAGGCCAACATGCTGTTATCCCTGAACGTCAAAGATTTCGTCATCGTCGATCAGCTGCAACTGGAGTTCGCCCCCGGCTTCACCGTGCTTACCGGTGAAACCGGCGCCGGCAAGTCCATCATCCTGGATGCGCTGGGCCTGCTGCTTGGCGATCGCGCAGAAGTGAGCCAGATCCGCGAAGGTGCCGAGCGCGCCGAGCTGTCCGCCCATCTCGACATCCGCCAGCAGCCTGACCTGCAGGCCTGGCTGGCCGACAATGAGCTGGCTGGCGACGACGGCGAGCTACTGATTCGCCGCATCATCGACCGCGGTGGTCGCTCGCGCAGCTTCGTCAACGGCCAGCCCGCCACCCAGGGCCAGCTCAAGACCATGGGCGACTACCTGGTGGATATCCACGGTCAGCATGCACACCAGTCACTGGTGCGTCCGGACGCGCAGCGCGAGCTACTGGACGCCTATGCCGGCGCCGGCCAGCTGGCGCGCGATGTGCGCGCGGCCTGGCAGAGCTGGCAACAGGCACGCAAGGCGCGCGAGGATGCCGACCGCCGCCAGCGCGAATCCGAAGTGGAGCGCGAACGCCTTACCTGGCAGATCGGCGAGCTGTCCGAACTGGGTCTGGCCGCCGACGAATGGCCACAGCTGAACCAGCTGCACAGCCGGCTGGCCAATGCCGCCGAGCTAGCGCAATCGGCGCAGGCGGCGGTGGATGTGCTGTCGGAAATGGATGGCAGCTGCCTGACTTTGTTATCCCAAGTGCAGAGCCGGCTGGGCAAGCTTTCCGGCTACGACCAGAGGCTGGCCGAATCGCTGGCGCTGCTGGATTCGGTGGATGCCGAACTGCGCGAGGTGGTGTACAGCCTGCGCGATTATGTCGGCGGCTTCGAGGACGACCCGGGTCAGCTGGTAGACGTGGAGGCGCGCATCCACGCGCTGATGAGTGCCGCCCGTAAATACCGCTGCCAGCCGGAAGACTTGCCCAAGAAACTGGCCGACTGGCAGCAGCAGCTGGCCGAGCTGGAAGCCGCCAGCGACATCGACGCGCTGAGCGTGGCGGAAAACGCCGCGCTGGCGCGCTACCGCGCTCATGCCGAGGCACTGTCCGCCAAGCGCCGCCAGGCCGCCGCCGAGCTGTCGGCGCGCATCGGCAAGGAAATGCAGCGCCTGGCAATGGAAGGTGCACGCTTCGCCATCGAGCTTTCCGCCGCCAGCGAACCCACCGCCCACGGTCTGGAAACCATCGAATACCTGGTGGCGGCCAACCAGGGCGGCACCCTGCGGCCACTGGCCAAGGTGGCATCCGGCGGCGAGCTGTCACGCATCAGCCTGGCCATGCAAGTGGTGATCAGCCAGGTGGCCAGCGTGCCGACGCTGATCTTTGACGAAGTGGACGTCGGCATCGGCGGTCGCGTAGCCGAAGTGGTGGGCAAGTTGCTGAAGCAGCTGGGCGAGCGCTACCAGGTACTGTGCGTTACCCATCTGCCGCAGGTAGCCTCCTGCGGCAACCAGCACTGGCGCGTCAGCAAGGCGGCGGAAGCTGGCCGCACTGTCAGCCGCATCACCCCGCTGGACGCCGAAGGCCGCATCCTGGAAATTGCCCGCATGCTGGGCGGCGAAGACATCACCGCCACCACGCGCCAGCACGCCAGTGAAATGCTGGCTAGCAATACCTGACGCGGCAATTTGCTACCGCTACCGCCCGGCCACGTGCCGGGCGTTTTCATGCTGCCGTGTCTTTATGTTGCCAGCCAGGCGCTGTACAGCTCGCCGTGCATCGGCACGCCGGATTCCTGGCGCAGTATCACCGGCTGGCTTTGCCAGCGCGCAAAACCGGCAGCGGCCAGCTGTGCGGCGAGGTAGGCCGGAGCATGGCTGTAGCGGCCGCTGCTGTTGAGGCGGAAGCTGGCCGCATCACTGGCCAGCAACTCGCTGGAAAACACCAGTTGCCCGCCGGGCTGCAGGCTGCGGGCAATGGCCGGCAGCACCGCTGACAGGTCGCCGATGTAGATGAAGGTGTCCATGCAGACCGCCAGGTCGAAGCATGCTTGCTGTGTTTGCAGCCAGCTGCCCAGCTCCGCCTGTTGCAGCGCGTGGTAGATGTGTTTGTTCCGTGCCTCGCGCAGCATGCCGGCGCTCAGATCCACGCCGGTCAGATGGCTGGCGTAGGGCCGTAGCACGGCGCCGATCAGCCCGGTGCCGCAGCCAAGGTCGGCGATACGCCAGCCGCCTTGCGGCCAACCCTGCTCCGCCGCCAGCGCGGCCACCATCGCCGGGCCCTGGTAGCTCAGCTCGCCCAACTTGCGCTCGAAGCTGCTGGAGAACTGGTCGAATGCCTGCTGCACGTAGCCATCGCTGCAGCGTGCCGGGGTGGCCTCGCCACCACAGGCGGCCAGCAGATGCCGCGCGATGGCGTTGTCCGGCTCCTGCTGCAGCCACTGCCGCAACAGCGCCTGCGCGGCCTCCGGCTGACCAATCTCGTGCAGCGCCTGCGCCAGGGTGGCCGGCGGGTGTTTGCTGGCGCCTTCGCACACGATGCCGCGGTAGTTGCATTGTTGTGCCAGCGCCGCCTTGCCGCCCGCCGCATGGTGGGCGGACAGCAGAAACCAGGCATCCGGCTGTTCCGGCTGCAGCTGCAGCGCCTGCAACCAGGCCTGCTCGGCCTGTTCGCCATTGCCCAGCGCCGCCTCGCTGGCGCCCAGATTGGTCCAGAAGAAATACTGCCCGCCATCGCGCGCCACGGCGGCGCGAAACGCCTCGGCCGCCTCGACATGCTGTTGCAGGCTGGCACTGACAATGCCAAGGCTGAACCACCAGGCGGCAGGTGCGCTGTTCGCCGCCACTGCCTGCTGCAGCCACGGCAGCGCCTCGGCATCGCGCCCTTGCTGATGCAGCACGCAGCCAAGCCAGTGCTGTGCGGCGGCATCATGCGGAGAGGCAGCAAGATGCTGGCGGTACAGTTGCTCGGCGCCAGGCAGATCACCGGCAATGTGTAGACGCTGGGCGGTATGGAACAGGGAATCGGAGGCGGGCATGGTGTGACAAGCGGCGTGGCAAGGCTGTCACTATATGAATTTTGTGCGGAGACGGCCAGCGGGAAGCCATTTGTAGGGAGGAAGCCCAAAGAGCGTTCCGCCAGCATGCGTGCAGACCCCGGATGCGCCAGTGGCTTATCCGGGCTACGGGTGGTGGGCTTGCCCCTGGCCTTGCGCCGCCCTGCTGCGCTACTTCACCGCTGCCACGAAGTCGGCGAATGCTGCCACCAGCCGATCCACATCCGCGGTGGTGGTGTCCGGGCACACCAGAATCATGTTGTGGAACGGGGTGATCAGCAGGCCGCGATTGAGCAGGAACAGGTGCACGATGTGCTCCAGCTCGCTGTCCAGAATCTTGTCCGCCTCGCTGCCGTTGACTGGCGGCACGGCGGTGAACTGGAACTCGGTACGCGCGCCGATCTGGGTGACGCACCACGGCAGCTGATGCTGCGCGATAACGCCACGCAGCCCTGCGGCCAACCTTTCCGCCAGGCCGAACATGTACTGGTAAGCACTGTCGGTCATCACCTCGGCAAGATTCGCCCGCATCGCCGCCATCGCCAGCAGGTTGGCGGTGAGCGTGGTGCCGATGCCGCTATGGCCGGGTGGCGCGCTGCGCTTGGCCTCTTCGGCGCGGCGGGCGGTCTGCTCGCTGAAGCCATACACCGCGCACGGCACGCCTCCGGCCACCGGCTTGCCGACCACGAACAGGTCCGGCTGCAGGCCGTGGGCGCGGGTGTAGCCGCCGGGGCCGCTGCTGATGGTGTGGGTTTCGTCGATCAGCAGCAGCGTGCCGTAGCGCTGGCACAGCGCCTGCGCCGCCTGCCAGAAGCCCGGCTGCGGCAGCACCATGCCGATATTGGTCATTGCCGGCTCGGCCAGCAGGCAGGCTACCTCGCCATCCTGCAGCGCGGCTTCCAGCGCCGCCAGGTCGTTGAACTCCACGCTGCGGGTGTGCTGGGTGATGTCGTACACCTGGCCCAGCAGACTGTCGCGGGTCTGCGGCTTGCCGTCCACCAGGTCGACGAACACGTCATCCACCGTGCCGTGATAGCAGCCGTTGAAGATCAGCACCTTGCTGCGCTTGGTGATCGCCCGCGCCCAGCGGATGGCAAAGCGGTTGGCGTCCGATGCCGACAGCGCGAACTGCCAGTACGGCAGGCCGAAGCGGCGCGCCAGCTCCTGCGCCACCCACACGCCGTCCTCGCTGGGCAGCATGGCGGTGTAGCCGCGCTGCGCCTGGCGGGCGATGGCCTCGGCTACCGGCTTGGGGCTGTGGCCGAACATGGCGCCGGTGTCGCCGAGGCAGAAATCCACGTAGTGGTGGCTGTCGGCGTCGGTGAAGCGCGCGCCCTGCGCCGCTGCCACGTATAGCGAAAACGGCGTGGACCAGTCGTTCATCCAGTGCAGTGGCACGCCGAACAGCAGGTGGCCGGCGGCACGGGATGACAGTTCGCGCGAACGCGGCATACGGCTGATGAAGGTATCGCGCTCGGTCTGGTACAGCGCCTGGGCCTTGTCCCAGTTGATGCCATGGCGGATGGTCATGGATCACTCCTTGGTATGTTGTGTCGATTGCGGCCAACGTTGGCCGCAGGCAGGCGTTAAACGTGCAGCTGCAGGTGCTCGCGCTCCCAGGCGGTAATGCCACGATTGAAGGTTTCGAATTCCTTCTCCTTCACCGCGCAGAACGCCTGTACGAATTCCTCGCCCAGGATCTCGGCCAGCTCCGGGCAGTCCTGCATCAGCTCCACTGCGTCTTCCAGGCTGCGCGGCAGCTCGTAGTCCAGGTCGTAGGCGCTGTCGTTCATCGGCGCGGAAGGCTCGATCTTGTTCACCATGCCCAGGTAGCCGCAGGCCAGGGTGGCAGCCATCGCCAAGTAGGGGTTCACGTCCACGCCCGGCACGCGGTTTTCCAGCCGGCGCGCGGCGGGGCCGGACGGCGGGATGCGGATGCCACAGGTGCGGTTGTCGTAGCCCCATCGCACGTTGATCGGCGCGGCGGTGTGGCGGCTCAGGCGGCGGTAGCTGTTCACGTACGGCGCCAGCATCGGCATCGCCTGCGGCAGGTATTTCTGCATGCCGCCGATGTGGTGGAAGAACAGCTCGGTGGCGCTGCCATCGGCGTTCGAGAAGATGTTTTCACCGCTGTCGCTGTGCACGATGCTCTGGTGAATGTGCATGGCGCTGCCCGGTTCGCCTTCCATCGGCTTGGCCATGAAGGTGGCGAAGATATTGTGACGGTAGGCGGTTTCGCGCACCGCGCGCTTGAACAGGAATACCTGGTCAGCCAGTGCCATGGCGTCGCCGTGGCTGAAGTTGATCTCCATCTGGCAGGCGCCCACTTCGTGGATCAGCGTTTCCACATTCAGCTTGGCCGCTTCGCAGAAGGCGGACAGCTCCTGGAAGAAGGGGTCGAAATCGTTTACCGCATCGATGGAGAACGACTGGCGGCCAACCTCGGAGCGGCCGGCGCGGCCGGATGGTGGGCGCAGCGGCTCATGCGGATTGTTGTTCTGGCGGATCAGGTAGAACTCCATCTCCGGCGCCACCACCGGGCGCCAGCCACGGTTTTCGTACAGCTTCAGCACCTTGCGCAGCACCGCGCGCGGCGAGATGCCCACCGGGCGGCCATCGAAATCCTCGCAGTCGTGAATCACTACCGCCACCGGCTCGATCGCCCACGGCACCAGGCGGATGGTGGACGGGTCCGGGCGGCACACCATGTCCGGGTCGTTGGCACCGGCAAAGCGCTCGAACTCGGCAAACTCGCCGTTCACGGTGATGGTAAGCACCGCCTTGGACATTTTCATGCTGTCCTCGGCTAGGAACAGGTTCTTGGGCACGATCTTGCCGCGCGCTACTCCGGTCATGTCCGGAATCACGCACTCCACTTCGTGGATCTGGTGCTCGCGTATGAACGCGGCGAGTTGTTCATTCATGGTCGTTCTCCTCCGGTGTTGCCTTATTTGTATTCCGGGCGCCTCGAAAAGCCCTGATTTTTAAGCGAGACAAGGCGCGAGCGAAAAATGTCGCCGCCGCATATGCGTTGATATGTAAGGAGACATTTTTCGTGAGCAACGCAGTATCGCGACGAAAGCGGGGATTTTTTGAGGCGCCCTGCCGTTGGTTCCCGTCCTTGCCCGGCTTGATCCATCCCTTGCAAAACAGAAAAGCGCAGCAAAACGCAGGTTGTGCTGCGCATGTTAGGTTTGATCAAATATATATGTCAATGATTTGATCAAATCCAGTTTTGCAGCATTGCCCTGCTCTGCTATGCTTGCGGCCAACTATGCTCGCCTCCCCGCCATGAAGACCGCTTCCGCCTCCACCCTGCAAGACGATATCTACGACAAAATGCGCCACATGCTGATGCTGGGCCGCTGGCTGCCGGGCGAACGTCTGAAGATCAATCACCTTGCCAGCGAGCTTGGCGTGAGCCAGATGCCGGTGCGCGCCGCACTGCAAAGGCTGGCCGCGGAAAAGGCGCTGGTGAACATTCCCAACTGCGGCGTAACCGTGCCGCAGCTCACGGTGGCACAGTTCGATGACATTCTGCAGAACCGCATCTTGCTGGAAGGCCAGGCCGCCTGGCTGGGCGCGCAGCAACTGGATGCCGCCGGCCGCGAACAACTGATTGCGCTGTGCCGGCAGATGGACATCGCGATTGCCGCCGACGATGTGAAGGGCTACCTGGACGCCAACGAGCTGTTCCACCTGGCGCTGTACCAGGCGGCCAACTCGCCGCTGCTGCTGTCGCTGATCGAAACCGTGTGGTTGCACGTCGGCCCTATTTCCAACCAGCTGCACCAGGATCTGGATGTGTGGAAAACCATGAACGATGCACACGGCGTGCTGATCGCCGCGCTTCAGCGTAACGATGCCGACGGCGTGCGCGCCGCCATCGCCCAGGACTTGCGTACCGCCGGCAGCTACCTGCGCCGGCTGTGTCTGGATTGAGGACTCATCGTGCCGAACTACCAAGCTGTTGATCTCACCAAAAGCTACCGCCAGCTCAACCATGGCCCCACCGTGCTGGTGAGTAGCGCTCACGACGGGCGCCAGAACGTGATGGCCGCTGCCTGGAGCATGCCGCTGGACTTCAACCCGCCCAAGGTGGCGGTGGTGATCGACAAGGCCACCTTCAGCCGCCAGTTGATCGAGGCTTCTGGCGAGTTCGTGCTGAATGTACCGGTAAAGGCGCAAGCTGCTGCCGTGCTGCAGGTCGGCTCGGACAGCGGCTTGGAAGTAGCCGACAAGTTCGCCGCCAGCGGTCTGCTTGCCGTACCTGGCCACGCGGTGGCCGCGCCGCACGTGGACGGCTGCGCCGGCTGGCTGGAGTGCAAATTGATTCGCGAGCCACACAATCAGCAGCAGTACGACCTGTTCATCGGCGAGGTGGTATCCGCCTGGGCCGACCCTACTCTGTTTGTCGATGGCCACTGGCAGCCGATTCACGACGACGCCAAGCGCACGCTGCACTACATTGCCGGCGGGCACTTTTTCACCATCGGCGACACGCTGGACGTGCCGCTGCCGGAGTAGCGATCTCGCTGCACAACAAAAAGGCAGACCGAAGTCTGCCTTTTTGTTTGCCATGCGGCCAAGGTTGGCCGCAAGCCGCTGTCAGCTTACATGGATGACCGGCTCGCCTACCGCCAGCTTGCCGATGCGGCTGGCGTACTCAAAGCCGGCGGCATGGAACAGCTGCAGCACCTGCTCCGCCGCTTCCGGCGCCACCGCCACCAGCAGGCCGCCGCTGGTCTGCGCATCGGCCAGCACCCGCAGCTGCCACTCGGCCACGCTGTCGGCGCAGTGCACGTCGGCGCCGAAGCTGGCCAGGTTGCGCTCGATGGCGCCCGGGCCGATGCCCTGCTCGGCAAAGCCGCGCGCCTCGCGGATCACCGGCACGCTGGCCATGTCCACGTGGGCAGTGAGGCCGGAGCCACGGCAGATTTCCAGCAGGTGGCCCAGCAGGCCGAAACCGGTTACGTCGGTGAGCGCATGCACCGCGTCCAGCGGCGCCAGTTGGCCGCCCACCTTGTTGAGCTGGGTGGTGGAGGCGATCAGCGCGCGGTAGCCGGCCTCGTCCAGCAGGCCTTTTTTCATCGCCTGCGCCAGTACGCCCACGCCCAGGCCCTTGCCCAGGATCAGCACGTCACCAGCCTTGGCATCGCAGTTGCGCTTGATCTGGTCAGGGTGCATCAGCCCCATCACCACCAGGCCGTAGATCGGCTCCGGCGCGTCGATGGAATGGCCACCGGCAATCGGGATGCCCGCCTCGCGGCATACCGATTCGCCGCCCTGCAGGATGTCGCGGATCACTTCCACCGGCAGCGTGTTCACCGGCATGCCGACGATGGCCAGCGCCATGATGGGCGTGGCGCCCATGGCGTAGATGTCGGAGATGGCATTGGTGGCGGCGATACGGCCGAAATCATGCCCATCATCGACGATGGGCAGGAAGAAATCGGTGGTGGCCACCAGCGCCTGCTGGTCGTTCAGGCGGTACACTGCCGCGTCGTCGCTGGTTTCGCGCCCTACCAGCAAGTCCGGGTACGGCAGCAGGTCCTTGGCGCCGGCAAGAATCGATTGCAGCACGGACGGCGCGATTTTGCAGCCGCAACCGCCGCCGTGAGACAATTGCGTCAATCTGATATCAGCCATCGAAAAGCTCACAAAACCATGTTGTTCAAGGCCGCGACCGTAGCACAGCTATCCCAGTTTGACGAGATCATCGACGTCCGCACCCCGGCGGAATTCGCCGAGGATCACATCCCCGGCGCCATCAACTGCCCGGTGATGAGCGATGAAGAGCGCGTGCGGGTAGGCACGCTGTACAAGCAGGTGTCACCGTTCGAGGCGCGCAAGGTAGGCGCCGCCATCGCCGCGCGCAATATCGCCCGCCACCTGGACGAACAGTTCGCCAGCCACCCCAAATCGTGGCGACCGCTGGTGTACTGCTGGCGCGGCGGGCAGCGCTCCGGCTCCATGGCCATCATCCTGGCGCAGATCGGCTGGGCGGCGCATCAGTTGCAGGGCGGCTACAAGGCCTATCGTCACCAGGTGCTGGAAGATCTGGCCACCCTGCCCGCGCAGCTGGATCTGCGCGTGATCGGCGGCCCCACCGGCAGCGGCAAGAGCCGGCTGCTGCAGGCACTGGCCACTGCCGGTGCGCAGGTGCTGGACCTGGAACAGCTGGCGGTACATCGCGGCTCGGTACTGGGCCGCCTGCCGGATAGCCCGCAGCCCAGCCAGAAAGGCTTCGACAGCCAGCTGGCAACCGCCATCAAGGCGCTTGATCCGGCACGGCCGGTATTTATCGAGGCCGAGAGCAAGAAAATCGGCTTTGTGTCGCTGCCGGATGCGCTGTTCGCCCGCATGCACGCCAGCCCCTGCCTGCAGGTGGAGGCACCGTTGGCCGCACGGGTGGCGTTCCTGAAGCAGGACTACGACTTTTACCTGGCCGAGCCGGAACGGCTGGTTACCCAGCTGGGCTTCCTGCGCAACGTACACAGCAAGGCACAGCTGGATGCCTGGAATGCCATGGCGCGCAGTGGCGATTTCGACAGCCTGGTGAGCGAACTGCTGGTCAATCACTACGACCCGCTGTACCGCCGTTCGCAAGGCAAGCACTACACGGCAGCACAACAGCCACTTAGCCTGCCTGCACTGGATGATGCCACGCTGGCCGAAGTAGCGCGACAGCTGGCGGCCGGGGTGTGATCCGGCAGTCACGCCCTTGTCGGTTTGCCCCTCCCCCTCACTGTCCGGCGTCGCCATGGCGAAAACTGCGTCGGCTTTGGCGCAGACAATGGCGTATAAATATTGTAATGTCGGCGGGGTAAACGAGTTTCTATAAATAAACCTGCTACCGGCCTACGATTCACTAGCCCCCCATGTCATGGCGATGGAAAACCAGATCAACCCTGCCTCCTTCATGAATCTGCTGCTGGATGCCATCTGCCTGGTGGATGCAGACGGTCGCTTCGTGTTTGTCAGCGGGGCCTGCGAGCAGATTTTCGGCTACACCCCGGAGGAAATGCAGGGGCGCAAGATGGTCGAGTTCATTCATCCGGCTGACTTGCCCCGCACCCTGCAGGCCGCCAGCCAGATCATGGCCGGCCAGCCGAACCCGCACTTCGAAAACCGCTACCTGCGCAAGAATGGCGAGATCGTGCACATCATGTGGTCGGCCCGCTGGTCCGAGTCCATGCAGATGCGGGTGGCAGTGGCGCGCGACGTAACCGAGCGCAAGCAGGCGGAAGCAATGCAGACCGCGCTGTTTGCCATCTCCGAAGCCGCCCACAGCGCGGAAAACCTGCAGGCGCTGTACGTCCACATTCACCAGATCATTGCCGGCCTGCTGCCGGCACAGCACTTTGTGGTGGCGCTGCAGGAGCCGGCATCGCAACAGCTGCAGATTTGCTACCCGCAGCCGGCGCCGGCGGGCATCGGCAGTCTTGGCCTGCAGATGCTGGCCAGTGCGCAGCCATTGCTGTGGCAATGCGGCCAACAGGGCGGTCAGGACGAGCCAGGCCTGCAGAGCTGGCTTGGCGCGCCGCTGCGCAGCCAGTCCGGGGTCATGGGGGCGCTGATCCTGAAAAGCCATGATCCGCTGCTGCACTACACTCCTCGTCACCAGGCCTTGCTGGAATATGTGTCCGCCCAGGTGGCTACCGCCATCGAGCGCAAGCAGCTCTACCAGCGCCTGCAGCAGATGGCGCGCTATGACGCGCTGACCGGCCTGCCGAACCGTGCCTTGCTAAACGAACGGCTGGGCGAGGCGCTGGCACGCGCGCGGCGCAATGATGACACCCTGGCACTGCTGTACCTGGATCTGGACAATTTCAAGCAGGTCAACGACAGCCTCGGCCACAGCGCCGGCGACCAGCTGTTGCAGATCGCGGCGCAGCGGCTGAGCCAATGCGTGCGCGACACCGACCTGGTGGCGCGCATCGGCGGCGACGAATTCGTGGTATTGCTCGAAAGCCATGCGCAGCCGGAACAGGCGGAGCGGCTGGCGCAAAGAATACAGCAGGCCTTTGCTGTACCGGTGGAGCTGGCCGGGCAGCGCGTTCCGGCATGGGTCAGCATCGGCATGGCGCATTACCCGCAACATGGCAGCAGCGAACAGCAGTTGCTTACCCACGCCGACAGCATGATGTACCGCCACAAGAAACAGCGCCGCGACGGGCAACTGGCCACGCCGGCAGCCAGTTGACCCTCCGCCAGGCCGCTGCAAGCGCCATGCAAAACGCCCCCGCAGCGAAAACCGCGGGGGCATGTTGTTGACACGGAGTGGCGCTTACAGCCAGCCAGCCACGCGTGCCTTGTTGTTGGCAACCCACTTCTCGGCGGCGGCTGCCGGCTTGACGCCGTTTTCCACATCCAGCATCACGTTGCCGACTTCTTCGGCCTTCCAGGTGAATTTCTTCAAGAAGCTGGCCACTGCCGGTGCCTTGGCTGCCAGGCCCGGGTTCACCACGGTGTCCACGTGCTCTTCCTCGCCATACACTTTCTTCGGGTCTTCCAGGAAGCGCAGGCGCCACTTGGCGAACATCCAGTGCGGAATCCAGCCGGTTACCGCGATCGGACGCTTGCTGTTGATAGCGCGCGCCAGTTCCGATGCCATGCCAGGGCCGGAGCTAGGCAGCAGCTTCACGTCCAGTTCGTAGTCCTTGATCGCCTGCTCGGTCTTCTTCATCACCCCGGCGCCGGCATCAATGCCAACGATACGGTTCTGGAACACCTCCTTGTACTTGTTGAGGTCGGCAATGGTCTTGGCCGGCACGTATTCCGGCACGATCAGGCCGATCTTAGCGCCCGGGTAGTTGCTACCCAGCACCACCACCTTGTCCTTCAGCTTCTGGTAGTAGTCGCCATGCGTGGCCGGCAGCCAGGCCGACAGCGTGGCGTCCAGATCGCCGCGCGCCACGCCCTGCCACATGATGCCGGCAGCCACCGGCACCAGTTCCACCGGATAGCCCAGCTTGGTCTTGATGATGTTGGCCGCCACCTGGGTGGTGGCCACGCTGTCGGCCCAGCCTTCCACATAGCCGATCTTGATCAGCGGCTTGTCCGCGGCCCAGGCCGCGCTGCTACAAGCCAGTGCTGCGGCCAGCAGCGTGATACGGGTGAAGCGTTTGTTGCCTGTATTCATGTCGTGCCTCATTCTGGTTTTGTGAGTAATGACGAGATACTGCCCGCTACCGGACGCCTGGTGACGTCTCTCAGTCACCCCGGAAAACCTCCACTGCCCTTGCCTGCCAGCACGGTTGCGGTACGTGGCAAGCGCTGGTCGCATCGGCGGTGGCGTTGTCCGGGGCTGCCCCTTATTGAATCTCTTCCGGCTTCACCACCAGCCAGTTCTTGTCGGCAGTCACCGCCTGCCCCAGCGCCTGCTGCTGCTTGGCGGACTTTTCCCACCACGACTGCATCGCCGGCATGTACTTGGCCTTGCGGTTCACCCACACCCGCATGCCGCCCTTCTCCACATCGGTACCGTTCAGCAGCATGTAGCCATCGGAAATCGGTGTGTCGCCGCCCACCAGAATCGGTTTCTTCCACTGGTCGATCCAGCCCAGGATGGTGCCGAGCTTGCCTTCGTACCAGGTCATCGGGTTCATCAGGTAGGGGGTCAGCTCCAGCGGCATGTTGGCCGCAGGGTCGTACTTGCCCTTCTTGATCTGCAGCCGCGAGGTGGTCAGCTCGCCGTTGCTGCGGTTTTTCAGCAGCAGGTTCACGCCGATCACGTTTTGCGGCTTCACGTTGTAGCCATACTTCGGATCGCTGGCCACCATGCGTACCAGCTCCTCGCTGGCGGCAGTCATCACGTATACCTCGATGCCGTTTTCCTGCAGGCGGTTGTACAGCTCCTTCATGCCGCTGAACGGACGCGGACGGTTCACCGAGCCCTCTTCCACCTTGTCGCCGTTGTAGTAGCGAATCGGTATCGGCTTGTCGTAGGCCATCAGCTCGTCCACATAGCCTTTCAACTGCTGCAGCGTAAAGCCGGAGAACACCTGCGCCACCCACGGGTAGCACACCAGGTCATCCACCTCGCACAGCCGGTAGTAGTAGCTGTTCAGGCTTTCCTGGAAGCCGGGCGTGTCCTTGAACGGGATCAGCTTCAGCGACGGGTCCAGCTTGTCGCGGGTGAGCACGCCCTTCATTTCCAGATACGGCAGCAAGGACTCTTCCAGGTCGTAGCGGTAACTGGTGTTGTCCATGTCGAACACCGCGTACTCGCCCTTGTTGGCATGTTTGGCTATCAGGCCATTGAGTTTGGCTGCCACCTCCGGCGGCCAGTGTTGCAGCTCGGTGGCTTGGCTACCGGCGGCGGCCAGCAGCAGGGACAGGGATACAGCAAGACGTTTGAATCGATTCATCAGCACACTCCGGTGGTGGCATGCTTCTGCCGACAGCAAAAAAAACCCGGCATGTTGCACACGCCGGGCACAAATGGGGTTACGCCCCCCACACTTCTCCAAACACTCGCAGCCAGTTCTCGCCCAGCACCTTGCGCATCTTGGCCTCGCCCCAGCCGGCACGCTCCATGGCGGCAGTCAGGTTGGGGGTCTCGCCGATGGTGCGGATGCCTTCCGGGTTGAGAATGGTGCCGAAATTGGTCAGACGACGGTAACGGCCCTTGTCATGGGTGATCCAGTCGAAGAAGCCCTTGTCGTAGCCCTGGGTGAAATCGGTGCCGAAGCCCACGCAGTCTTCGCCCACCAGGTTGATCACATAATCCATCGCTTCCACGTAGTCATCCACGGTGGCCTCAATGCCGCGCTTGAGGAATGGCGGGAACATGGTCACGCCGATGAAGCCGCCGTGATCGGCGATGAACTTCAGTTCTTCGTCGCTCTTGTTGCGCGGGTGCTCCTTCAGGCCGGACGGCAGGCAGTGCGAGTAGCACACCGGCTTTTTCGATTCCAGGATCGCTTCCTTGGAGGTGTTGCCACCCACATGCGACAGGTCAACCATGATGCCGACGCGGTTCATCTCGGCAATCACCTCGCGGCCGAAGCCGGACAGGCCGCCGTCACGCTCGTAGCAGCCGGTGCCGATCAGGTTCTGCGTGTTGTAGCACAGCTGCACCACGCGCACGCCCATGTCGGCGAAGGCCTCCACGTAGCCGATGTTGTCTTCGAAGGCATGCGCGTTCTGAAAGCCCAGAATGATGCCGGTCTTGCCATCGGCCTTGGCCTGGCGGATGTCGGCGGTGGTGCGCACCAGCGAGAGGATCTCGTCATGCTTGCGGATCTTCTGCTTAATCTCGGCGATGTTGTGCACGGTATCGGCAAAGCCTTCCCATACCGACACGGTACAGTTGGCCGCGGTCAGCCCGCCCTTGCGCATGTCCTCGAAAACCGAGCTCTCCCACTTGGCGATGATCAGGCCGTCAATAACGATGCTGTCTTGATGCAGTGACATGGTGTGATGTCCTTTGTCGGGTTGGCAGCGTAGGGGCGCCGCCGTGGCGAAATGGTTATGTTTCAGGCGGCAACTGTCTTGCGTGCCGGGCTGGCCTGCTGCTTGTCCACCAGGCGCAACAGCGGGTGGCTGCCGGATTCCGGCAGCTGCGCCACCGCAAAGCGGTACGGCTTGGCTACCTTGCGCAGCAGCAGCCACAGGTAGTCGGCAAAGCTGCGGCGGATGATCAGGAACACCCCGTCGTCCTCCAGCCGCAACACCGTCCCGCCAGCCTTGCCCAGCACCGTGCTCACCGCCTGGCCCACGGCCAGCGATTCGAAGTCGTACACCCCCATGTGGCGCAGCACGGTGACGTGCTCGGCACCGGACAGCGACACGCAGGTCAGGCCGCCGCTGTTGTCCACCGCGTGGGCGAACAGTCCTGTGAACGCTGCCTCGAATGCGGCCAACCTGGCACCCAGTTCGGCGCGGCGGGTCACCAGCAGCAATTCGTCCGGCGACACCCAGACCAGCACGCCGCCTTCGCCGCTGCTGAACTGCCCGGCCGCCGGCACGCTGGCACCGGTCACACTGACGATGGCGGCGGCAATGGCGGCATCCGCCAGTTCGCCGCGAATCGCGATGTAGCCCAGCAGCGGCAGTTCGTTGGCACGCACTTGCTGGCTGTTGTCGGCCGGCACGGTCTCCGCCGGCAGGTTGAAGTTCACCAGCGGGGACTGCAGGTAGGGTTGGAAGTTAGGCATGTTGACGCACCCCTTCTTGATCGACGAATACGGAGGAAACCACTTTGGCCGGGTGCATCTTGCCCTGCGCCCACACATACACGGTGTCGCCGCTGCGCTGGCTGCCACCCTTCAGCACTGCCATGGCAATGGAGCGGCCGAGGAAGGCGCTGTGGTAGCTGGAGGTGACGTGGCCCTGCATATTGGCCGGCGGGGTGGCGTCCGGCGTGGACAGGATCTGCGCGCCTTCGGCCAGCACCACTTTCGGGTCTTCGGTGTACAGGCCCACCAGCTGCTTGCGGTCGCTGCGCACGGTGTCGGAGCGGCTCAGCGAGCGTTTGCCGAGGAAGCTGAACGGCTTCTTCATGCCCACTGCCCAGCCCATGGCCAGATCCATCGGTGTCATCGAGCCGTCGGTATCCTGGCCGACGATGATGAAGCCCTTCTCGGCCCGCAGTACGTGCATGGTTTCGGTGCCGTACGGGGTGATGCCGAATTCTTCACCGGCCGCCATCACCTGTTCCCAGATGTAGTGGCCGTAGCAGGCATCGACGTTGATCTCGTAGGCCAGTTCGCCGGAGAAGGAGATGCGGAACACCTTGGCCGGTACGCCGGCCACGGTGCCTTCGCGCCAGTCCATGAACTTGAAGTTCTCGGCCGACAGGTCGATGTCGCTGCACAGTTTCTGCAGCACGGCCCGGCTCTTCGGCCCCACTACCGCGGTGGTGCTCCAGTGGTCAGTGGTGGAGGTGAAGCGCACTTTCAGTTCCGGCCATTCGGTCTGGTGCCAGCGTTCCAGCCAGTTCAGCACACGGGCGGCGCCGCCGGTGGTGGTGGTCATGTGGAAGTGGTCGTCGGCGATGCAGGCGGTCACGCCGTCGTCCATCACCATGCCGTTCTCGTCCAGCATCAGGCCGTAGCGGCACTTGCCCGGGTCCAGCTTGCTCCAGGCGTTGGAGTAGATGCGGTTGAGGAATTCGCGCGCGTCCGGGCCTTTGACATCGATCTTGCCCAGGGTGGAGGCATCCATCACCCCCACGCTGTTACGGGTGGCCAGGCATTCGCGGTCCACCGCCTGGTGCATCGTTTCCTTGCCCTGGGGGAAGTACCACGGGCGCATCCACTGGCCGACGGTCTCGAACAGCGCGCCACGCTTGAGGTGCGAGGCCTGCATGGCGGTGTAGCGGCGCGGCTCGAAGGTGTCGGCCTTGTGGCTGCCGGCCAGCGCGCCGAAGGTTACCGGGGTGTAGGCCGGGCGGTAGGTGGTGGTGCCCACCGCGGAGATCGGTTTGCCCAGTGCCTCGGCGGCGATGGCGAAGCCGTTGACGTTGGACAGCTTGCCCTGGTCGGTACCGAAGCCCAGCGCGGTGTAGCGCTTCACGTGTTCGATGGAGCGGTAGTTCTCGCGCACCGCCAGGTGGATGTCGGCGGCGGAGACGTCGTTCTGGAAGTCGACAAAGGCCTTGGCGCCGTGGCCTTCGGCCAGGCCGTCCGGCACGCGGAACAGGCGGCGGGTGGCGGCCACCTCGTGCTCGTCGCCCTGCGGGCAGTCGCCGTGGGTGCTGCGGCCGAAGCCGGCCAGCATGGCGCTGGTGGCGGCATGGGTTTGCGCCAGCGCGGTGGACAGTTCCCAGCGACCGGTGATGGCACCGGCACAGCTGATGCCCTGGCGGCCTTCGTCCGGCACCACGAAGGACAGGCTTTCCTCTTTCCAGTACGGGCGGCCGGTGTTGTGGCAGAACAGGTGCACGGTGGAGGTCAGGCCGCCGGAGGACAGGATGCTGTCGGCCGACAGGCGCGGGCCCTTGCCACGCACGGTGTTGGTGAACGGGTCCAGCTGTACCAGCTGTGCACCGCTGACGGCGGTCTTGCCATGCACCTGGGCAATGCCGTAACCCAGCATCAGCTCCACGCCGGCCTGCTTGGCCTGCTGCTGGCGCCAGTCGGCGGCACCGCGCAGACGGGTGTCGATCAGTGTCACGCGGCTGCCGGCTTCGGCCAGGTCGCGGGCGGCGTCGTAGGCGGCGTCGTTGTGCGTCATCAGCAACACGTTGCGGCCAACGGCCACGCCGTAGCGGTTGAGGTAGGTCTGGCCGGCGGCGGCAGTCATCACCCCCGGGCGGTCGTTGTTGCCGTAGACCAGCGGGCGCTCGATGGCGCCGGCGGCCAGCACCACGTGGTGGGCGCGGATCTTGTGCAGGCGCTGACGCGGTTGGCCCGGGTTGCGGCTGCCGATCGGCAGGTGGTCCTGGCACAGTTCCAGTGCCTGCACCAGGTTCTGTTCGTGCAGCGCGAAGGCGGTGGTGCGGGTCAGTACCGTGACATTGCCCAGGCTATCCAGCTCGGCCAGGCGTTCGTTCACCCACTGCATCGCCGGTTTGCCATCGATACGGGCGCTGGCGTCGGACAGCATCCAGCCGCCGGCTTCGTTCTGTTCATCTACCAGCAGGGTCTTGAGACCGGCGCGGCCGGCCAGGGTGGCGGCCCACAGGCCACAGGCACCGCCGCCCACCACCAGCACGTCTACGTGGTGGTGCAGGTGGTCATAGTATTCCGGGTCGGCTTCCACCGGGGCGCGGCCATAGCCGGCCGCCATGCGGATCAGCTTCTCGTACAGCGGCCAGGCGGCTTTCACCGGGCCCATGAAGGTCTTGTAGTAGAAGCCGGGCGGCATGAAGCGGCTGAAGCTGCCGGCCATGCCCTTGAGGTCGAAGTGCAGCGACGGGAAGCCGGTGGTGGTGGTGGCGGACAGGCCGTTATACAGCTCCACCTGGGTGGCTTTCAGGTCCGGCACGGTGTAGGCGCCGGTTTCCAGCTGGATCAGCGCGTTCGGCTCTTCCGAACCATGGCCGATGATGCCGCGCGGGCGGCCGTACTTGAAGCTGCGGCCGATCAGCTTGACGCCGTTGGCGATCAGCGCCGAGGCCAGGGTATCGCCGGCGAAACCCTGCAGGCGCTTGCCGTCGAAGGTGAACTGGAGCGGCGACTGGCTGTTAATGCGCTGGCTGTTGCGGTGGACACGGTAGGCGCTCATGCTTCGCTCTCCTTCAGGTACTGCGTTTTGCCTTCTGCCAGCGTCCAGCTGCCGGCAATCTGATAACTGGCGGTGTGACGCTTGACGACGAACACCTTGCGGCAGCCGGCGGTGTGCTGCCATTGCTCCCAGAACCAGCCGCGGGTGTTCTTGCGCATGAACAGGTAGTCTCCCCATTCGGCATCGCTGGCGTCTTCCGGGTTGGCCGGGCGGGCGATATACGCCTCGCCGGCATAGCTGAATTCTTCTTCCTCGCGGGTTGCCCCGCAGTGCGGACAGTGAAGCTGGAACATCGGATTCTCTCCTCGCAAACTTGGTCACAAACCCCAGCGTAGCGGTCCCTGCTAGGCGCGCCGCCGCAGACAGTACAAGTCGTACGGCAAGGCGGCGCAACAACGCAGGGAGGGGGTTGTGGGCAAGTTTCTCCTTAGTGGGCTACGCCGGCGGCGCCGTGCTCGTCAATCAGATGGCCGGTGCTGAAACGGTCCAGCGCAAAGGCGGCGTTCAGCGGATGCGGCGCATCGTTGGCGATGGTGTGGGCGAACACGTGACCCGACCCCGGCGTGGCCTTGAAGCCACCGGTACCCCAACCACAGTTGAAGTACAGCCCCTTCACCGGCGACTTGCCGATGATCGGGCAGGCATCCGGCGCCACGTCCACA
>NZ_JBHRYH010000007.1:0-36865 GCF_042648905.1 Vogesella amnigena | reverse complement strand
GGCCAGCCAGACCAGCGGTTTGGAGTGTGCCATCTTGAACATGGCGCCGATGAGGCCCAGCACCACCGACACGGCGAGGGAGGCGATTGCCACCTGAACCGTCAGCGCGGTGCCTTCCAGGATGCTGGGCAGGTAACCCTGTAGAAACATTGTGTTGCTCCGTCAAACAGCCTTGCGGCACATGGGGGTGCGGCCAACCCCGGGGTTGGCCGCAGGCCGCCCCGGCAGGGTGGCCTTGCTGTGTTGGCATCAGGCCCGGTCAATCACCACCGGCTGCCAGTGGCGGCAGCCCAGGGTGGCTTACTTGCCGTAGATGTCGAAGCTGAAGTATTTCTTCTGGATCTTGTCGTAGCTGCCGTCGGCGCGAATCTGCTTCAGCGCGGCATTGATGCGCGCCAGCAGGGCCTTGTCGGTCTTGCGCACCGCAATGCCGGCGCCGATGCCGAAGTATTGCGGATCATTGTAGTCCGGGCCTACCAGGGCAAAGCCCTTGCCGTTCGGCGTGCGCACGAAGTCCACATCGCCTACCGCGGCATCGACAAATGCTGCGTCGACACGGCCGGCCTTCAGGTCGAGGAAGGATTCCGGCGCCTTGCCATACGGCACCAGCTGCGCACCCAGTTTGACGAAGTTGGCGCGCGCGTATTTTTCCTGGATCGAAGAGCGCAGCACGCCGATCTTCTTGCCCTTGAACCAGGCTGCATTCACCTGGGTGCCGGCCTTGCCCACCAGGCGGCTGGCCATGTTGTAGTACTTGTCGGAGAAGTCCACTGCCTTCTTGCGTTCCTCGGTGATGTTCATCGAGGCGATCACGGCGTCGAACTTCTTGGCCTGCAGGGCCGGGATGATGCCATCAAAGTCCTGTGGCAGTACTTCACAGCTTACTTTCATGGCAGCACACAGTGCCTGGGCAATGTCCGGGTCGAAGCCGGTCATCTTGCCGTCGGCGCCTTGCTTGGAAAACGGGGGGTAGCTGGCATCGGTGGCAAAACGCAGGGTCTCGGCGTGGGCTGCAACGCTCATGGCGAGCGCTGCCGCGCCCAGCTGCAGGGGCTTAAACATGGATTTTCTCCGTCTCAGAGGGTGATTTTTATTATGGGAGCCTCGAAAAACCCGGATTGCCAAGCGAGCAACGCAGTGTCGCGACGAAAGCCGGTGTTTTTCGTGGTGCCCTTATGCGAACCCCGCCCGTTGCCGGGCGGGGTTGAGACATGCCGGCTTAGTTGCCGTACACGTTAAAGTTGAAGTACTTGTCCTGTACTTTCTTGTAGCTGCCGTCCTTGCGGATCTGGGCAATGGCCTGGTTCAGGCGCTCGCGCAGGGCAGTGTTGCCCTTCTTCACCGCGATGCCGGCGCCGTAGCCGAAGTACTTGCTGTCGCTGTATTCCGGGCCGACAAAGGCAAAGCCCTTGCCCTGGGCGGATTTCAGGAAGTCGGTCTCGCCAACCACCGAATCAACGAACATGCCGTCGATACGGCCGGATTTCAGATCCAGGAAGCCTTCCGGTGCCTTGCCGTAGGACACTACGGTGGCGCCGCTCTTGCCCCAGAAATCCTTGGCGAATTTTTCCTGGGTAGACGCGCGCAGTACGCCGATCTTCTTGCCCTTGAAGGCGGCCTGGTCCACGGTGGTGCCGGCCTTGGCGATCATGCGGCTCGGGGTGTTGTAGTACTTGTTGCTGAAGTCGACGGCTTTCTTGCGCTCGTCGGTAATCGACATCGACGACAGGATGGCGTCGAACTTGTTGGCGTTCAGGGCCGGAATCAGACCATCCCAGTCCTGCGGCACGATTTCACAAGTCGCCTTCATCGCGGTGCACAGCGCGTAGGCGATATCCACATCGAAGCCCTGCAGCTTGCCATCGGCGCCTTGCTTGGCGAACGGCGGGTAGTTGCCGTCGATGCCGAAGCGCACGGTTTCGGCCTGGGTGGAGAATGCAGCGGCGGACATGGCCATGGCGGCCAGGATAAGTGCTTTTTTCATGCTATCTCTAACTCTCTATCGGAATGTGGTCCTGGCTCCGGAGCCAGGTTTGCCTGTCGCGATACCGTTGCCGGATGCGCTTTTCCAGCCCTTGCGGGCCTTCCCTTGTATGTTGTTATTTTGCGATCCCGCAGACAGCCGGGATGCGAAATCTTGGCACGCAACGCATGCAGGCACAATCAGCCGCACCGACGGTGGAGCGGCGGCACGGAAGGGCGCGGATTCTATAGAAATTTTCCTATTTTGTGAAATGCATTGCTATTCAATGACTTGTATTGCTTTTTGCTGTGCGGTGTGGAAAAAGGGTGGATGAGTATTTTGTAATTTGCCGTCGCATTGCTATAAGGCAAAAAGCGCAATCGCTGTCAAATGCAAAACATTTATGGATTCATGATTGTGCGACGCACTTTATGAATGTGTACGTCAATGTCGCAATACGGAAATGCCTTGCTGGTGGCGGCTCTTACAATGCCGCCACACAACACCTGTGTCCCCAGAACAACTACGAGAAGCAACATGTCGCTTACCAATAAAACCGAACCCCTTGGGCTGGTCGCTGACATCCTGGCAGTGGCCGAACAGAAACTCTCTTCCGCCGAAGCCGCGCGCCTTGGCACCTTTATCCCCCTGTATTTCGAAGAAACCGAACAGGAAGACCTGAAGAGTTTCTCGCCGCTGGATTTGTTTGGTGCGGCGATGGCACATTTCGAGTTTGCGCAAAAGCGCGCCGCCGGCCAGTCCAAGGCCCGCATCTACAACCCCGATTTCGAACGTGATGGCTGGCAAAGCACCCACAGCGTGATCGAGATCGTGAACGACGACATGCCGTTTCTGATCGACTCGCTGGCCATGATGCTGGGCCGTCACAACCTGAACCTGCATCTGCTGGTGCACCCGGTCTTGTCCGTTGGCCGTGATGCCAAGGGCGGCATGACCGAGCTCAAGCGCACCGAAGACCGCAGCCTGCCGCTGGAGTCGTTCATTCACGTACAGGTGGATCGCGTAAGCGACCCGGCAGTGCTGAAGGCGCTGCAGGAAGACCTGGACAATGTGCTGGCCAATCTGCGCCAGGTGGTGAATGACGAGCCGAAGATGCGCGAAACCCTGGCTGCCGTGCACGCCGAGGTGGCCAAGATCAATGGCAAGCGCGCCGAGGAAGCCAAGGAGGCCATCGCCTTCCTGGACTGGATGGCGGCCAACCATTTCATCTTCATGGGCTACTGCGACTACGACCTGGTGAAGCGCGATGGCAAGGACAGCCTGAAGATCGTCAAGGGCTCCGGCCTGGGCTTCCTGAAGGACCAGGGCGACAAGGAATACTCGGAAAGCTTCGAGGCACTGCCGCAGGAGCTGCGTGAACTGGCGCACCAGCCGCAGCTGCTGATCCTCAACAAGTCGCAGTCCCGCTCGGTGCTGCACCGCTCGGCCTACATGGACTTTGTCGGCATCAAGCGTTTCAACAGCAAGGGCGAGGTGATCGGCGAGCGCCGCTTCCTGGGCCTGTACACCGCCAGCGCCTACCAGAATTCGCCGAAGGACATCCCGATCCTGCGCCAGAAGGTGGCGCACGTGGTGAGCACCTGCGACTACGTGGACAACAGCTACAAGGCCAAGACTCTGGGCTTCGTGCTGGAAAGCTACCCGCGCGACGAGCTGTTCGAGATTCCGGCCGATGTGCTGACCCCGATCGCCGAAGGCATCGTCAGCCTGCAGGAACGTCCGCGCGTGCGCCTGTTCACCCGCGCTGATCGCTACCATCGCTATGTCAGCAGCCTGGTGTTCGTGCCGCGTGACAGCTTCAATACCGAGATCCGTCTGAAGATCGAAAAGGTGCTGATGAGTGCCTTCAATGGTGCTTCGGCCGAATTCAGCGTGCAGATCAGCGACAGTGCGCTGGCTCGCGTGCATTACATCATTCGTACCCAGGGTGGTCAGCTGCCGCAGTTCCGTGAAAACGAGCTGGAAGCCGAGATCGCCCGCGTGGTACGTGGCTGGGAAGAAGAACTGCATCAGCAGCTGATCGAAACCCACGGCGAAGAGAAGGGCAACCTGCTGTTCAATCGCTACCGTGGCGCTTTCCCGGTGGCTTACCGTGAAGAATTTGCCGCCCGCAACGCGGTGCTGGACATCCAGCTGATTGAAGATGCCGCCGAGCAATCCGGCATCGCCATGAAGCTGTACCGCGCCTTCAATCGTGGCCAGGGTTACAACCTGAAGCTGTTCCGCGCCGGCCAGCCGCTGGGTCTGTCCGCCAGCCTGCCGATCCTGGAAAACATGGGCGTGCAGGTGCGCGACGAGCATCCGTACCGCGTAGAGCGCAACGGCGAAACCGTGTGGATCAGCGATTTTGGCCTGGAACTGGGCGCCAACGTCGAGGCGATGCAGGACGAGGCGGTGCAGAAGAACTTTCAGGCACTGCTGGCCCGCGTATTTGCCCGCGATTGCGAGAACGACGGCTTCAACCGTCTGGCTGTGGTGGCCGGCCTCGACTGGCGCGAAATCACCCTGGTACGCGCACTGGCCAAGTACCTGCGTCAGGGCGGTCTGACCTTCAGCCAGGCCTATATCGAAAACTGCGTCGCGCACTACCCGGACATTACCCGTAACCTGGTAAAACTGTTCACTGCCCGCCTGCACCCGACTGCCTTTGACGATGCCGCTGCCGCCAAGCTGCAGGACACGCTGAAAGAGCAGCTGGACAAGGTGGCCAACCTGGATGAAGACCGCATCCTGAACGGCTTCCTGCAGGTGATCCTGGCCACCCGCCGCACCAACTTCTGGCAGCAGGGCAAGGATGGCGAGTTCAAGTCCTATGCTTCCTTCAAGCTGGAATCCAACCTGATTTCCTTCCTGCCGCAGCCGCGCCCGATGTTTGAAATCTGGGTATACAGCCCGCGTGTGGAAGGCGTGCATCTGCGTGGTTCCAAGGTGGCGCGTGGCGGCCTGCGCTGGTCCGACCGCATGGAAGACTTCCGTACCGAAGTGCTGGGCCTGGTGAAGGCGCAGATGGTGAAGAACTCGGTAATCGTGCCGATGGGCTCCAAGGGCGGTTTCGTGTGCAAGCAGTCCCCGGCACCGAGCGACCGCGAAGCCTTCATGGCCGAAGGCATCGCCTGCTACAAGATCTTCATCTCCGCGCTGCTGGACGTGACCGACAACCTGGTGACCGGCCAGATCGTGCCGCCGGCCGACGTGCGTCGCTTGGACCCGGATGATCCGTACCTGGTGGTGGCTGCCGACAAGGGCACCGCGACCTTCTCCGACATCGCCAACAGCATTTCCGAAGCTTATGGCTTCTGGCTGGGCGACGCCTTCGCCTCCGGCGGTTCCGCCGGCTACGACCACAAGGGCATGGGCATTACCGCCCGCGGCGCCTGGGAATCGGTGAAGCGCCACTTCCGCCACCTGGGTATCAACACCCAGGAGCAGGATTTCAGCGTGATCGGCATTGGCGACATGGCCGGCGACGTATTCGGCAACGGCATGCTGCTGTCCGAGCACATTTGCCTGAAGGCCGCGTTCAACCACCTGCACATCTTCCTGGACCCGACCCCGAATGCGGCGATCAGCTTTGCGGAACGTGCCCGCCTGTTCAATCTGCCGCGCTCCAGCTGGACCGACTACAACCGCGAGCTGATCTCGCAGGGTGGCGGCATCTTCGAACGTTCCGCCAAGTCCATCCCGCTGTCGCCGGAGGTGAAAGCCTGGCTGGAAACCGACAAGGACAGCATGGCGCCGAACGAACTGATCCACGAGCTGCTGAAAGCCAAGGTGGACCTGTTCTACAACGGCGGTATCGGTACCTATATCAAGGCATCCACCCAGAGCCATGCCGATGCCCGTGACCGCGCCAACGACCCGGTGCGCGTGAACGGCAACCAGCTGCAGGCCCGCGTGGTTGCCGAAGGCGGCAACCTGACCTGCACCCAGCTGGGCCGCGTGGAGTTCGCGCTGACCGGCGGTCGCATCTGCACCGACGCCATCGACAACTCCGCCGGCGTGGACTGCTCCGACCACGAGGTGAACATCAAGATCCTGCTGGGCGCGGTAATGCAGGCAGGTGACATGACGCTGAAGCAGCGTAATGACCTGCTGGCCGAGATGACCGAGGAAGTGGGCGAACTGGTGCTGCGCAACAACTACCTGCAGACCCAGGTGCTGGCGATCAACCGCAGCCATGCCGCCTCCATGCTGAGCGCGCACAGCCGCATGATCAGCCACATGGAAAAAACCGGTGAGTTGAACCGCGAGATCGAATACCTGCCGTCCGACACCCAGATCAACGAGCGTCGCCTGGCACGCCAGGGTCTGACCTCGCCGGAAGTGGCGGTGCTGCTGGCCTACGGCAAGATTTCGCTGGATCAGGCGATTCTGGCTACCGACGTGCCGGACGATGCCGACTTCATGCCGGTGCTGGTGAACTACTTCCCGAAACCGCTGCAGCAGCGTTTTGGCGAGCAGATGCAGCGCCACCACCTGAAGCGCGAGATCATCTCCAACCAGCTGGCGAACCAGATCATCAACCGCATGGGTGTGACCTTCGTGTTCCGCCTGCAGGAAGAGTCCTCGTTCTCCGCCGCCGACATCACCCGCGCGTTCTGGATCGCCAGCCGCGTGTTCGGTGCCGATCAGCTGTGGGGCCAGATCGAGCAGCTGGATAACAAGGTATCCGCCGATCTGCAGGTGGAAATGATGGTGATGGTGCGTACCCTGATCGAGCGCGCCGTGCGCTGGGTGCTGCGCAACCGTCGTCCTATCGGCTCGGTAAGCGCTGCCATCGAACAGTACGGTGCCAAGGTGCAGGGCCTGCTGCAGCAGCTGCCGCAGCTGGTGAGCGCCGATGCTTACCCGCAGGTTGCGCGTCTGGAAAAACGCCTGAATCAGCCCAATGTGCCGGCCGAGCTGGCCAGCGTGCTGGCCCGCCTGGAGTTCGCCGTGCCGCTGATGGACATCATCGAAATCGCCGGCAACAGCGAACTGCCGCTGGACGTGATTGCGGCCAACTACCTGCAACTGGGCCGTAGCCTGCAACTGGACTGGCTGCGCAGCGCCATTACCCAGCTGCCGCGCGACAACCGCTGGCAATCGCTGGCGCGCTCCGCGCTGCGTGACGATCTGTACCGCCAGCATCGCGAGCTGACTCGTCGCGCCATGGCCGCCGGCAGTGACAGCACCTTTGTCAGCAACTGGCTCGCCCAGCGCGCCAGCGATGTCGAGGCCTGCCAACAGATGTTTGCCGAACTGCAATCGTTCGAGGCGCTGGACCTGGCCATGCTGTCTGCCGGCATGCGTGAACTGAACAACCACCTGCTGGGTTGATCGGTTACAACAATAGTTTCGCAGTACTCCCTTAAGCCGACCCTTGGGTCGGCTTTTTTTTATCCGTGATTCACCACGGCTGCTGTAATGTGTAACTGATGCATGTTGCGTAAGCGGGGGACTTTTTTGTCATGTTGCGGTGAAGTAGCAAGTGATTTTTTATTGCTAATGAATATTTTGGGAGCATGGCTAATTTCTTGATGGGCATCATGTTGCATTAAGACGACAAACGATCGTTTCAATGCTTGGTGCGCGGGCTGCACCAAAGACATACATATCATTGCAAAAATGTTGGTTTGGCTTATCGAAATTTGCCATTTCATGCCGGGTTCATGGCATTGGCTGGTGCATGCACGTTATCTGTACTAGCTTTTGTCTGAATCCGGCATCTTTTTGTATTTCAGGTAGTGCTTGTTTTCTTAAACAGGTGGTTAAATTAATCAACGGCTGCACGGCGGTACAGGTAAGCTGCTTGCGCAGTTGGCTTCAGCCGAGGCTTTACATCCGCCTTGATGGCGATTAGCCTAATAAAACTGAAACAAGATTCCGCCAAGCGGAACAGTGTGGAGAACGCAGGATGAGCGAGCAACAAGCGGCTTCGGACGTACTGGTAAGCTTTCGTGGCGTGCAGAAAAGCTACGACGGTGAATCCCTGATCGTTAAGAGCCTGGACCTGGATATTCGCCGCGGCGAGTTCCTTACCATGCTGGGGCCGTCCGGTTCCGGTAAAACCACCTGCCTGATGATGCTGGCTGGCTTTGAAACCCCGACCCACGGTGAAATCCGTCTCGGTGGTCAGCTGCTCAACAATGTGCCCCCGCACAAGCGCAATATCGGCATGGTGTTCCAGAACTATGCGCTGTTCCCCCACATGACCGTAGCCGAGAACCTGGCCTACCCGCTGTCCATCCGCAAGATGAGCAAGAGCGATATCGAGGCCCGCGTGAAGAAGGCGCTGGACATGGTGAAGCTGGGCAGCCTGGCCAATCGCTACCCGGGGCAGATGTCCGGTGGTCAGCAGCAGCGTGTGGCGCTGGCTCGCGCCCTGGTGTTCGAGCCGCAGCTGGTGCTGATGGATGAGCCGCTGGGTGCGCTGGACAAGCAGCTGCGCGAACACATGCAGCTGGAGATCAAGCATATCCACGAAACCCTGGGTGTGACCGTGGTGTATGTGACCCACGACCAGAGCGAAGCGCTGACCATGTCCGACCGCGTGGCGGTGTTCAAGGACGGCATCATCCAGCAGATCGATGCGGCCAACGTGCTGTACGAAAAGCCGGTGAATTCCTTCGTGGCCAACTTCATTGGCGAGAACAACACCCTGCATGGTGAAGTGCTGGCGGTGGAAGAGGGCAGCGCGGTAGTGCGCCTGGCTTCCGGCGATACCGTGAAGGCCAGCGCCATCTGCGTGAACCGTGCCGGCGAGCCGACTTCCATGTCCATCCGCCCGGAGCGCGTGCGCCTGAACCAGTATGCCGACGCCTGCGAAAACCGCCTGTCTGCCCGTCTGTCGGAATTCATCTACTTTGGCGACCACGTGCGTCTGCGCCTGGAAGTGGCCGGCCAGCACGGCTTCATGGTCAAGGTGCCGGTAGGCGAGCTGGACAGCCGCTGGAAAGTGGGCGACAGCCTCAATGTCGGCTGGATGTCGCATGACATCCGTGCCCTGGATTCCGCTGTTGTCTCGCACTGAATCTTGCCGGCGGCATGGCAGCCTGGCTGCCTGCCGCCAGGCAATGTGCTGGCAGTGGTAGCAAACCACCCGTAGTAAACCCAAAGCAACAACACAAGACCCAAGACATGGGTCGCCAACAACGTCTGCAAACGTGCAACTTATGAGGAGCATTCCCATGACCAAATTCGCCCCCCGTCTTGCTGTGCTGAGCGTGGCTATTGCTTTCGCTGCACCGGCCATGGCCAAGGACATCACCGTGATTTCCTTTGGTGGTGCCAACAAGGACGCCCAGGCTGCCGCGTACTACCAGACCTTCGAGAAGGCTAGCGGTAACAAGGTGATTGCAGGCGATTACAACGGCGAAATGGCCAAGATCAAGGCCATGGTCGATGCCAAGAAAGTGACCTGGGACGTGGTGGAAGTCGAGTCCCCGGAACTGCTGCGTGGCTGTGAAGAAGGCCTGTTCGAAAAGATCAACTGGGCACAGGTCGGCAACAAGGCTGAATTCGTGAAGCCGGCAGTATCCGAGTGTGGCGTGGGCATCTTCGTATGGTCCACCGCACTGGCCTACAACGCCGACAAGCTGAAGGCTGCACCGAAGAACTGGGCCGATTTCTGGGACGTGAAGAAATTCCCGGGCAAGCGCGGTCTGCGCAAGGGTGCCAAGTACACCCTGGAATTCGCGCTGCAGGCTGATGGCGTGAAGCCGGCCGACGTGTACAAGGTACTGGCCACCAAGGCCGGTGTGGATCGCGCCTTCAAGAAGCTGGATCAGCTGAAGCCGAGCATCCAGTGGTGGGAAGCTGGTGCGCAGCCGCCGCAGTTCCTGGCTTCCGGCGACGTGGTGATGAGCTCGGCCTACAACGGCCGTATCGATACCGCGCAGAAGGAAGGCAAGAACCTGAAAGTGGTATGGACTGGCAGCGTATACGACGTGGATTCCTGGGCGGTACCGAAAGGCTCCCCGAAGCTGAAGGAAGCCATGGCTTTCATCAAGCACGCCAGCCAGCCGGAAAACCAGGCGGTGTACTCCAACAAGATCGCCTACGGGCCGACCAACCTGAAAGCCGTGCAGAAGGTTGATCCGAAGTCCGCTTCCAACCTGCCGACCTGGCCGGCCAACCTGAAGGGTGCCCTGGCACTGGACGTGAACTTCTGGGTTGAACATGGTGAAGAGCTGGAAGAACGCTTCAACGCCTGGGCTGCCCGCTAAGCGAGCCTGACAGCCTGTCGGTAGCAGTACCCGTTGGCCGCACCGCCGGTGCGGCCAACTGCATGCTGCCGCCAGCCTGCCGGGGGTTGTCGCCCCCGATCTTTGCTGATCCGTCCTGCCGCCGCGCGGCAGGACTTTCCGGAAGTGATGCCCACCATGTCCGAATCCCTCTCCGTCTCTGCGCCGCTGACGGCTGCCGATGGCGAGCCGCTCAAGCTCAAGCTGGCGCGCGAGCGCCGCAACAAGCAGCTCAAGGCAGTGGCACTGGTTGCCCCGCTGGTGGTTTTCCTGCTGCTGACGTTTTTGATTCCGATTGTCACCCTGCTCAAGCGTAGTGTGGACAACCCGGAAGTTGTGACCTACCTGCCCAAGACCACCGCGCAGATTGCCGGCTGGGATCGCAAGGCGCTGCCATCCGAGGCCGTGTTCCAGGCAATGGCGCAGGACCTGACCGTGGCACGTGAAGCCAAGACCGTGTCCGAAGTGGCCAAGCGTCTGAACATGGATATCAGCGGCTTTCGCTCGCTGATCCAGAAAACCGCGCGCAAGATGCCGCTGGAACTGGCCGCCGGCGAAAGCGTGCGTGACCGTTTCATCGAAATCGATGAGCGCTGGGGTGACCCGGAACATTGGCACGTGATCGCCAAGAACGCCAAGTCCTGGACACCGTACTACCTGTACAGCTCGCTGGACCTGCGTGAAGACAAGTCCGGTTCGCCAGTCATGGCGCCGGAAGAAGAGCGTGCCTTCGTCAACATCTTCGGCCGTACCCTGTGGATGAGCTTCTGGGTCACCGTATGGTGCCTGCTGCTGGGTTATCCGCTGGCCTACTGGCTGGCCAACCTGCCGGCACGCAAGAGCAATCTGCTGATGATTCTGGTGCTGCTGCCGTTCTGGACTTCGGTACTGGTGCGCGTGGCATCGTGGATCGTGCTATTGCAGCGCGAAGGCCTGATCAACAGCGCGTTGATGAACCTGGGCATCATCGGCGAGCCGCTGCAGCTGGCGTTCAACCGGGTGGGGGTGTACATCGCCATGGTGCACATCCTGCTGCCGTTCGTGATCCTGCCTGCATACAGTGTGATGAAGAGCATTCCGCAGACCTATATGCGTGCCGCCATCTCGCTGGGCGACCACCCGTTTGCCGCCTTCTGGAAGATCTACTTCCCGCAGACCGTGGCGGGCGTGGCTGCCGGTGCGCTGCTGGTATTCATCATGTGCATCGGTTACTACATCACCCCGGCACTGCTGGGTAGCCCGGAAGAGCAGATGGTGAGCTACTACGTAGCGTTCTACACCAACGTCACCATCAACTGGGGCATGGCCGCCGCGCTGGGCAGCCTGCTGCTGATCGCCACCATGACGCTGTACGCGGTGTACAGCAAGCTGGTGGGTGCCAACCGTCTGAGCCTGGGGTAAATCATGCTGCCGAATTACGCTTCTCCGATCGAGCGCATCTGGTTCTGGACCTTCCGTACCATGTGCGTGCTGATCCTGATTTTCCTGGTGTCGCCGCTGCTGGTGATCATTCCGCTGTCGTTCTCGTCGGACACCTTCCTGCTGTATCCGATTCCGTCGTTCTCGCTGCGCTGGTACCAGGAATTCTTCGGCAACGGCGTGTGGCTGAACTCGCTGCAGAACAGCTTTATCGTGGCGCCGGCGGCAACGCTGCTGGCTACCTCGCTGGGCACGCTGGCGGCGGTCGGTCTTACCTCGACCGACTTCCCCGGCAAGTCGCTGCTGATGACCATCCTGATCTCGCCGATGGTGGTGCCGGTGGTGATTGTGGGTGTTGGCGCCTACCTGTTCTTCGCGCCGATCGGCATGTCGAACAGCTACCTGGCGCTGATCCTGGTACATGCCGCACTGGGGGTGCCGTTTGTGGTGATTACCGTGTCGGCCACGCTGCGCGGCTTCAACAGCAACCTGATTCGCGCCAGTGCCAGCCTGGGTGGCAATGCCATTACCACCTACCGTCGCGTGGTGTTCCCGCTGATCGCGCCGGGGGTGATTTCCGGAGCTCTGTTCGCCTTCGCGACTTCGTTCGACGAAGTGGTGGTGACGCTGTTCCTGGCCGGCCCGGAACAGACCACGCTGCCGCGCCAGATGTTTGGCGGCATCAAGGAGAACATCAGCCCGGCGATTGCTGCCGCGGCCACGGTGCTGATCCTGTTCTCCATCGCGCTGCTGCTGACGCTGGAATGGCTGCGTGGCCGCGCCGAGCGCATGCGTACCGCCAAGGTGGAGTAAATCGCGGCAGCTGGCGCTGCCTAATGCAACAAAGCCCTTTCGCGATGCGAAAGGGCTTTGTTTCATCTGGGGAGTGATAACCGGATGGCGGGGCAGTTCAGAACAGCTCGATGTCGCCCTGCGGCCAACTATCCGGCTGGGCCAGGCCCTGTTGCAGCAGTTCGGCATAGTCGGCCACCCGGTTGCGGCCCTGCTCCTTGGCGTGATACAGCGCCTTGTCGGCCTGTTCCACTACATTGGCTGGCAGTGGCTGGCGCTCGATGCGCACGTGGCCGATGCTCAGCGTCACCCGGCCTACCTGCGGGAACTCGCTGTCGGCAATGCGCTGGCGCAGCACCTCCAGGCGGGCATGGGCGCTAGTGTCACTGATCGGCAGCAGCGCGGCGAACTCCTCGCCGCCATAGCGATAGCAGCGGGCACTGCTGCCCAGCGTTTCCGTCATCAGTTGCGACAGGCGCAGCAGTACCTCGTCGCCGACGATATGGCCAAAGCGGTCGTTGATCCGCTTGAAGTGATCGACATCCAGCAGTGCCAGGGTGTAGCGCGATTCTGGCAGCGACATCAGTTCGTATAGCCGGGTATCGAAGCTGCGGCGGTTCAACAGGCCGGTGAGCATGTCACGCTCGGCGTCATACAGCAGGCGCAGGTAGTTCTCGTGGATCAGCACGATGGCGGCCAGGAAGTTTTCTTCCTGCGCATCCAGCGGGCCGTTTTCCACCACCACCAGTGCCATGCGCCGGTTGCGCTGGCGGATCACCTGCCAGGTGGTATTGCCCTGATGCCAGGGGCCGGGGGTGTCGTCGCTGCGCAGAATCGCCTCGCGCATGTGCTGGTCCGGCGCATGCCAGTGGCGCGGGCTTACCTTGTGGTAATTGCCCTGTTCGTCCAGCCGGTGCAGCAGGCGCACTTCCAGCTGCTGATCTCCGCCACGCAGGCTGTAGAAGCGCACACCATGCCCGCGCAGCAATTCGCCCACCAGCTCCAGCAGGCTGCGCTCCAGCTCACGCAGCTCGCGTTGCGCACTCATCTTCGCCATCTGTTTTACCAGATAGGCGATATTGGGGTTGGCGGCAGGCTTGCTCATGGCGGGGTGGGGGGCGGTGGGGCTCAGTTGCGGCCGGTGCTGCCGAAGCCGCCTTCGCCGCGCTCGCTGCCGGCAAAGTCGTCAACGATATTCAGTGCTACCTGTACCACCGGCACGATGATCAGCTGCGCGATGCGCTCCAGCGGCGCGAGCTTGAACGGCGTGTCGCCGCGGTTCCACACCGACACCATCAGCTGGCCCTGGTAGTCGGAATCGATCAGGCCTACCAGGTTGCCCAGCACGATGCCGTGCTTGTGGCCCAGGCCGGAGCGCGGCAGGATCATCGCCGCCAGGGTCGGGTCTGCCAGGTGAATGGCCATGCCGGTAGGCACCAGCACGGTCTGGCCTGGCTCCACTACCATGTCGCTGTCGGTGGCGGCACGCAGGTCCAGCCCGGCGGAGCCGCTGGTGGCGTAGGCCGGCAAGCAGTCGTGCAGGCGGGAATCGAGAATCTTGACGTCGAGTACGGGTTTGCTCATTGCTTGCTACTTTTCGGGGTTAGCGGTTAAGGCTGCGGGCGAGGTGGGCGACGATGGCGCGGCCAACCTCGTCCTTGGGTAGTGCCGGCAGCGGGTGCTGGCCGGAGTCGTCCAGCAGCACCACTTCATTATGGTCGGCACCCATCGCCTGTTGTGCCAGATTGGCCACCAGCAGCGGTACTTTCTTGCGCTTGCGCTTCTGCTCGGCAAAATCCAGCAGGTTCTGGCTTTCCGCGGCGAAACCGACGCAGAACGGTGCTGCCGGCAGGCCTGCCACGGTGGCGAGGATGTCAGGGTTTTCTTCCAGTTCGATTGCCGGTACGGCATCGCCCTTCTTCAGCTTGTGCTCACTGCGGTTCTTCACCCGGTAGTCGGCCACTGCCGCCACGCTGATGAACACATCGCTGCGGCCAACTTCGGACAGCACCGCCTGATACATCTCGCTGGCGGTCTGCACCGGCAGCAGGCGCACGTTCACCGGCGCGGCGAGGGCAGTGGGGCCGGATACCAGGGTGACTTCGGCGCCGGCATCGCGGCAGGCGCGCGCCAGCGCATAACCCATCTTGCCAGAGCTGATATTGGTGATGCCGCGCACGGCGTCGATCGGCTCGAAGGTGGGGCCGGCGGTAAGCAGCACCTGTTTGCCGGCCAGCACCTTCTCGTCGAAAAAGCCCTGTAGCAGTTCGAAAATTTCCTCCGGCTCCAGCATGCGCCCCGGCCCGGTTTCGCCACAGGCCTGCACGCCGTGTGCCGGCCCCCACACCTGCACGCCGTCGGCCTGCAGCTGGGCGATATTGCGCTGGTTGGGCGGGTTGTCCCACATCTGGCGGTTCATCGCCGGTACCACCACCAGCGGGCAGGTGCGCGCGGCGGCCATGGTGGAAATCAGGTCGTCGCAGGCGCCGTGCGCCAGCTTGAAGATGCAGTCGGCAGTGGCCGGCACGATTACGAAGGCATCGGCGCGACGCGACATCTCAATGTGCGCCATGGCGTTGTCCGGGCGGCTGTCCCACACATCGTGGTACACGGCGTGGCCGGACAGCGCCTGAAAGGTGAGCGGTGTGACGAAGCGGGTAGCGTTTTCGCTCATCACCACTTCCACGTGGTGGCCAGCCTTCACCAGCAGGCGGGTCAACTCCGCCGCCTTGTAGGCGGCCACGCCACCGGTAATGCCCAGAAGGATGTTTTTGTGCGCCATGCCTGCCTCTGAATGCTGCGTTTACATTGCAGCCGCGATTGTAACGGAAGCATCGCTGCTGCGCCGCAAAACGGGCGAATTATCGAATAATGATTCGTCATTAATATTCTGGTACAAACCATGCTATAGCCAAAAAAGAGGAGCCGGCGATGTCCATCATGCAATGGCCGGAAAGCGAGCGGCCGCGTGAAAAACTGCTGCAGCGTGGCCCGCAGGTATTGTCGGATGCCGAATTGCTGGCCATTTTCCTGCGTACCGGTGTGCGTGGTTGTTCGGCGGTGGACATGGCGCGGCAGTTGCTGCAGCGCTTTGGTAGCCTGGGGCGCCTGCTGGCGGCCAGTGCCGACGAGCTGGGCAGCTGTACCGGCATGGGGCTGGCCAAGTATGCGCAGTTTGCCGCGGTGAAGGAGCTGGCGCGGCGGCTGCTGGCCGAGGATCTCAAGCTGGGTGACGTGCTCGATAGCCCGGATGCGGTACGGCATTACCTGCGGCTGGCGATAGGCAGCCAGGAAGTGGAGGTCTTTCTGGTACTGTTTCTGACGGCACAAAACGGACTGCTGGCAGTCGAAGAATTGGCAAGGGGAACATTAACGGAGACGCGGGTCTATCCGCGGGAGGTGGCAAGACGGGCACTGCAGCACAATGCCCGCGCCGTGATCGTGGCGCATAATCATCCCTCCGGGGTGGCCGAACCCTCGGCCGCCGACCGGGCGCTTACCGCCACGCTCAAGCAGGCGCTGCAACTGGTCGATATCAACTTACTGGATCATTTCGTGGTGACGGGAGCCCACGCCGAGTCGCTGGCAGAGCGCGGCTGGCTGTAGGGCAGAGGTCTGATGCTGGATAAACAGGCAGCGCATGTCGGCAAGCGCCGGCAAGCCCTGGATGAGCCCCAGGCCGGCAGGACTGGCCGCAAGACGGAGGGAAGCACCATGAACATCCTGCAGTTGCTGAACCAGTCCGATTACATCCAGATCAACAACCAGCTGATCAAGCCGGAATACATGTATGCCTCCGTGGATTTTGCCGACGATGACGATGTGGCGGTGGAGGCGCAGCTGGATGGCGCCGAACTGGTGCTGACCGTGGCCGATCTGGAAGAGGCCACGCCGTTGGCGGATGGCGCCTACTGGCTGGAAAGCGTGGGCTACCTGCGTTTTCTCAGTCGGCAGGCATTGCACTGAGTTATTGGCTGATCGCCCGACAAGGCCGCCGCAAGGCGGCCTTGTCGGATGCAGGCAAAGCCCTTTCGTGTAGCGAAAGGGCTTTGTTTTATAAACAGGAAGGCAGCAGATTCAAACGCTTGGTTGGAGCGGCCCGGCTTTGCCGGGTCCGGCGATGCATTAATGGGTAGTTTGTCAGCAGCCTGGGCAGCTCCGGCTTGAGCAAGGCCGGTGGCGCGGCGGATAATCGCCGCCCGTCTGCTGAGGGCGGGCCTTGAATGGGACGGGAAACAATGAGCAAAGTCGTGGTGGTTGGCAGCATCAATATGGACCTGGTGGCGGTGGCGCCGCGTTTTCCCGCGCCGGGTGAGACCATCAGCGGTGAACGTTTTGTCACCGTGCCGGGCGGCAAGGGCGCGAACCAGGCCGTGGCGGCCAGCCGGCTGGGCGCCAGCGTCAGCATGGTGGGCAAGGTTGGCCGCGATGGCTTTGGCGACCAGCTGCTGGCGGTGCTGCAGCACGAGGGTGTGGACACCCGCCACGTTGGCCGCGCCGATGGCGCCAGCGGGGTGGCGCTGATCACCGTCAGTGGCGGTGAAAACAGCATCGTGGTGGTACCGGGTGCCAACCATGCGCTGCTGCCTGCCGATATCGCCGCCGCCGAGGCGGAGCTGGCCAGCGCCGATGTGATCCTGACCCAGCTGGAGATTCCGCTTGCCACCGTGGCGGCGTTGCTGGACATTGCCGCGCGCCACCGCGTGCCGGTGATCCTCAACCCGGCACCGGCACAGCCCTTGCCGGCGGAATTGCTGGCGCAATGTGCGCTGATCACCCCCAACGAGCATGAGCTGGCGACCGTGCTGGGGCGGCCGGGCGAAGGTATGGACAGCTTGCTGCCACTATTGCCGGGCAAGGTGGTGATGACCCATGGCAAGAATGGCGCCTGGCATGTGCGTGCCGATGGCAGCCTGTACCACCAGCCGGGGTTTGCCGTGCAGGCGGTGGATAGCACCGGCGCTGGCGATACCTTCAATGGCGCGCTGGCGGCGTTTCTGCCGCAGGGACTGGAAGTGGCCATGCGCCATGCCGCCGCTGCCGGCGCGCTGGCGGTAACCCGGCTGGGCGCGCAGGCCGGCATGCCGCAGCGCAGCGAACTGCAGGCCTTCATGGCCAGTTGATCTGGCGCAAGTTGGTGCCGTAGCCATGTCGATAGAATGCCGGCTTCCCATGCGCTAGGCATGCATATGAGTGGGGTCGAGATGGAAAAGATTCGCGTAGCAATGGTAGGGGCGGGCGAAACCGGCACCCCGCTGCTGAAACAATTACTGGCTGCCGAGTTCGTGGAGCTGGTGGGGGTGGCCGAGCTGAACCTGGCGCTGCCCAGCGTGACGCTGGCGCGTGAATACGGCGTGCCGGTTACCGACAACTTCATCGAGCTGGCGGAGCAGGGCGAGCGGGTGGACATCATCATCGACCTCACCGGCTCGCGCAAAGTGCGTGAGGACCTGCGCCGCTTCATGCAGTTTGCCGGCAATACCCATACCGTGATCATGCACGAGCGCATCGCGCTGCTGATGATGTCGCTGTCGGTCGGCAAGCTGGTGGAGACCCGCCACGAGTCGCTTAGCTACTGAGTCACATACGGCAGCCGGTTCGCGACTGGCCGGCCCGCTTTCTACAGGAGGATGCCCATCCTCCTTTCAGGCTGCTGACAAACTACCCACTTATGCGCCACCGGACCCGGCAAAGCCGGGCCGATCCAGCTAAGTAATTGAATCGGCAGCCTTCCTGTTTGCAAAACAAAGTTCTTTTGCGGGGCAAAAGAACTTTGTCAACACTCGCCAAGGAGGATGTCTATCCTCCTTTTTTATGCCTGTACCGATGGCATGTCTTGCGGCCAACCCTGCCAGCTAGCCGAAGCCACGCTTCTTCAGTGCCAGGTACATCATGCCGGCAGTAATGGCGTCGTTCAGTGCATCGTGGCGCGGTAGTGCCGGCACGCCCAGTTCGTCCACCAGCGTGGCCAGCCGCAGGTCGATATGGCTATCCGGCTGCTGGCGGATCTTGTAGTCGTAGAAACGGCCGGATACCTCGATCTGGCGGTTGGGCAGGCCGATGCCGGTGATGTCGCGCACGTATTTGTTCAGCACCGCCACGTCGTATTCCAGGTAGTAGCCCACCAGTGGCCGACCGCCGATAAAGGCCAGCAGCTGCGATACCGCCTCGCGCGGCGACAGCCCGTCGGACACGTCGCGCGGGCGCAGGCCGTGAATCTTCACACTGCCAGCCTCCGGGCGGCGTTCCGGCTTTACCAGCAGGTAGAACGATTCACTGCTGAGAATACGTTGGCCGCGTATCTTCACCGCGCCGATGGATAGCAGTTCGGCCTCTTTCACGTTCAGGCTGGTGGTTTCGCAGTCCACGCTCACCACTTCGCTGTCGTCCGTGTCCAGCAGGTAGGCAAAGGCCGGATCTTTCAGCCGCCAGCGCGCCAGCTGGCGTTTCATCGCGGCGGGAATCATGCGATGGCTCCCAGGCGGAAGTGGTGGCGCAGGTAGCCCTTGAAGCGCTTCACCAGTGCCAGCGCGTCTTTCAGCAGGTCGCGCTCCAGCGTGGACAGGCGCTCCGGGCGTATCAGGTTGCTGGCGTTGCGGCCATCTGCCAGCTCGGCCAGGCCGTGGCTCAGGCGCAGGCCGAGCAGAAAGGACAGCGCCTCGCCCACGTCGTTTGCCAGCTCGCGCTCCAGCAGGCCACGGTCGGCCAGCTGCTGCAGGCGATCGAAGGTATTGCAGGCGCTGACGCCATGGCGCAGCGACAGCGCGCGGATGCCATGCACGATGGGGAAGATGCCGCCCTTCTTGATGTCCAGCGTGGCGGCGCCATCCTTTTCCTTGGTCAGCAGTTGGGCGAAGAAACCCAGCGGGGTATCGAACTGTTCGATGGCGCGGGCAAAACGGGCGTAGAAACTTTCATCGTCGGACAACAGGCCGGCCAGGTAATGCCGGCATTGCTGCAGCAGAGCGTGGTCGCCGGCTACCGCTTCGGCATCCACGAAGATCGCCAGGTTCATCAGCGCATCGCCATCCGGTGTCATCACCCAGTGGTATAGCTGGTCGCGCATGGCCTGCTCATGTCGGCACCACTGCGGGTTGCGCACCATGATGCCGCCGGGGCAGGGCGGGTAGCCAAAGCGCGCCAGCGTGTCGCTGAAGGTGTCGCAGGCGCCGCGTATCGCCGGGTGGTCAAAACCGTCGCGGATCAGCAGCGCGTTGTCCTGGTCGGTTTTCAGTATCTGCTCGCCGCGGCCTTCCGAGCCCATCACCAGCAGGCAGCTGTTGGCCACCAGCTCCGGCGGGGCGATCAGCTGCCAGGCGCGCTCGAACAGCCGCGCGTTCAGCGCCTGCACCAGCCGCCCCAGCTGTGGCGCCTTCACGCCATGGCTGGAGAGGATGCTTACCAGCCGGGTGATCTGCTCGGCGATATCCGCCAGCTCGTCCAGCGTGTCGGCGCGATCCAGCCGCTGCGCGATCAGGTGCGAGTGGTTGGAGAAATAGGACAGGATGTCCACCTGCGCCAGGATGCCGGCCGGTTTGCCGTATTCCATCACCACCAGGCGGCGGATGTTGCGCTGGGTCATGGTGAGCAGGGCATTGAACAGGAAATCGTCGATATCGACGGTGATCAGGTCGAAGTGGCACACCTGGTGCAGCGCGGTGCTGGAAGGGGTGTCGCTGAGAATGATGTCGCGAAAATCGGTGGTGGTGAACATGCCCAGCCGCTCGCCGTGCTGCACCAGGATGGATTTGCTCTTGCGCTGCTTCATCAGCCGTGCGGCATCCAGAATGCTGTCGCTGCCGGCGGCGAATACCGGCAACCGCGAACAGGCATCGCGCACGGTGGCGGTGAGCAGGGTTTGCAGTTCGCGGTTGCCGGATTCGCGTGCCATGGCACCGAATTTCTGCGAGATGCTGGCGAAGAAATAGGCGCCAAAGCCCGGGTTGCTCTCGGTCAGCGCCAGCACGGTGGCACGCGGCAGCGAGAACACCAGTGCCTCCTCGTGCACCACGAAGCGGGTGCTGGTGTGGCCGGCCACCATGGAGCGGGCGTCGAAAGTATCGCGCTGCTTGTAGACGGCAATCACTTCGTCGTCCGCCATCTCGCGCACCACGCCCTTGATCACCACGTACAGCGCATTCACCGGCTGCGCGGGGGCAAGGATCAGCTCCTCGTTGTCGAAGAACACGATGTCGGCGGCGTTTTCCAGCGTCTGCCGCTCGGCATTGCTCAGGTGGGTGAACGGGGGATGGGAAAAATCGAAACGGGTCATGCTGGCACTCCGTACGGATCACGCTGCCAGCATATACGCTTGCGTGGGCCTGCCGCCACGTTGGCCGCGGCGGCAAGGCTCAGCTTTGCGCTGGATCAGCTTTTGCTGCGGCATCCGTGTCGCAGCCGCCGGTGTCCACGCGGCGGGTGGGCGGTGTGCTGACGCTATGCAGCAGCGGCAGGCCGTCCTGGAACAGGATCAGCTCGCCATCACGCAGCGGCGTCCAGTACTCGTTGTCGGTCAGCGGCACGGTGGCGATCACCGCTACCCGGTCCAGCGGCGTGGTAACGGTGGAAAAATCCACCGTCACGTCGTCGTCCACCAGGTGGGCGGTGGGGAACGGCGCCTGGCGCACGATGTAGTGCAGGCGGGTGGAACAGTGCACGAACAGCCAGTCGCCATTGGACAGCATGAAGTTGCATACCCCATGGCCGCGCAACTCGGCAGCCAGTGTCTCGATGGCGGCGAACAGCTCCTCCAGCGTTGGCGGCTGGCACCAGCGCTGACGCAGGGTTTCCAGCAGATGGCAGAAGGCACGCTCCGAATCGGTGCTGCCCACCGGCTGGTAGTAGCAGCCGGTGTCGGGGTGGAACTCCACCAGGTTGCCGTTGTGGGCGAAGATCCAGTACTGGCCCCAGATTTCGCGCTGGAACGGGTGGCAGTTGGCCAGGTTCACCTCGCCCTGGGTGGCCTTGCGGATATGGGCGATGACGTTTTCCGACTTGATCGGGTACTGCCGCACCAGGCTGGCTACCGGCGAATCGGCCGCCGGCTTGTCATCCAGGAACAGCCGCACGCCGCGTCCTTCGAAAAAGGCGATGCCCCAGCCGTCGCCATGATGGTCGGTCAGACCGCCACGGCGGTGAAAGCCCTCGAAAGAGAACAGGATGTCGGTGGGCGTATTGCAGTTCATGCCCAGCAGCTGGCACATGGGGGAATCCGTGATTGATGCAGGTCTGGTCATTTTTTCACGAACAGCCGCCGCGGCCAAGGTTGGCCGCATGGCTTGGGCGGGCGATAATGACTGTCTTTGCAGGGTAGCCTCGCAAAAACCGGATTGCCAATCAGACGAAGTCGCGGCGAGACAAGGCGCGAACGAAAAATCCCGACGCCGCATATATTTTGATAGGTAAGGAGGGATTTTTTGTGAGCAGTGCAGTATCGCGACGCAAGCTGGATGTTTTCGAGGTTCCCCGTACTTGCAGTTTTGGGGGCCGCCCCTATCTATGGCGTTTGCCGCGTAACCGGAGCCAGTCATGACCACCATTGTCGTAGTCTGCAAGGACGGTCAGGTCGCCATTGCGGCCGATACCCAGACCACGTTCAGTGACGAACACAAGCTGCTGGCCGGCTATGACGTGTTCCACGACAAGATCTTCCGCATCGGCGACAGCTACCTGGCAATTGCCGGCTCCGCCGCGCACGACCTGGTGCTGAAGTCGGCGCTGAAAGGGCTGAAGTCGCGCGATCTGGGGAGCCGCGCCGGGCTGTTCGAGACCTTTCGCAAGATCCACCCCAAGCTGAAGGATCATTTCTTCCTGCGGCCGGAGGAGGACGAGGAAGACCCGTACGAATCCAGCCAGATGATGGTGCTGGTGGCCAACGCCAACGGCATCTTCGGCGTGTTTCCGATGCGCGAGGTGTACCAGTTCGCGCGCTACTGGGCGATAGGCTCCGGCCGCAAGTTCGCCATGGGCGCCATGCAGGTGCTGTACGACAGCCCGCTCTCCGCGGCACAGATTGCCGAGCGCGCGGTGCAGGCGGCGTGCGAATTCGACGCCAGTTCCTCGCTGCCGCTGACGCTTTATTCGATATCCAACGACAAGGACAAGCATTCATGAGCCAACACGATAATCTGCAACGCTTCCTGTTCGACGGTGCGCCGGTACGCGGTGTACTGGTGCGCATGGATGGCGCCTGGCAGCAGGTGCTGGCGCGTCACGACTACCCGCCTGCCATTCGCCAGGTGCTGGGCCAGATGCTGGCAGCCTGCGGCCTGCTGGCGGCCAACCTCAAGTTCGATGGCACGCTGATCATGCAGCTGCATGGCAAGGGCGCGCTGCGCCTGGCGGTGGCCGAGTGCACCAATGAGCGCACCGTGCGCGCCACCGCGCGTTTCGATGCCCAGATCCACGATGCGCCGCTGGCCGAGCTGCTGGGCGAAGGCGGCACCTGCGTGCTGACGCTGGAGCCCAAGGACGGCGAGCCGTGGCAGGGCATCGTGGCGCTGGAAGGCGACAGCATCGCCGCCATGCTGCAGCACTATATGGAGCGTTCCGAGCAACTGGACACCCGCCTGACCCTGGCCTGCAATGATGAAACCGCCGCCGGCCTGCTGTTGCAGCGCCTGCCGGACGGCCACGGCGATCCGGATGCCTGGCAGCACCTTACCGTGCTGGCTGCCACCCTGACGCCGGAAGAGCTGCTGACCCTGCCGGCGCACGACATTCTGCACCGCCTGTACCACGAGGAAACCGTGCGCGTGTTCGATCCGGAAGTGGTGAGCTTTGCCTGCAACTGCAGCGAGGATCGCGTGGGCGACATGCTCAAGCTGCTGGGCGGCGAGGAAGTGGCCAACGTGGTGCTGGAGCAGGGCTCCATCGAGGTGGGCTGCGAATACTGCGGCCAACGTTATGTGTTCGATGAAGATGACGTGAACGAGCTGTTCGGCATGGACGTGATCAATGCCGTGCGCGACGAGGCGTCGCGGCACTGAGCGTTATCTCTGAGCAGTCAACCAACAAGGGCCGCTTGCGCGGCCCTTGTTGGTTGTGGCGGGTGGAACAGCTTGCGCTTAGTCCTTGCCCGGCATCAGCGACGGCTTCAGCGGCAGCTCGCCTTCGCTGCCCAGCCCTTCCAGCATGTCATCCTGCGGCGCGGCATCGCGCAGATGCTTGGTTGCCAGGAAGTACACATAGCCGGCCACCATGGCGGCCACGAACAGACCGAATACCAGCTGGTTCAGCCATGCCATGGTCAGCAGTGCCAGCACGGCGATTACCAGCGCGATAGCCGGAAACAGCGGGTAGACCGGGGCGCGGAACGGGCGATCCAGCTTCGGTTCACGGCTGCGCAGCCGGAACAGGCTCAGCATCGACATGATGTACATCACCAGCGCGCCGAACACCGACATGGTGATGATGTTGGCAGTCAGCGTCTGGCCGCCCAGCTTGATCCATTCATCGCTGAAGATGGCGGCAATGCCGATGATGCCGCCCAGGATGATGGCCAGATGCGGGGTCTTGAAGCGCGGGTGTACGCGGGCAAACACTGCCGGCATGTAACCGGCGCGGGACAGCGCGAAGATCTGCCGCGAGTAGCCCATGATGATGCCGTGGAAGCTGGCGATCAGACCGAACAGGCCGATCCAGACCAGCATATGCATCCAGCCGCTGTTTTCGCCGACTACCGCTTTCATCGCCTGCGGCAGCGGGTCGTTGATATTGGCCAGTTGGCGCCAGTCGCCCACGCCGCCGGCAAAGATCATCACACCGATGGCCAGCGCGGTCAGGGTGAGGATGCCGCCAATATAGGCTTTCGGAATGGTGCGACGCGGGTCTTCCGCTTCTTCCGCCGCCATGGCGGCACCTTCGATCGCCAGGAAGAACCAGATGGCAAACGGAATGGCACCCAGAATACCCATCACTGCAACATGATTCAGCTCGCTGCCACCGGCCCAGCCATTGGCGGTGAAGTTGGCCAGCGAGAAGCCGGGGCTGACCACGCCCATGAATACCAGCAGCTCGCCAATGGCCAGCACGGTGACAAACAGCTCGAAGTTGGCCGCCAGCTGCACGCCGAGAATGTTCAGCGTCATGAACACCAGATAGGCGCCTACCGCCGCCACTTTCGGGTCCAGCCCCGGGAACTGCACGCCCAGGTAGGCGCCGATGGCCAGCGCGATGGCCGGTGGTGCGAACACGAACTCGATCAGCGTGGCCGCGCCGGCAATGAAGCCGCCGGTGGGGCCGAAGGCACGGCGCGCATAGGCGAATGGGCCGCCGGCATGCGGAATGGAGGTGGTCAGCTCGGTGTAGCTGAAAATGAAGGTGGTATACATCGTTGCGATCAGCAGCGAGGTCACCAGGAAGCCCAGCGTACCGGCGCTGGCCCAGCCGTAGCTCCAGCCAAAGTACTCCCCGGAGATCACCAGACCAACAGCGATACCCCACAGATGAATGGTTTTGAGGCTGGGTTTCAGCTCTCGCACGACCTTTTGCTTCGCCATGAATTTCTCCTTTGATCCCAATCTTCTTGCATGGTGGCTTGCGCCGTTTTGCCCGTCCGGTCTGTGCCGGTTGCTCTCAGGCCTGATACGGCGGTCGTGGCTGTCCCGACACGGCCGTCGTGAATGAAGCGTTACTGTGCTGCTGCAAAACCCTGGGCAAGCCCGGGGCCACGCCTGTCGGTACCGGAGTACGGTCAGGCGGGGCTACGGGGGCTGACAGGGTTTTGCTGCCGGGTTCAGCCGGTTTTGCTGGCCAATCGCACCAGGTGGTCGAACAGTGCCTGCTGGCGCGCGTCGTCCGCCGCGGTGATCTCCGGGTGCCACTGCACCGCGGTGAGCTGCGGGTTGTCCTGCAGCTCCACCGCTTCGATCACCCCGTCCGGCGCCCAGGCCACCGGCACCAGGCCTTCGCCCAGCTGGTCAATCGCCTGGTGGTGCCAGGAAGCCGACTCGCTGTGCTCGCCCAGCAGGCCGGCCAGGCAGCTGCCGGCGGCCACGCGGATGGCGTGGGGTACCGGCTCGCGCGGCGGGGCGCGGTGCAGGGTGTCCTCGCCCACCACGTCCGGCAGGTGCAGGTGCAGGCTGCCGCCCAGCACGGTGTTCACCAGCTGCAGGCCGCGGCAGATCGCCAGGGTCGGCAGCTTGCTCGCCAGCACGGCGCGGGTGAGTGCCAGCTCGGTGTCATCGCGCGCCGGGTTGAGGTTGTAGATGGTGGGGTGGTCGCCGCCGTCGTAGCGGGCAGGCTCGATGTCGCCACCGCCGATCAGCACCACGCCGTCCAGATGCGAGAGCCAGGCATCCACCATGTCGGCACCGACATGCGGCAGCAGTACCGGTGCGCCGCCGGCGCGTACCACCGCCTGCACGTACAACTCAGGGGTATGGGGCCCGTGGCCGGGGCCGGGCGGGTAGGTGGTCAGGCCGATTACCGGTTTAGCCATGGACATTGCCCTCGCAGGCGGCCAGGAAGATGGCCGCATAGTCATCGGCGGATAGCGGCAGCGGGTTGCCGCCGTCGCTCGGGTCCTGCTTGGCGTCATGGCCGATCATTGCCGCGTGTTCACGGCTGATGCCGATCTCGGCCAGGCTGTGGGCGATGCCCAGCTTGGCGCGCAGCTGCAGGATCCAGTTCAGGAAGCCGTCGAAGCTGGCATCGGCCAGGCCGATGTAGCGGGCGGCGGCCTCGATGCGCTCCTCGATGGCCGGGCGGTTCTTCACCAGCACATAGGGCAGCAGGATGGCGTTGGCCAGGCCGTGGTGGGTGTCGAAGTGCGCGCCGATCGGGTGCGCCAGCGCATGCACCCCGCCCAGGCCCTTCTGGAAGGCGGTGGCGCCCATGATCGATGCGGCCAACATGTGCGAGCGCGCTTCCACGTTATTGCCGTTGTCGCAGGCCGCTTCCAGCCAGTCGTGTACCAGGCGCATGCCTTCCAGCGCCACACCCTGGGCGATGGGGTGGTAGTAGGGCGAGCAGAACGCTTCCAGGTTGTGCACGAAGGCGTCGATGCCGGTGGCGGCGGTGAGGTGGCGCGGCAGGCCGCAGGTCAGCTCCGGGTCGGCCAGCACCAGCTTGGGCAGCATGGACGGGTGGAAGATGATGACCTTGCGGTGGCCATTCTCATCGATGATCAGCGAGGCGCGGCCAACCTCGGAGCCGGTGCCGGCGGTGGTGGGCACCGCGATGGTGGGTGCCACACCGGCCACATTGACGCGGGTCCAGTTGTCGCCCACGTCTTCGAAGTCCCACAGCGGGCGGTTCTGGCCCACCATCAGCGCGATCGCCTTGCCCACATCCAGTGCGCTGCCGCCGCCGACGGCGATCACACCGTCATGGCTGCCACCATGGTAGGCGGCCACGCCGGCATCCACGTCGCGGCCCACCGGGTTGGGGCGCAGGTCGCTGAACACGCTGGCCACCAGGCCGGCGCTGTGCAGGTAGTCCAGCAGACGCGGGATCATCGGCAGTTTGGCCAGGCCCGGGTCGGTCACCAGCAGCGGGCGCTTGATGCCCAGCTCGGCGCACATTGCCGGCAGTTCGCTGGCGCGGCCGGCGCCGAAACGGATGGCGGTGGGGTAGTTCCAGTTGCCTTTCAGTTGCATGGTGCGATCCTTTTTGATTGGCCACGAACCCCACGAAACGTCACGAATCTGTTTGCCATGCTGCAAGCGTTCGTGCTTTCCGTGGGTTTCGTGGCAAAAATTAGTCTTTGAAGTGGAAGGATTTGATGCGGGTGAGCTGGCTGTAGCCCAGCACCGACAGCGACACGCCGCGGCCGGTGTCTTTCACCCCGGTCCAGGCCAGGGTCGGGTCCAGGTAGTCGCAACGGTTCATGAATACGGTGCCGGTTTCCAGCCGCTCGCCCAGGTGCAGCGCGGCGTCGCGGTCGGCGCTCCAGATCGAGGCGGTAAGGCCATAGCGGCTGTCGTTCATCAGCTGCAGTGCCTCTTCGTCACCGCTTACCGGCATGATGCCGATCACCGGGCCGAAGCTTTCCTCGCTCATTACCCGCATGCCGTGATTCACGTTCACCAGCACCTGCGGCGCCAGATAGGCCGTGCCCGGTGCATCGGCGGCGAAGTGGCCGGCCGGAATCAGCGCCTGCGCGCCCTGGGCAATGGCTTCCGCGGTCTGCTGGCGCACGAAGGCGGCGGCGCTGGCGCGTACCATCGGGCCGAGGTTGGTATGGGCATCCAGCGGGTTGCCGAAGCGGTAGCCCTTGGTGAGCTCCACGAAGCCGGCAACGAAATCATCGAAGTGGCGCTGGTGTACGTAGATGCGCTCGATGCCGCAGCAGGATTGACCGGAGTTGAAGAAGGCGCCATCCACCAGGTTTTCGATGGCGGAGGGCAGGTTGGCATCGGCACGCACATAGGCCGGGTCCTTGCCGCCCAGTTCCAGCCCCAGGCCGATGAAGCGCTCGGCGGCGGCGCGCTGCACGGTGCGGCCAGCCTCTACCGAGCCGGTGAAGGCCACGAAGTCGATGCCTTCGCTGGCCACCAGCTGCAGGGTGGCGGCATGGTCCAGATGCAGGATCTGGAACACGCCGGCAGGTAGCCCGGCGGCCTTGAACGCCTCGTCGAACAGCTCGGCCACCAACGGGGTCTGGCTGGAGTGCTTCAGGATCACGGTATTGCCGGCCACCAGTGCCGGCACGATGGTGTTGATGGCGGTAAGGAACGGGTAGTTCCACGGCGCCAGTACCAGCACGGTGCCCAGCGGTTCGCGGCGCAGGAAGCGCTCGAAACCGGCCTTGGGTGTCGGGCGCACGTCGGCGAGGCCCTGCTCGGCCAGCTCGATCATGGTGCGGGCGCGCTCTTCCAGGCCGCGCACTTCGCCCGGTGACTGGCTGATCGGGCGGCCGATCTGGCGGGTAATCGCCTCGGCGATGCGCTCCTTGCGGGCCACCAGTTCGTCCACCGCGCGGCCAACCATCAGCTTGCGCTCGGTGAGGCTGACCTGGCGCCAGCTGCGCCGGGCATGGTTGGCCGCATCCAGCGTGGCGCGCACGGTGGCGGCGTCGTGATAGTCACGTTGCAGCAGCTCGCTGCCATCTACCGGGGAGATAACGGAAAAATGCTTGCTCATGTCAGATGATCTCGAAGTAACGGTTCAATTCCCAATCGGTAACGTGGCGCTGGAACTCGCGCTCTTCCCACTCGCGGGTGGCGGCGAAGTGGTCGACGAAGTCGTCGCCCAGCCAGTCGCGCATCACGACGGACTGCTTCAGTGTCTGTGCGGCTTCCCACAGCGAGCGCGGCAGGCGGCGCTCCGGCGGCGCATCGAGCAGGTAGCCGTTGCCGGTAATCGCCTCGTCCGGCTCAATCTCGTGCTCGATGCCGTGCAGGCCGGCGGCAAGTGCACTGGCCAGCGCCAGGTAAGGGTTGCAGTCGGCGCCGGGCAGCCGGTATTCCACCCGCTGCGACTTGTTGCTGCCGGGGATGGCGCGCAGCGATACGGTGCGGTTGTCGATGCCCCACAGCGCCGAGGTGGGCGCCCAGTAACCGGGCACCAGGCGGCGGAAGCTGTTGATGGTGGGCGCGGCCAGGCTGGTGATCTGTGGCATCAGCGCCTGCAGCCCGCCAATGAAGTGGCGCATGGTGCGACTGATGTTGCCGGGCTGGCTCGGGTCGTAGAAGGCATTGTCGCCGTTGCCATTCTTCAGCGAGACATGGATATGGCCGCCCTGGCCGGAGTATTCCTGGTGCCACTTGGCCATGAAGCTGCAGGTGCGGCCCTGCTTCTGTGCCAGCACCTTGGCAAAGGTCTTGAACAGCGCGGCGTTGTCGGCCGCCAGCAGTGCCTTTTCCACGCCCAGCGCGGCTTCCAGCTGGCCGGGGCCGGTTTCCTCGTGGAAGCCTTCCAGCGGCATGTTCATCGCTTCGCACAGCTGGATCAGGCCGTGATAGAACTCGGTGTTCACCGAGTTGCGCAGCACCGAATAGCCAAAGGCGCCATTGCCCAGCGGCTTGATGTTGCGGTAGTTGCGGGATAGCAGCTCGGTGTTGCTTTCATCGGCTACCAGGAATTCGTACTCGATGCCGGCCATCGGCTCGAAGCCCATGTTGGCCGCACGCTGCAGCACCCGGCGCAGCAGGCCGCGCGGACACAGGCCTTCCAGCCGGCCCACCACCTCGCCCTGCAGCAGGATCATATTGTCTTCCAGCGGCAGCTCGCGGCAGCTTTCCGGAATCACCCGCACCTGGGCATCGGCATAGCCCCGCTGCCAGCCGGTGAGCTTGGTGTTGTCGTACAGCTTGTCGCCCACATCCCAGCCAAACACCACGTCGCAGAAGCCGAAGCCACCATCCAGGGCGGACAGGAACTTGTCGCGCGACATATACTTGCCGGCCATGACACCATCGATATCGTACAGCCCGACCTTGATCTGCTTCAGATCACGCTGCTGAATGAGCGTGCGCAGATCGTCTGCGGTTCTTACCTTGTGCGCTTCCATGTTTTCCTCTCTATTCCCGGCTGTGGGGCGGTTTTCCTACCCTCTGTGCATAGTAGTAGACGTTAGAAAAACATATTGCAAGATGTAAAATGTAATAAAAATTACGTTGCCTGGTGGCGAGGCATCGGCCAAACTGTCGGCAAGGGGCGCCAATACTGGATCCATGCTGGAAAAGGGGAGTGTTGATGGGACAAAACCGCTCTGTTGCAGAATTGCTGCGCTCGGAAATGGACAAGCTCACGCCGACCGAACGCAAGATCGCCCGCGTGCTGCTGGCCAACTACCCGGTAGCCGGGCTGGAAACCATTGCCCAGCTGGCGGCACGGGTGGAAGTGAGCGGCCCCACCGTGTTGCGGCTGGTAAGCAAGCTGGGTTTTGACAGCTATACCGCGTTCCAGGCCGCACTGCGCAGCGAACTGGAAGCAAGGCTGCAGTCGCCGCTGGTGCGGCGCGAGGCCAGCCTGGCAGCGGAAGGCACCAATTTCCTGGCCGATTTCGTGCGCCGCCAGAGCGAGCTGATGCAGCAGACTGCGGCCAACGTCAGCGCGGCGGAGTTCGATGGCGCAGTGGAGCTGCTGGCAGACCCCAAGCGCCGGATATGGCTGCTGGGCGGGCGGCTTACCGAGCCGCTGGCGGCCTACCTCGCGCATCACCTGAAAGTGGTGCGCTCGCAGGTGACACAGCTGCGGGCGCTGCCGGCCAGCTGGGCAGATCACCTGGTGGACATGGACAAGCAGGACGTGCTGGTGGTGTTCGACATCCGCCGCTACTGGCAGGATGCGCAGCGCATGGCGGAGATGGCGGCGCAGCGCAAGGTGCAGGTGGTACTGTTTACCGACCAGTGGCTGTCGCCGGTATCACGCTGCGCCCGTTTTACCCTGGCGGCACACACTGCCGGCCCGGCCGGCTGGGATGCCAATACCCCGCTGCTGATGCTGATCGACGCGCTGATTGCCGCGGTGAACACCCGCCATTGGGGAGATATCCACGACCGCCTGCAGGAGCTGGAGCAGATGCGCGCGGCGTTGGGCGAGGGCGGGGCGTAGCCCGGATAAGCCGCAGGTGCATCCGGGGCATGCGGCCAACGTTGAGGTGCTTTCCCGGAGGCGCTGCGCTTATCCGGGCTACATGCATGATCGACGCGCTGATTGCCGCGGTGAACACCCGCCATTGGGGTGATATCCACGACCGCTTGCAGGAGCTGGAGCAGATGCGCGCGGCGCTGGGCGAGGGCGGGGTGTAGCCCGGATAAGCCACAGGCGCATCCGGGGCATGCGGCCAACGTTGAGGTGCTTTCCCGCAGGAGCGGCGCTTATCCGGGCTACCGTGGGCAGTGCTGGAAAAACAAAACCGGCCAGCGGCCGGTTTGTTGTTGTGGAGCGGTGGTTCAGACGCCCTGGTGGATCTGGTCGTGCATGGCGTCCACCCAATCCTCGAACTCTTCCGTGCTCATGCCCAGGTAGGAGATCAATTCCGGCGCGCGCTCTTTCCAGCCCGGGTCGCCATGGCTGTCGGTGCTGGTACGCCACACATGCTGCGCGGCACGGGCCACGGCCACCATCATCTTGTGCTCGTGATCCAGCAACTGGTTGTCGCGATCGGCGCTGAACAGCTCCGGGCTGTGCTGCAGCAGGATGGCCTGGTTGAAATCTTCCGGCATCAGCCAGGTGCGGCCAACCAGGTAACCCACCACATCGTGGCTGGTGCCGTGGATCTCCTGCTCGATCTTGGATACCTGGTGGTCCTGCGCCGGCCCGATCAGGCGCAGGGTGCGTTCGTAATTGGAGTAGCGCATCAGCATCACAGCGATACCGCAGCTGCGGAACAGCGCGAACGACTGGCACTCCTCGCTGGGGCGTCCCAGGCGGTGGCACAGCGCGGCAGCGGTGGCTGCCTCGTGCATGGTGCGCTCCCAGAATGTCTCGATGGCTGGCGGTTTCTGGCTGGTAAGCGTCAGCCGCAGCAGCAGGCCTTGCACCAGGAACAGCAGGTTGCGCACCCCCAGCAGGCTCACCGCCTGGTGGATGGAAGTCAGCGAGCGCGAGGCGCCGAAAAACGGACTATTGGCCGCCTTGAGCACGGCGGACGACAGGCCGATGTCGGTGGCGATGACATCGGCCACATCCAGCAGGCTCATGTCCGGATTGTTACGCAGCGCCATCAGCTGATTCATGATGGCCGGGCGCGGCGGAATCACCAGGTTGCGCACCAGTTCAGACGTGGTGTCGGCGTCAAATAGCGGGACTTTCATGACCGGGCGCGGCTTTCAACGATATATTTATCGAGATTCTAACAGCGCGCGGTCACCTTTTCATGCCCCGGACAGGGCATCCAGCACGACATTCTGCAGGGCATCCGGGTGTGCGGTGACCCGCAGCACATGCTGCATGGATGGGTGCGGCGGACGGTGCACGGCAACCCCTTGTGCCAGCAGGGTTTTCTGTCGCGCCAGTGCACTGTCGGCATCCGGGTAGACGATGGCGACAAAATTGGTGTGTGACGGCAATAACTGTAGCCCGCGCTGCAACAGTGCTGCTGCCAGGGCTTCGCGCAGCTGCAGCGTGGTGTCGATCAGCTGCTGGCTGCAGTGTGGCGCGTCCAGCGCGGCGACTGCCGCGGCCTGCGCCACGCTGGATACCGCGAACTGGGTGCGGATCTGGTCGACCTTGCTGGTCCACTCCTCCGGCGCAATGGTGTAGCCCACGCGCAGCCCGGCCAGGCCATGCGCCTTGGACAGCGTGCGCAGGCGGGCGGTATTCGGCAGCACGCCCTGGCGTTCGCCCTCAGCGCAGAAGTCGATATAGGCCTCGTCCAGCAGCAGCAGGCAATCGGCCGGCAGCTGGCTTTGCAGCGTGCGTACGGCGTCGGTGTGCTGGAAGGTGCCGGTGGGGTTGTCCGGGTTGGCCAGGTACAGCAGTGCGGCGTCGTGCTCGCGCGCGGCACGGGCCAGTGCCGGCAGGTCGTTGTGCAGCACGCCCTCGGTTTCGGCGTATGGCACCTCCACGATGCGCGCGCCCACGCCTTCGGCAAAGTAGCGGAAGGTAGGGTAGGTGCCGGCGGTGCACACCACCACGTCGCCGGGGCTGACACGGGCGCGCAGGAACAGCGCGATCAGGCTGTCGGCACCGGCATCCACCACCACGTTGGCCGCAGTCACGCCATTGAGGGCGGCGGCACGCTGCCGCACGGCGCCGGCATACGGGTCCGGGTACAGCCGCGCCAGTTCGTACAGCGTCTCGCCCCACAGCTGGCTGACGGTATGTTCGGCCAGCGGCAGGCTTTCGTTGGAGCCGATGCGGCTGACGATGTTGCGGCCGATCAGCGCTTCCAGCCGTGGCAGGCCGGGAAACGGGTTGGTGATGGTGACATCCTGCAGGTGGCGGGCAAAGCGGGTCATGGGGCAGTCCGTAAGCTGAAGGCGGCGTGGCGCCGGGTTGGTCTTGTGGCGGAAAACTTTACGCCATGGTGGTGCCGCCAGTTATGACAATTGTTCATATGCAAATATTCACCATCTCGTGAACCGGGGTGGCACCAGGCGTACACCGCGGGTGCCGGGTCGGCATGTCGGCCAAGTGCTTCTCTGCTCGCACTTGGCGCCGTAGCGTTAACGCGCGGCAGATGGTGAGCTGATGCTAGGCAAAGAAGCGCTGCAGCTGTGCGGCCAACGCTTCCGGCTGTTCCCACTGCAGCATGTGCCCGGCCTGTTCGATGCGGACTTCCTGCAGCTGGGCAAAGCAGGTGCGGCGCTCGTCCAGCGTGGTGGCGATGCCGCGCGCCAGCGGGGTCTCCAGCGCTTCGGCCGCTACCACCCATAGCACCGGGGCGGTGATGCGCCGCCAGCAGGCCATGGCTTCCTCCAGCCGGTACAGCACCGGGTTCACCATCTTGTGGCGCGGGTCGGCACGGTAGCGCAGCGCACCATCCTGCATGCGGGTCAGCGCGGTGGCCATGTAGCGGGCGCGGTCCGGTGGCAGATGGGCGTTACGGCCCTGCAGCTTGTGCGCCAGCTCATCCACGCCTTGCAGCGGGGCAAACGCCGGCGGCTGGCGTTTCTCCTTCAGCCAGTTGCCGTAGCGCCCCGGCGCCTCGGCCGAGCGGGAGGGCGCCAGGCCGAAACCTTCCAGCAGTGCCAGTTTTGCGACCCGCTCCGGGCGGATGCCGGCATATAGCCCGGCCACCATCGAGCCCATGCTGTGGCCGGCAAGGTTGGCCGCAGCATGCGGACTGTAGTGTTGCAGCAGCGCGTCCAGGTCGGCCAGGTAGTCTGGCGAGTAGTAGCTGCCGCTGTTCCAGGCACTGTCGCCAAAGCCGCGCCAGTCCGGCGCGATGATCTGCCAGCTATCGTCCAGCGCATCCACGGTGAACTGGAAACTGGCGGCGCAATCCATCCAGCCGTGCAGCAGGAACAGCATCGGCGCAGCCGGGTCTCCCCAGCACAGCACGTGGTAATCATGGCCATTGAAGGTATGCCGTTCGCTGCGCGGCTGGCGGCGGGCTTGGTACAGGTAGGTCATCGGGCAGGCAATGCTGGCAACTGGATGGCAGCAGTGTACGCAAGGCTGGCCGCAGCGCCCAGCCGGCCTGGCACAGCGCCCTTGCTTTTGTGCAAGGGCGCTGGCTGCTATCGGCGGGGGCGGGTAGGGTCAGCTGTCGGTGAGCAGCTTGTTGCTGGCGAGCAGGTTGGTAATGATGGCGCTATCGTTGCTGCCAAAGGCAGTGATGTCGACATTCTGCAAAATGATTTGGTGATCCACGCTGCCGATACCATTGGCCCGGATATTGACTGTCGTCTGGTTGCTGAGTGCGTCGTAGCCAAAGTCCAGATAGGCATCCAGGCTGGCCGCAGTAGCATGCTCGCCGGACAGCAGGTCGCGAAGGTCAAGCCGGTCGCTGTTTGCGGTGGTATCGAAATCGGTGATTGTATCCGTAGCGCTCGGCCCCGTTTGGAAAACGAAGGTATCTGCGCCCGAGCCGCCCGTCAGAGTGTCGGCCCCATTGCCGCCGTTCAGTGTGTCGTTACCGCCAAGGCCATTCAGCGTGTCGTTGCCATCCCCGCCGCGCAATTCGTCGGCACTTGCCGAGCCTGTCAGGGTGTCGGCAAAGGCGGTACCTATCACCCCTTCAAAGCCGGAATAGGTATCCGTGCCGAGATTGGCACTGCCGGTGTTGAACACGGTGTTGCTGCCGTTGTTGACCAGGGTAAAATTGATGCTGCCAGCGCCATCGGAGAAGTCGATCAGGTCGAAGCCACCGGCAAGGTTGCCGGCACCGTTCAGGGTATCGTTTCCGCCTCCGCCACGGATGATGTCGTTGCCGCTGCTGCCTGTAATCGTGTCGCCCAAACTGGTGCCGATGACGCCTTCGATATTGCGGTAGCTATCGTTGTTGCCCAGCCCTGCGGTGCCGTTAGCCAGCGTGGTATTGGAACTGCTTTGTACCAGCGTGAAAGCTGTTAACGCCGTCGTGCCATCCGAAAAATCGAGCAGATCCTCGCTGCCGGCCCCGCCATCCATCGAGTCGTTATTGCCGGCCCCGCCCCGCAGGATATCGTTACCCAATCCGCCGCTAAGGGTGTCGCTATTGTCGCCGCCTATCAGCAGATCATTGCCCGCGTTGCCGGTAAGTACGTCACTGCCGCTGCCGCCAAGCAGGCTGGAGAGGGCGGCACCGTCCGTAATGTTGTCCGCCCCTCCCTTCGAATCAATATACGACGCCTGATAGTTGCTGATGCTGGAGAGGTTCAGGGTGTCGGCATTGTTGCTATCGGTTGCAATGATGTTAACGGTGATCTGGCCATTGGCAACGGAGGTACCTCCGGCGCCATCCTGCAGTACATAGCCCAGGATAAGCACTGTCGGGCTGGCCAGGATACCGCCGTTGGTGCCGGTAGTGAACGTAAAGGTGCCGTTGGCGTTTACCGAGACGCCGCCCACGATACTGTTAAGCGGCGCGTTCTCTACGTTGATGCTGGCAATGCTCAAGGCCATGCCGTCGACATCGATATCATTGGCCAGCAGGGCATTGATCGACAAAGTAACAGTTGTGCTGTTGGACACATAAAGTACATCACTGGCTGCCACAGGGTTGTCATTGACCGGTGTGATATCCAGCGTGGCGCTGCCGGCGGTGCTCAGACTGCCGTCGCTGACGGTGTAGCTGAAGCTGACCGAGCTGTCGTCGTTCAGTGCCGGGGTGTAGCTCCAGGTACCATCGCCGTTGTCGATCAGGCTGCCATTGCTACTGGCGATGCTCAGGTTGCTGGCGGTCAGGCTGCTACTGTCCACGTCGGCTGCATTAGCCAGTAGTTCGGCCTGGGTGATCAGGCGGGCGCCGCTGTCTTCTGCCATGGCGGCTAGGGTAACCGGGCTGGTGGTAGGGGCGTCGTTGATCGGGGTGATATCCAGCGTGGCGCTGCCGGCGGCGCTCAGGCTGCCGTCGCTGACGGTGTAGCTGAAGCTGACCTGGGTATCGTCGTTCAGTGCCGGGGTATAGCTCCAGGTGCCGTTGCCGTTGTTGACCAGGTTGCCACTACCGCTGGCGATGGCCAGGTTGCTGGCCGTGAGGCTGGGGCCATCCACGTCGGCGGCATTGCCCAGCAGCTGGGCCTGGGTGATCAGGCGGGTGCCGCTGTCTTCTGCCATGGCGGTCAGGGTAACCGGGCTGGTGGTCNTCAGCCAGCCGGGCAGCGGGCTGCCATCGTCCAGCGTGGCGGAGAAGGTCAGCACATCGCCGTGGATGCTGTCGTCGTCGGCGAAGTGGGCTGCCACGTTGTAGCTGAAGGCGCTGTCCTCATCGACACTGGTATCGGCAATGGCACTGTCGAGCACCGGCGCATCGTTCACGTTGTGGATGGTGAGGGCGAAGGTATCGCTGACCGACGCCTCGCCGTCGCTGGCGGTGACCTGGATGTTGAGCACACCGACATCGGCATTGCCCGGCGTGCCGGAGAAGGCACCGGTCGCGCTGTCAAAACTCAGCCAGCCGGGCAGC
>NZ_JBHRYH010000006.1:0-1881 GCF_042648905.1 Vogesella amnigena | reverse complement strand
CCGAAGTGGGTGACGCCAGCAGCGATGCCGAATTCGCCACCGGCACGTTCAGCATCAGCGATCCGGAAGGCCTGGGCGACATTGCCAGCATCACCATCAATGGCACCACCATTGCCATCGGCAGCCTGGATGGCGCCACTGTGAATGGCAGCTTCGGCTTCATCACCATCAGCTACAACCCGGCCACCGGCCAGGGCAGCTATACCTATGAGCTCACCGGCCCGACCACCGATATCGACAACGAGAACGTGGCCGAGACCGACACCTTCAGCTTCTTCGTTACCGACAACAGCGGCAACAACTCCGGCACCGCCCAGATGGTGGTAACCATCGTCGATGACGTGCCGTCTGCCATCGAGCAGGGCGAAGGCAACTACATCTGGGTGGAAGAAGGCGGCCTGGGCCAGGGCAGCGAGGAAGACCCGGCCGATGACGACCATTCGCTGGGCATCCCCAACCCCGGCGACAACGACGAGGCCAGCGGCATCAGCGGCGACCTGAACAACCTGTTCAAGAGCGGTGCCGACGTACCGCTGAGCTTCAGCATCAGTGCGGCCAACGCCGCGCTGCTGCCGGTGCTGCTGTCCAATGGCGACCCGCTGAGCTACAGCGTGAGCGAGGATGGCCACACCCTGACCGCCACCGCCGGCAGCGGCGAGGGCCTGCGTACCGTGTTCACGCTCACCATCGATGAGCTAGGTGGCTGGCACTTCGACCTCGACGACCAGCTGGATCATGTCGACGATGGCAGCAACAGCGAGAACTACCAGCTGCAGACAGTGGTTGCCGGCGAGGAAGGCCCGGAATACGGCTCGGTCTACGGTATCGACTTCAGCAGCATCATCGTCGCCACCGACGCCGACGGCGACCAGGCAGTCGGTGCCGTAGGCGGCAGCTTTGTCATCATGGTGCAGGACGATATCCCGGTAGCCGTCGAACCAACCTATGACCAGGAAACCGAAGACATCATCCCCATCATTACAGGCGGCGTGCAGGAAGGTGGCCTGGGTTGGAACACCGAGGACGCCGACACTCCCGACAGCTCGGTCGGCATCCCGGTCGAATCTGACAACGATGAAGCCAGCGGCAATGCCGGCAGCCTGGCAGCCCTGTTCCAGAGCGGCGCCGACGAGTCGCTGACCTTCAGCCTGCGCACCGATGGCGAATTCAGCCTGCCCACCCTGTACTCCAAGGGCGAAGAACTCAGCTACAGCGTGAGCGAAGATGGCAGCACCCTCACCGCCATGGCCGGCGAACGCCTGGTGTTCACCCTTACCGTCGATAGCAACGGCGGCTGGCACTTCGACCTCGACGACCAGCTCGACCATGTCGAGGATGGCAATACCGAAAGCACCTGGTTGTATACGGGCGAAGGTAACGATCCTGTCAGTGGCATCGACTTCAGCAGCCTGATCGTGGCCACCGATGCCGATGGCGACGAAGCAGTAGGTGCCTCGCGCGGCAGCTTCGTGATTACCGTGCAGGATGACATCCCTGCCCCAACAAGCCAGCCGACCCCGATCCANAGCCTGGCTGCCCTGTTCACCGTCGGCGCCGATGAGCCGCTCACCTTCAGCCTGTCCACCACCACCACCGGCCTGCCCGACCTGTACTCCAAGGGTGAGCTGCTCAGCTACAGCGTCAGCGAAGATGGCCACACCCTCACCGCCATGGCCGGCGAGCGTCTGGTGTTCACCCTCACCGTCGACAGCAACGGCGGCTGGCACTTCGACCTTGATGACCAGCTCGACCATGTCGAGGACGGCAATACCGAAGGCACCCTGCTGTACACCGGCCCGGACAGCGACCCGGTCGACAGCATCGACTTCAGCAGCCTGATCGTGGCCACTGACAACGATGGCGACGAAGCCACGCTGGATG